>DAOVCJ010000013.1 GCA_030670085.1 Candidatus Aenigmatarchaeota archaeon
GTTCCTTACGCAGTGCATACCCTCGCTTAAGGTTCCATCTGCTGCAAAGCAGCAGATGTAGTTCAGGTTTGTTAGATCCTGGAAATGATAGAATCCCAGGAGGTTGGTGTATTTTTTCTCGAGTGTCTCCAGTGCTGGGTCTGTGTCCATCCTGCTGCAGTCAACACCGTCGTTATTAAGCATCCCCCCATTCTCCAGACCTTCCAGGACAGTGTGTGAACTGTCCCAAACACAGTTCACCCCACCGGGCCCAAAGCCTTGGCAGGAACCCCCTCCGTAATGAACGTCATGGCAGTATTTAGGGCTCTTTACACTGCATTCATGTTCAGGATCGCTGCAGCTGCCACACCATGCCCCATTAACCCAGCAAGAGCAACAACCATTAGAAGAACCATCAAAATCTACAGGGAAATATTCATCCCCAGGCTGGCAGCCCTGATTGTTAGCGAGGCTGCATGGTAAATTGAAGCACTTTCCCCCTTCCCAGTCCGGATTGTCGTACCACATATATCCATACCAATAACAGCCACTGTACTGACAAGTATCCTCATAATCGTAATCACATTCATCACCCCCAACCACATTGCAGAACATGTCATACGTACTCCCAATCGAAACATCATTAAAAGAAACATCACTGTACTCCTCTGTTTCGGGTATGTCGCCAATAAACCCAAAGCAGCAGGTTTCCACCTCAATTTCACACTCGTAAATTCCCGGGTCTTGCACAGAGAACGTGTATTCTGGTTGGTTGTTGTACAGGAGCTCGTAGTTTCCACAGCCATCCCCATGGTCTAGGCAATTAAGGCCATCCGTGCAGGTCCATTCCACGAGCACATCAGAAGCATTCACACTGCAGGTCAGACTCAAAATTAGGACAAAAATGAAAACCAAAATAATGAAAATATATTTATTCATAATATATAATTAGTAGTACTAATAATTAATTATTGATACGCGGGGGTCCATTTCTTTTTCAGTTCTTCCCACGTCAGCTCCTTACCCTTGGACCTGAAGTGCAGGTAGAGGATGACAATAACTATCAGAATGATTACCCCAACCAGGATCAGAACCAGTCCCAAATCCAACCCCAAACCCCAGCCACAATCCTCATCCGTCTCCCCGTCACAGTCATCGTCTAGGTCATTTCCACAGATCTCATCCGTCGCATATGTGGCATTCTCACACGAACCCCAGACATTGTTAATACAGGTTGATATTCCCTTTTTGCATATTCCTGTCTCATTGCTAGGACCACACTCCCTTGTTTCATTGTTAATACAGCAATCCCCTTCCTCATCTATATCACCGTCACAATCATCATCTATCCCGTTACATATTTCATCCTGTGGATCTGCCCCACCGTAACATCCACACTGGGTAGACTCAACAGAGGTTCCGCCAAGAACATCGTCTATGACACCATTACAGTCATCATCCTCTCCGTTACACGTTTCTGTTACCGGTGACGGGCATCCCGTCCAGCTACCATCAACGCACATCTCATCACCTACACCACACACCCCCTGGTGTGTAACATTGCAGGGCCTGACTTCATTTGGGTCACATTCACAATCCACCGGACAGGAGCTAGAATCCTCCTCACTCGAGCATACCCCATCCCCACAATAGGGTTCCTGCTTTATCGAGAATGCGGAGAAACTGGAGACGTACACATCAAAGTAATTCTGGGTCTGGTTTTGAATCGCAATGGTCTTGTTCCAGCTGCCGGTGCAGCTCCTTTGTGAGAAATTCCAGTTTTCGCAGATGTAAACGCCCATATGACTCTCATTTGAAAACAGGGATTCTGTGTAGGCAATCCTTACCCTTACATTGGATATGGTGTAGTTGCTTTCCACAGCGTATGTATGGACAAATCCAGAGGCCTGATAGGGTTTGTCCAGGCCAATGCTCCTGTTGGTGTTCTGGGAAAGGCTTATCCCCGTGAGCAAAACCTGCAAATCCCTGTTGTATGCATTAAACAGAAAATCATACATTCCTCCTGCCAAATCCTCCTCAAACCTGCCATCACCAGCTTGGTATTCAGCAACAACATCCGATGTGCCTGCATCGTATACTGTCAGGTTGCATACTATACCCCCACCAGTGTTGTTTATCACATTCACAGTGAAGTTCATCGTGACAACGGATTCTTGGGCATTAAAGTAGTCACTTACATTACCCTCATTTCCGAGCGTATCGTTAGCAAAGAAGGTTATATTGTATCTCCCTATCAGGGACGTTGTTGTATAATTTATTGCCACACCGTTCTGCAGATCTATTGTTTGATAGGTGGAATCCGGAAGGGTTATGTTTAACCAGGTTCTGTCAACTCCGGAAGGGTCCGAGGCATCTATCATCAGGGAGACGTTGGAACCATTTACAATGATATTTGGCTGTATGGTGTATTGAATGTTTGGAGGGGCTGTGTCTACTACAGTGGTGTTTATGGTTACGAGTCTCATCCCGGTTCCGCTGGAGTTCCCAAGGGAATCATTACCCCACACTCTGAACCAGTAATCACCATCATTCAAACCCGTTTTGTTACTGGAGCAGTATCTGCCAGAAACAGAAATGGATTCATTTAGACCATTCCACTCCAGCAAACAGGCCTCCAAAACCTCGTTTGCTGAGGCATTGACAAACACCCAGTCCACATTGACAATAGATTCATTACCCGGGGTCGGTGGGACAAGATTTATAACAAATGGCGGGTGTACCAGAGGCAGATAATCATAGTTGTTCGTTCCCAAGTCATATGGCGAATCTCCCAGACCATCGCCATCCGAGTCCTGACCCGTATAGTCACTCCAGAAATTCCCGCCAAGATAATCCTCCCCTATTATGTTGGTTCCAGCTGTCTTGGTGATGTTCCAGTCATTAACACCGGAGTCTATCTGCGCGTTGTTTGAGTTATCAAAATAATTGTTGTAGATTAGATTTGAACTCACATCGTCCCCGATCCATATCCCTATGGGGTTGTTCCCGATTGTGGAATCATTCACCACGTTGGAATCACTCTCGTTTATGTTGATACCATATACTGTGTTCGACTCCACAAGGAGGTCGGTAAAGGTGTTGAAGTTGCTGGAGGACCGGAGAGAAAGGCCGCGGCTGTTCGATTTTGATGTGACATTGATGAACCTGTTATACGTAACATCTCCTGTTAGCAGAATTCCATGTCCCTCTTGGCCCGCGTTGTTTCTGAAAACGGAATTTCTTACCGTGTTGTTTGTCGCCCCACCAAGTATATCTATTCCCGCCCATGAATTCACATAACAAACAACGTTATCTATTGTGTTATGGCTTGAGAGAACAAATATACCATAATTGAAACCCCGGACTTCACAATTTCTGATGACAGTGTAGTTGGAATCTTCAAGGTAAATCCCGAACGTGTATGAATCACCACCATATATCAAATACGATTGACAGTCAAAGGTCACACCGTCCACATAGCTTATGTTGATACAGGTCGAGGAGCCTGCAGAGATGTCTGTGGCCAGTTTCACAACATCCCCCGCAGAAGCTGAGGAGATATTACCAGAGCAGGTTGAACAGGAGTCACAGGTGTACTCTGCTGACAGAACAGGCTGGGATATGCAAAACAGGATTAACAAGGCCAGAAAAGCCAGCATTAACCACTTCATATATAATTATTATTTCACTTCTAATAAATAGGATTTTATGAAAGCCAAAGCGCTGGTGTTATTTTCAGGAGGCTTGGACTCTATGCTAGCGGTAAAGCTCCTGCAGAAGCAGGGACTCAGGATCGAGGGGATAAACTTTGTCACACCCTTCTCTGACCCGGAGGTTCCCGAGAAGGTCGCTAAAAAACTCAGGTTAAAGCTGCATAAAGTCAAGATTTCCAGGGGATACTTCGATATCATAAAGAAGCCAAAACATGGCTACGGGGCAAACATGAACCCCTGCATTGACTGCAAGATATACATGCTGAAGAGAGCCAAGGCCTTTGCAAAGAAAATGAATGCGGATTTCATCGCGACAGGCGAGGTTCTGGGTGAAAGACCATTCTCTCAGAGAAGACCCCTGATGAAGATAATAGAGAAAGAATCCGGATTGAAAGACAAAATCGTGAGGCCCCTGTCAGGCAGGCTCATGCCTGTCACCCAAGCAGAGAAGAGGGGATTGGTTGATAGGAAAAAGCTCCTTGCAATCCAGGGAAGGTCAAGAAAACCGCAGATGAGACTCGCGAAAGAATTCGGAATCAAGGAGTATCCAACCCCTGGCGGTGGATGCCTCCTAACGGACCCGGGATTCTCCAGAAAGCTAAGGGACTTCCTTGCGAACGAAAAAACCATCACCTGTAAGGATGTGGAGCTGCTCAAGCCCGGAAGGCAGTTCAGGCTAGGGAAGGGGAAGATAATCGTGGGGAGGGACGAGAAGGAGAACGAAAAACTCATCACCCTTGCGAGAAAGAACAGACTCCCTTGGATGGAAGTGAAAGACTACATGGGACCAGTAACTGTTCTACAGGGGAGAACAGGGGGAATGATAAAGAAGGCAGCGGAAATAACGGTTCGATACTCTGATGCCCCAAGGAAGGAAGTAGAAATTGAGCTCCATGAAGGAAAAATAAAAAAGATCATAAAAGCAAGACCCATGAGCAAGAAGGAGTTGGAGAAGCTGAGAATTATATAATATACACATCAATTATATACTATATGATTCCCAGGGTTTCCAGAATAATCAAGGACATAAAATCCATGAAGATACAGGGGGCAAGGGAGGTCGCAAAAGCTGGGATTGAGACCTTGGAGATATCCGCAAGAGCGAGCAGGGCAAAGACCAAAAAGGATTTTTTTTCTGATTTACAGAAAACAACTAGAGTTCTTGTAAAATCAAGGCTGACTGAGCCTGCTCTGAGGAATGTCATAAGTCATATTCTTTTGAAGGTCCAGCAATATGAAGGCCATTATGAGCTGGGAAGAATTAGGAATTATACGCTCAGTGTTTGCAGGGAGCATCTACGGGAACTGGAGGAAGCACTTCTGAAGATTGCAGAAATAGGCTCAGAAATCATTCAGGAAGGAGATGTTGTGCTCACTCACTGCCATTCTCATACAGTTGTGGAGATATTAAGAAAAGCAAAAAAGCAGGGCAAAGAATTCGAGGTTATCGTCACGGAAACAAGGCCCCTTTACCAAGGCCTTCTGACTGCAAAGGATCTGCTGAAGGCCAAGATACCAGTCATTTACTGCATCGATTCTGCTGCAGGGCATCTCATGAGGCAGGCAACAAAGGTCTTGACAGGCACCGACGGCATAATTCTACCGAACGGCTCTGTCATTAATAAGATAGGGACATTCCCCATTGCTCTGCTTGCCAAGCAGTTTGGTAAACCCTTCTATGTTGCGGGCGGGACTATCAAGTTTACAGAGAAGATAGAACTGGAGGAAAGGGGTCCTGAGGAAGTCGTTAACCCAAAGAAATTGCCTGGGGCAAAGATTGTCAATCCAGCATTTGGTGTAACACCAGCTGAATATATCGAAGGTATTATAACAGAAGAGGGCATTTTTAAACCGGATATGATAGGAAAGGCGACAGGGAAGTGGTCTTTTCCACTCTAGCCTTTTCTTTCAAACGCCTTAATGGTGGTATATTACAATTCTGATAAATTTCCCTCATAGTACCAAGGAAATAAGTCCTGATGTCAATATTAAATTCCTCTTGAATAGTATGTATGGTTGGTTTTCTACCTTTTTTATATTCATTTTTAAAGAATTCTAAAACCCTTTCACGGATTTCGTTTATTTTTATGTTCTTGCTTTCGCTGGTATAGGTATTCCTTATCCAGTTAAAATCTCTTATGAAATTCTCAAGATTAGATCTTTGGAGAAACTCAAATATATCGGTGGCCTTGAAGAGTTTCACATCTTTTGGTATTCCAATCTTTATTTTATCAGTTGTTGTGAAGATGATGCCATAAGGAGAATTATATTTTTTCATATACCTCCTTACTTGTTCAATTTCATTTTTTGTATTTTTAGTCAAATATGGCAGTCTATTGGGGAAGAAAAGATTATGGCGATACGCTTTCAATTCAACAGGTATTATATTACCTTCTTTATCTTTAACGCAGATATCTTCATTAATACCTCTTTCATTTATTATTTTGAAGCCTAGCTTCTTCAGAATCGCTAACGATATTTTCCTCAGTTTTTCTTGTTTCTCAATTGAAATAAGAGGATTTGGATCTTTTCTATATTCTATTCCTACATAATCATAGGCTTCTTTTATACCTGAGAAATATTTATTCAGATTAAGTTTTAATCTTTCGGTGATTTCGCGGTGACCAACACATCTTCCATGTTTTGCATTCTTTATTATGAATTTTGTTATTTCCTCCCTCCCCTTTTCTATGCTACCGAAACGCGATTTAATTTTCTGCAGTCTCTTTTCCCTTATTTTATAATAATCTATTCCAATAGAACTGTAAACTTCTATAATACCCCTTGGGAAATAGGTCACTAGTTGTATTTTGAAAATTTTCTCCATCTTTTTTGCCTTGGGGTAATTATCCTTACTCACTTCATTTGAAACAAAATTCAATATCTTCTTTCCCATCTTCTTTCTATCCTCATACATTTTCTCCAAGCTTCTGGGATATTCTATACCTGCGGCTTCATAAGCTTCTCTCAGTGTTCTGAAGTAACTAATGACGTTGATTTTCAGATGTCTGTCCACATCTGTGTATCTTGGATAAAATCCCCTCTTAACATTATATCTTATATACCTGCAGATGGCTTTTCTACCCTGTTCTTTATCTGGAAATCTCCTTCTTTTTTGCACTGCGAGCTTTACCCTGTTCTTAACTATTTCTTCCTTAACAGTTTTGTAGTCAACTCCAACACTTTCATACACTTCCCTAATAGCAAAAGGAAAATAACTTCTTATATCGATGTGGAACCTCTTTTCCAGCTCAATTCTCCCAGGATATCTACCTTTGCTTATTTCATCTTTTACAAAATTCAACAACCTCTTTTTGACAAGATTTTTCGATTTCATTCCATTATACAATTCTCCCCTTTGCCTATAAACCTAGCGTGTGTGGCATTCCGCTATGCCGCTATAAAAAATAACGGTCTGTATGGTGTCGGTTTATACTCACTATGATTAACACCGTTCCGCTAGAAATACTCATATACAAATTTATGTTCAGAAAACCAAAACAAGAATATGGTATTGGAAGAACTCAACATAACCACCGTTCAATTGTTTGGGATGGGGTATGTAATAAGCATGTTCGTATTCACCCTAATATTCAATTCCCTGATACTCTGGTTCCTCACAAAAAAACTCGGGTTCAAGAAAACCAGATATGAATACGCACTCCTGATAACCTTTATCACAGCCTTTATCAGCCTTGTGGTTGAATTTTTCATTCCTATTGGAATTGAGATGTGGATGTTTCCACTTTACTTCGCAATAGATGTGATTCTGATATATTTGATATATCCTGAAAGCCTGAAGAAATCCCTGCAGGCTGCGTTCATATGGTGGATTCTGGCAGCAGTGGTCAGTCTTGTTCTGGGAATAATAATAGGGTTGATTCTCTCAGCAATAGGTATAACAATCGGAGTTCAGCCTCTGTTAATGTGGCTTACAGGATAAGAAACAGTCACATGAATTCCTTGGCATCTTTCTGATTCTGTTTGATTTTTCTATAATACTCAACCGCCGCTTTCTCCATGGGCAGGCCCCTTGAGGATGGCTTGGATTTTCTGTTGCGTATCCTGACAAAGAGAGGAAAATTCACAGCCTCCCCGACAATCAGGCCGCTTCCCACAGGAAGAGATGATATCTGCTTAAGAACCGCCTGGTTTATTCCCTCCGACGACTTTCCTATGTGGTCAAGGTCGTATGGGTTGGTAACCCTCAGAATGAAATGGGTGTTGCACTGTGAGAGCGCTGTCGTGGAAAGCTGTATGGGCCTCTGGGATATCAGGCACAGGGATGCGTTGAACTTCCTCCCCTCCCTTGCTATGAGGGTGATAACGCTTTTGGATATGGCGTGCTCCTCTTTCATCTTCTCCGGAGCGAACTGGTGAGACTCTTCAACCACCAGCAGGAACGGAGGGATTTCGTCTCTCCTTCTGGCATTAAAAAGCCTCCTCGCAAAGTGTGTGACAATCACCTGTTTCTTGAACAGGTTCGTGGTCTCGGACAAATCAATTACAGACAATCTTCCCTGCTTGGCAAGTTCCCCAAGATCCGGGTAATCAGAAACCCCAAATATACCTGTTGTTTTCAGCTCCTCAAGATTCGAAAGCAGGACATCCCTGGTTGCGGATTTTATGTCCTCATTCCCCTCGATTTCCTTAATGAGGTCTTCAATTCCGTAGTTCTTTTTCTCTACCCCCCTCATTACCTTGACCAGTTCCCTTGCTTGGACAAACGAAAGCTTTGGCAGGAACTCGCTAATCCGCCCTGGAGAGAGATTGGCCAGGCCGATTCTGATGTCGGAAACAGGGAACACCCTTGTTTTCGCTGCATACTTGGGGTCTTCTGCAAACGATGAATATTCCCCGTGCGTATCAACAACAACAGTCGATATTTGTCCCTGGTCCTCTTTCCTGTCAAGGAGCTCCTCTATTATGACAGAGGACAGGAACGACTTCCCTGCTCCGCTTATTGCAAGTATGGCAAGGTGTTTTTGCAAAAATCTCGTGGGGTTCACCTTCACATCAACACCATGATGGGGAAGTTTACCCAGGTTCAATCCCTGGGAATCCAGACCAAAGAATTTCGTCAATATACCTGTATCCGGTTCCAGAACCCTTACTCCAGGACTTGGAGGGAACAGAGAATCTGTGAACCCATCTGAATGGTAAACCCCGACTGTATGGACATCAGCCACCAAGTACTCCCAGTCAGAGACAGGAAATATGCTATCCATGGTTCTGCCAGAGGATTCATACTCCTTCACTGATTCGGGTCTCATGAAGTAGCGGTTCGTTTTGTAAACGTCAGACACCCGTCCGATAAGCTTCCCCTCCTCTGTCTCCAGCTGTATGAACTGACCGCGCTTGATAATGTTTCCGGTATTTATCACAAAAGAAAACCTTCTCGTGGAGGGACCATCCACACCTGAGATAACGGTCCCGTATCCCTTCGTATCCTTCATAGAATAGAATATAGAAATAAACAATATAAAAATGATTTGTGATTGTTAATTATGCAATTAAAATTTGTCACAGGAGAACCCGCGATTCTCTGCGGAAAAGCCCTGGTGATATCGGATCTGCACATAGGAATCGAATATCGATACCGCAAGGAAGGGATGAACATCCCCTCCCAGTCAGGCAAGCTGCTCGAGAGGATAGAGAAACTGCTCAAGAAGACCAGGGCAAAGAAACTCATCATAATAGGGGATATCAAGCACAAGGTTCCGGGGACGAGCTTTCAGGAGGAGAAGGAGATCCCCTTGTTTTTCAGTCGCCTTTTAGAGCAAGCTGAGGTTGAGATTACGCCAGGGAACCATGATGACAGGATAGAGAAGCTCCTACCCGGAAAGGTTACCCTGCATCCGAGCAAGGGATTCATGTTGGGGGATACATGGCTCTGCCATGGGCATGCCTGGCCTGTAAAAGAATTCCTGGATTCTAAGAGGATTGTTATGGGGCACAACCATGCATCAATTGAATTGAGCGACAAACTCGGATACACTTGGAGGGACCCGGTATGGGTAAGGGCAGAACTTGACAGGAAGAAGTTGTCAGAGAGGTACAAGCGGATCGGAAAAACGACACCTGAACTCATTCTGATACCCCCCTTCAATGGCTTTGCCGGACTGGTACCGCTTAACAAAACAGCAAGGGACATAAGGAAATATTTCAGGGAAGGCCCGAACCCCATGTTCAGAATCTCCAAGAAAAGGGAAGCGAAGGTGTACATGCTTGACGGCACCTTTCTAGGGGAACTGGGGAAGATTTAAACTACTTATTACTTTCGACTAAAATTAAAATGAGAACATGAAATTTCCCAAGAGCCTGTATCTGGCAACTGCTTTCACGACCATTTTTGGAATTCTGGGAGCAAATAATCTGAAATCCATATCCGAGAATCCGGTTTATGCTTGGAATGTCAAGGCATTGGAATCGAGATACGTAAAAAACGGGCCTTACATGGCTGGAGGGCCAGATACGAGATGCACCAAAATAGAGCCAGGGGGAGGGGTAACGTTTGGTTTGCAGCATGACCGATGGGCTCTGAACAGGCAGGGGCATGACATGGAAATGAGAATAAGAGGTTTGAACGAACGACTGCCCCGGTCATTCGAGATAACAGGAACCGCTGAGGCGAATGGAAGGGAGAGAAGTTCTCAACTTCCCTATTTCCGTTCTGCTGCGGAGGATGAAGTGATTCACGTTTCCATTCCCGAAGGTTATGAGGGAATGAACAAATTCAAACTGATAAATAAAGGAGAAAGAGATTTAGAAGTGGATTGGATCAAGGCATGTGACTCAACCAGTGAAGAAATCGAGGTGCCAGAGCGTTTAACAGGTCCTGAATTCCCGAGTCAAGTCTTTTACTCAAAAAATGTTGTAGACCCAGAGAATTCAATTGGTGGTGTTGATGGGATATCCTCCCTCGGTCACTATCGTTGTAGTATTCTTTACGTTTGGGATGAACCATTTTTTAATGGACCCGGAGATGATTTAGAGGCATACGGAAGGGTGATAACCCCACATGGTTTCCATAGTTACGGGGTTTTTGCATGGGGAGAAAAGGAAAACGGGGAATCAGCTCGTATATTTTTAGGACGCGGGGGAACGCCTCCTGAAGGCGGAGCTGTCACATTTGATTTGGGAGAATTAAAAAAGGCAGATGTGGTGAAAATCATATTCATGGATCAGGGTAAAGAAAACCAGCAGAATTTTCCAGATTACCTAGGTGAGCCACCAGTACTTGAGTTATTTGGCTTGAGGGCATTATACCCTGGGGATTTTTGAAAATCTAATCCTTCCAGAACCTTCTGTTCTTCACGTAGTTTCTTTCTGCATAAAGGATTTCCCTCAGGAGATCCTCACCCTTTTTCATCTTTGACAGGACCCTTCCAGCGGTCTTGGGACCGACCCCCCTTCCAGCCAGAACCAGGGCCGCATCCTTTCCCGAGGCAACAATCAGGCTCGCTGTGTTAAGCATGTGACTGAGCCACTTCTCCTCTTCTTCTGACAGTTTTTTACCTGCTTTTTTCTTCTTGATAAGTTCCTGTGCCTGGATAATATACCTGAAGGGAACAATGGATACCATTCCTGCATAGCAAAGCGGGCAGTGCACAGGGTCCTTCAGGCCCCTGACCGTGTTTATGGTTGCCCATCCACACTGCGTGCAAACAAGACCAATCTTGGTTTCCAGCAGCCTGCGCTTGAAAACCCTGAATATCTCTTTCTCAGGTTTGGCAGGAGCGATTATCTCAAACCTCCTCTTCAGGGCAAGTTCAGCCAGTGGAGACAGTCCGGGTCTTGTTTCAATCCTGATATCCTTGGATTTCATCTTATCCAGAACCTCCACTGTCTTCTCTATGTCGAGCTTCTCCTGCTCTATCTCACTCAAGGCCTCCCTGTAAGGGGGGGTGTTCGCATAAACTTCAGCTATCTTCTTTATGTAGCCCTTTCCATATTCAGCATCCCTTGAGATTATTCCAAACCTCTGGCAAACGTGTATGAATCTCCATATGAAGAGCTCTGAGTTCGGCAGGGACATCATGAGCAGTGGTTTAACTTCTTTGGATTTCAGGTTTCGGAACGTGTCTATCGCTTCCTTCCAGTCCAGTCCGTCCTGAAGTCTTATTATGATTCTGTAGGGATCTGTTTGGAGTCCAACTGAACCGAGTTTATTTATCAGGAGCGAGGAAAGAACCCTTCCCATTGTATCATTAACAAGGGAACCCCAGCAGGAGTGAATAAAAACCCATGCCCCGTCCTCATCCGTACTGTACTCGACCAGAATCCTTTTATCGTCCGGAACAACCCCCCACCTCTTCTGTTTCAGAATGGTTTTGTAAAGCTTTTCAGCAACCTCTGGGGTGATGGGATAATCCTTTGTCAGGCGAGAGATAATTTCAGACCTGTTCTTATCCCCGATCATATCTGCAATCTCCTTTCTGAGTCTTCCCACACCCTGCGCAACCTCATAGGGAATCGGGATCAGTTCCCCCTCCCATGCTGGAATAGCAGCCTCTATCCCAGGCATTGGCTCAACGTATATCTTATCGTTCCTCACATCCAGTATCTTCCACGCCTGACCCTTGCAGATAAAGGATGTTTCAGGGCTTCCATGGAGGGCGACAAACTCCGCATCCAGGGTTCCGACCGGCTTGTCTGACACAACATCGTGTATCTGGTAGTTCTTGACATCAGGGATGGTGGAAAGATTCCTGTAGTAATATTCAAACGCTCTCCTTCTCCTCCTCAGGGGAACGTAATCATCAAACTTGGAACCCACCCATATATACCCAAGCTTCTGCATGAGGTTGCAGACCTCTGTGAATTCTTCCCTTTTCAGGTTCCTGTAAGGATAAGCCCTCTTTACTATCGAGTACGCCCTTTCCAGGGGTATTTTATACTCCTCAAGGGAGAGACCCACTATCTGATGAGCCAGAACATCCCATGCCCCTCCATAGACAAGGGTCGGCTCTATCTTATCATCCAGCGCGTGCTTTGCAATTACCGAGGATTCAAAGCAATCGTCCACCTCCCCGGAGATTATTACACCGTCCGATACCCTGTCCAGTGTATGACCGGATCTCCCAATCCTCTGCAGCAGTTTTGCAACCTGTCTCGGGGATTGGTATTGAATGATGAAATCTATAAGACCTATATCTATTCCGAGCTCAAGACTCGAAGTGCATACCAGGGTTTTTATCTTCCCGTCCTTGAAACCCATCTCTGCATGAATCCTGACACCCTTTGAAAGGGAGGAGTGGTGGGTTTCAATCGGTAGCTTCTCATCAAGGGTTTTCATTCTGGATGAGAGTATCTCTGCGAATTCCCTTGTGTTGGTGAAGGCAAGGACGGATTTCTTCTGCTTTACCAGTTCCTGAATCCTCCTCAGCCTCGCAGAAACCTCAGGGCTGGTGAAGATTTTTGATGCATAAGCAAGGTCCTCCTGCCCGGGTTTCGGGCACTCAACCCTGATATCGGTTTTCTTGGTCTTGGTCACGTTGACAATTTTATGCTCCGGACCCAGTGAGAAGAAATCAACAATCCTTTCCGGGGAACCTATTGTTGCGGATAAGGTTATGATTTGGGGGTCCGGGTTTCCCGAACCCTTTATCAGTTCCTTCAATCTCTCAAGGCCGATGGTCAGTTGCAGGCCCCTTTTGCTGGGAACGAGCTCGTGGACCTCATCTATAACGATATAGCGTACGTTCTTGAGATGGCCTCTCATTATCTTCCCAGTGAGGACAGCCTGCAGGGTTTCTGGTGTGGAGATGAGCATGTCAGGCGGATTCTCAGACTGCATCTTTCTCTCATACGTGCTCGTGTCCCCGTGCCTGACAGAAACATCGAAATCAAGCTCCTTGGACCACCACAGTATCCTTTTCAGCAGGTCCCTGTTAAGGCTCTTAAGCGGGGTTATGTAGAGAATCGAAATCGGATTGGGCTTGTCCTTGAGCCACAGGTCAAAGATTGGTAGCAGGCACGCCTCTGTTTTCCCAGAGCCGGTCTCGGATATGGTCAGGAGATTCTTCCTCTGGAGGGCAAGGGGTATCACTTCCTTCTGGATCGGGGTGGACTCCCTGAATCGTTTTCTCACTAGCTTTTTCAGTTCCGGCTCCAGTAGTTCGAATACGTTCCTATCCTTTTCTCCCATTTTCCACCAAAATATAACACTGTTATATTTTTGAACGTAAGTTATTAAACCTGATTATATTAACTATGCAAATTTAAAAATCTTAACAACCAGATATCGCGAAGAACTTGAGCAAATAAATACCAGTAAAACAAAATTATAATTATGCCCAGTAAACTCCATGCTCTTGCTTTTTTGATAATCGGACTTGTCTTTCTGGTACAGACAGTAGCCGGTATGGCTGAACTTGGTATAATAGATTCTAAGCTTTACCACGCCCCTGACTATAGCCTTGACATAAATATAAGCATAAAGCATGATGAATTCATACCAAGTAATTCAGAACTCCAGGTTTACCTGAACAACACCCTGGAGGAAGCCATAGACCTTCAGAACTACATGCAAGAGGAATCCTACTACAGCTACAAATCCCACCCCTTCAGCTACAACATAACAGCGAACGGAGAGAATACATGGGAGGAGTATCCTGATGTGAGCTTTTCATATATAGTGGATGCATACGGATATGAGGGTGCGAACTGTGATGTCCCTTGGAATCTGCCAAATCCCATCAATTATGATGACGGTGTTGTGAATGCAATGAATAATCTGAAATTTATACGCGATCTAAGCCAAGACATTATCGTTCCCCAGGACTGCCCGGAAAACACAACATGGACTGTGAACATTGGTGAAACGAGTGTTGAGTTAACCACGGGAAAGGTCTGTGGGGGAGGTTTATATGATGGTCACTACGTATCCGATAGCGGATGGATTAGCAGACTACTCGATGTTTCGAGTTGTGGAGGACAGTTCACAACGAGAGAGTGCTGGATTCATAAGTTTGATGATGAGAGCCTTAATCAGGATTACAGGGCATACGGAGGTCCCACAGGATGGCCTAGTGGCGGAATATATAAAAACGGTAACTACCAAAGAAAGGATTTGGGACTGGTTGACTGGGATGGTAATACAGGAAACATAACGATATACAACTATGACTCCGCAGCTACTTACTTCATAGTATACCTACCACCCAGCGGTTCCCTTGTGTGCGCATACACAGAATACACAGTACCAAATTCGAGTTTATGGAGCAGAAGCGGGACCACCAGTACTTCAGCAAGTTACACAAATCCTTACCAGAGGCAGTGGACTGAATCCGAATTAGAATCAACCCTGGGTTTCCCAGGCTGTCCCTGCTCAAACTGCAACTGCATCAAGACAGTTAATCAGTATTCGGTCAGTGAATACCAGGACCCTGATGATGCGATAGGCGTGACGTTTAATGATCAAACCCTGACAGTCACGGGTGTTTGCGATATCATGGATTTCACCCAAAACTATACAGAGACCGTTCCTCTTGCAGACCACATAGAAACCCCAGGAACCCCGGATTCTTACAGCCTCTCTGTAAGACTGGTTCGGGGCGGAAGCGAGATTGCAAAAAAACCCCACCAGTTTTATGTCTGTGCTGACCTGGACGGGGATGGGTACTGTGAAGAGAGAGGAGACTGTGATGATACGGATGCGTCAATAAACCCAGATGCCTTGGAAATCTGTGACTACAAAGACAACAACTGCGATGGAGAGGTAGATGAGGATTTTTACGGGGAGGAGTTTGAGTGCGTTCTCAACAAGTCATGCAATGACTGGGAAGGGAGCGTATGCAATGGAATATGCATGTGCACCGAGGACGGATTGAACGTGACTTGCAATTCAACATACTCCATAGGGGAATTGGACGAGGTCTGCCTGAACGAACTGGATGATGACTGTGACGGTGTGGTGGATGAGATGTACGATTTAATAAATGGTTCAGAAACAGAAGGATGTGTCTGGAAATGCGTGGACGGGACCAAAAAGCCATGTGGGAAGGATGTAGGGTTCTGCACACTAGGCAATAGAACATGCGTAGACGGCAGCTGGGGGCCTTGCATGAATGCCAGAATACCTAGAGAAGAAACCTGTAACACGGCCTTGTCCCGGCTCCCAAGGTATGCAGATGATGACTGCGACGGTGTGATAGACAATGTTCTCGGTGGAACCTCGATTGAGGAGACAAAATGCGGGTGTTATAATGGAAACCCCCCGAAACCAGAGGAGTGCAATGGAATAGACGATGACTGTGACAATGAGATAGATGAAAGGGCATGCAGGTGTAGTGAGGGAGAGACCAGGTATTGCGGGACTGACAGGGGAATATGCAGTCCAGGAATCCAATACTGTGAGGATGGCTGGTGGGGGACACAATGCCACGGCAGTGTGGGGCCCAATCCAACTGGAGAGATATGTTACAACGACCTTGATGATGACTGTGATGGGGATATAGATGAGGATTGCATAATCAGAATCACATGTGAGAATAATGTGTGGGACCTGAATGAGGATGGAGTGGATTGTGGAGGGAGTTGCCCGAACCCATGTGAATACCCATTACCATGGATAATCTTTTCAATTATCGTGATAGCCTTTATCATTACCTTTATAATATTAGAAATAAAGGGAAAGATCCCTGTATAATTTCTATTTCAGAAACCCCTCCAGGCTGTCCTCTCTCTTCCCACCAGACAGCCTGATTTCCATTTTCCCATCCCTTGTTTCCAACACCATTCCATCCCTTGCAGCTATTGTTTTGATTCCTGTCTCTTTCTCCATCCACGCTGCCTCCTTCTCCGGGACAGCCTTCAACATCCTCATTCCGAAATGTTTTAACACAGCGAGCTTTGGTCTGGTCTTGCTGATCAATTTCACAGCCTGTTCAGAATTCATGTGGGTTGGCCATCTCTCACCCCTTGGCCTCAGGCAGTTTATAATCAAAATATCACACCCTGAGAAATGCTTCTCCTGACCCTCGAAATACTCACCATCCGACGTGTATCCTACCCTGTTTTTCCCTTCAAAAACAAAACCTATCCCCCTTTCCTCCCCATGATTGGTTGGTGTTGCCTTTATCCTGATTTTCCCTATACTCGTCTCCTTCCCGGGTTCCAGAATCTCGTATCTTTCAGCTGCATTAAGATGGTACGGTGAAAAAACAGGATGGTGTTTCTCCCATCCCTTAATAACACTGGCACTTCCTATTATTACCCCTCTTTTTTCTTTGGTTCCCAGAGTCATTGCCTCCACAACCATTTCAGCATCTGCATAGTGATCAGGATGTGCATGGGAAATTATAACACCCGTAACCCTTCTCAAGGGAACCCCGTACTGTTTTGCCCTTGCCAGTGCCCCGGGACCCGGGTCTATATGGAACATCTGGTCATCCATCTCCAGAATCCAGCCCCCACTCGCTCTCAACTGGTTTATCACAACCACTCGACCACCACCACTTCCTAGGAAAACAATCTTCATAAAATCAAGCCTTCTTTACCCTGACTCCGTTTTCCATGTCCTCGAGTATGTAACCCATCTCCTTTACCTTGTCCCTGACTTTATCCGCTTCCTTCCAGCTCTTCTCCTTCCTTCGCTCTCCCCTCTTTTTTATGAGTTTCTCCACCTCTGGATTGGGTTTTATTCCTTGCCAATGTATTGTAAAAATACTATCCTTGATTTTAATCTTCTCTCCTACAGCTAACTTCACTTTACCAAGTTCCAATCCAAGAACAGTGTCAAACTTCAGCATGGTTTCGTATGCAAGCTTCGCATCCCCCTTTCCAATCCCTTCAGAAACCGCCTTGTTCATCTCCCTCACAAAATCGAAAACCTTCCCTAGGGCAAGGGGGACGTTCAAATCATCATCCATGGCTTCCTCAAAACCCTTCTTTACTTTCTGGACGAGTTTCTTGATATTGGGATTCCTCCCCTTCCTTACCTTTATCCCCCTCAGGCTGGAGACGAAATCCTGGAGCCTTTTCACGGTCTCCTCTGCGGACTTGAGGCCCTTCTCTGTGAAGTTCAGCCTGATCCTGTAATGCCCGGACAGCAGGAGATACCTTATCGCCTTGGGATCGTAACCCTTCTTCAGAAGGTCCCTGATGGTATAGAAGTTTCCCTTGGACTTGGACATCTTCTCCCCGTTAACCAGGAGATGCCTGGTATGCATCCAGTACCTCACGAACCTCTTGCCTGTTGCTCCCTCTGCCTGAGCGATCTCACATTCATGATGAGGGAAGATGTTGTCCTCTCCACCCGTATGTATATCCAACGTATCCCCCAAATACTTCATGCTCATGACAGAGCATTCGATGTGCCATCCTGGGAATCCCCTTCCCCAGGGGGAATCCCACTGCATTATATGTTTGGGGTCTTTCTTCCACAGTGCAAAATCAAACCAGTTCCTTTTTTCAGGGAGAACCTCTATCCTCTTGCCTGCCTTCAGTTTCTCTATAGTATTCCCAGAAAGCCTCCCATAGTCCTTGAATCTTGTTATGTCATAATAAACAGAACCATTTGCTTCGTAAGCGTAACCCTTCTTTATCAACCTCCGGATAGTTTTGATCATTTCCTTTATGTGCTTGGTTGCCTTTGGATAAACCATTGCCTTCTTTATGCTGAGCTTTGCGATGTCCTCAAAGAACGCCTTTTCGTAGAATCTGGATATCTCCCAGGGATCCTTTTTCTCCTTCCTTGCCTTCATCTCTATTTTATCCTCACCCCTTCCCTCTGTCTCTTCATCCACTGTCATATGCCCGACATCGGTTATGTTCATCACCTGCTTGACCCTGAATCCTCTGTACTCCAGATAACGACGGAGTATATCAGCAAAGATATATGCCCGGAGGTTACCTATGTGTGCGTAATTCCAGACCGTCGGTCCACAGTTGTATATGGTTACCACTCCCCCTTTAAGTGGCTTGAAAGCCTCCTTCTTATTGCTCAGGGTGTTGTAGAATCTGAGAGTCATGGATATCACTGTATTATCTATTGAAAGTTTATTTAAAATAATTATAAGCCGTGCGAATAATAATATATATGGCGATTTTTGGTGGCAAGGAACCCAAAAAGAAGAGACGAAAAATTCCCATTAGGCGGAGGATTTACCTGCCCCCAAGCAAAAGGAGGCTTGTCTTCACCTCCAGGGAGTACAGACTCTTCAGAGAGACGGAGAAGAGGAAACAAAACTGGTACGAGAAGCTCGCCCTCAAGGCTGAGAAGTTCATAAAGGTGAGCCCTGACAAGAGGAGCAGACAGGACCTGGAATCCGCGATAGCGTTTACTGGAATGAGGATAACCCCTGATGCCGTGATGTCCCTCTTCATCACCACTATTCTCATTTTTGTTATCATGGCCATGGCGTTTCTTTTGAGCCTTGTGATAATGGGGACCCTCACAATGACCCTGATAATCATAGGCATATCAATGATAATGCTCGGGGTTCTGCTAGGATACTACTTCTTCACATACCCCAAGACCATGGTAAAATCCATGAGGGTGAAAGCATCTTCACAGGTTGTTATCGCTGTCCTTTACATGGTCATATCCATGAGGGCGTCACCGAACCTTGAGAAGGCACTTAGATTTTCAGCAGCCAACGTTTCCGGTGAGCTTGCGTGGGATATGAGGAGAATGTTATGGGATATAGAGATGAGGAAGTACTATTCCGCCTCAGACGCTCTAATGGATTACATAGCCAAGTGGAAGCCAGAGAACGAGGAGTTTGCAGAGGCCCTTCGCCTCATCAGGGATTCCCAGACCCATACCCCTGAGAGAGCAAAGATTGTCCTGGACGAAGCCCTGGATGTCATACTGAGCGGTACGAAAACAAGAATGAAACACTATGCGCAGGAGATGAAAATGCCTGTCATGATCATACATATGATGGGTATTGTTCTTCCAATACTGGGAACAATTATGGCCCCGCTGGCAGCTGTTTTCATGGCGGATATGGTGAGCCCCATCCACTTCGTCATAGGCTACGATATTGTGTTACCAATCGTAATTATTTGGTTCATAAACTACACCCTGAGCAAGAGGCCTGTAACCTTCTCTCAGGTGGATATATCAGCCTACCCTGATCTTCCGAAGGAAGGAAGGTTTTCCATAGGAAAAAGGTCATTCCCTGTCCTTCCTATCGCAATCCTGGTTCTGATAGCATTCCTTGCATACCCAGTGATTTTCTTTTTACAGTACCCCGGTCTCATATTCTCAGGCATGGGGAGCGGGCATACGATATCCTCACTCCTCTATTCCCTTATGATAGTAATGGGTGTTGGTTTCTCCCTTGCAACCTATTTCATTCTTTCCAATTTCCAGAGATCAAGGATACAGAGCGATATTCAAAGTACTGAGGGGGATTTTGAGCTAGCCCTTTTCCAGCTGGGCAACAGGATTTCAGGGGGGACCCCAACAGAGCTAGCGATAGAGAAATCAATTGATGATGTCAAGGACCTGAAGATTGCTGATCTGTTCAGGCTGACCCTTAGAAATATCCGAAACCTGGGCATGACCTTTGAAGAAGCCTTGTTCAATAAGAAGTGGGGTGCCCTCAGGTATTACCCATCCAAGCTGATAAGGAACGTCATGTACGTGGTGGTTGAGACCTCAAAGACAGGAGTCCAATACGCCTCAGAATCCATGCTCAGGATTGCAAGGTATTTAAAAAACATGAGAGAGACACAGGAGTACATAAGGGAACTGCTTTCGGACACAGCATCCTCGATGAAGTTCCAGGCATACTTCTTGACACCCATGATAACCGGCCTGATAGTTTCCATGACCAGCATAATAGTCAAGGTTCTGGCAACCCTAGGCGAGTATCTGGAGGGCGCAGGTTTGGGGACGACAATGGGTATTGAAAATGTAGCAGGCATTTTCGGCAACATGGAATCCTCCATATCCCCTGAGATGTTCCAGTTCATTGTAGGGATCTATCTCTTGGAGGTTGTGATAATACTCGGCATATTCACCACAAGGATAATGCATGGTGAGAACAAGATAACCCAGTGGTACTCCATAGGCAAGATTGTTGTGATAGCATTGATAATCTACTTCCTTGTTGCGATGTTCTCGAGCTCAATGTTCGGAGAACTTATTGAGAACGCGCTCTCAGG
>DAOVCJ010000026.1 GCA_030670085.1 Candidatus Aenigmatarchaeota archaeon
AGCATATCCTCCCAGCAGACCCTTGTTACCATAACTTCCCCCCTGACCGTAACAACCTCATTCAAAAACGCTCCATATTCAGCGACAGCGGGAAACAGTGTTACTGTTATCTTGGAGGTATCAACCGGTGCGAGTGTTGATATAACCGATGTGGATGCAGACATGTCGGGAACTGATTCTGCTCTGTATCCTAGCAAGATAACCGACTGGAATGACAACACAATCTACTCCTCTGGCTCGCAAAAGACCATACAGAAGAGCTGGACCTTCACTGTCCCTTCTACGGCAGGAGCCTACACGATAAGCACCACAGTTACTTCCCAGAATGCTGGCGGAGACCAGGAGTCAACAACCCTGTCTGTATCCGCTGCCGGTGGTCCAGGTGGAGGACCTGATGGAGGGCCATCAGGAGGGGGACTTCCTCCCACTGAAGAAGCTCAGAATGAGAGCAGGAAACCCGAGCTCGTTCCCGGAGTTGGTTTGAGAAACAACACAAAGCTTCAGGCAGCGATAGAGAAGGTTTTGGGCATTGCGAACATGAGTGAGCAAGCAAGGGAAAACCTCATGAGACTCTCCCAGTCCATCTCATCCGAGATAAACATGACAAGGGAGATAAATGTTGGAGGCGGGACATCCAAAATGACGACAAAAATGAAATACTTTGGTGACAAGAAGGTAACCAATTTCATATTTTTTGATTCTGTTCCAAAGACCTTTGCATCATCCGCTTCAGATATAACCGTGACAGCCCCCGGAGCAACGTACGAGGTAGTTGAGGAAGACCCGGGCTTTGTTTTCCTTTACCCTGAGCTTACATTTGGGCAGGATGTCATCATATCCTACGAGGTTAATGAGGAGGTGGACACCTCTGTAATAGATGAATTCTCTGGGGAGGTCTACGCAGAGGGCCTTGAGGAGTTCGTATGTGAGATAGGGCAAAAAAGATGTGTTGGGAATAATGTGGAGGAATGCAATGATAACAGGAGCGGGTGGGTTTTCGTAGAGACCTGCCCATATGGCTGCTTAAATGGGGCTTGCCTGCCCTCGACAGAGATACCTTTCTGGTTGCTGTGGGTTGTTGTAGTAATCATAATAATTGTCATAGTCATCATAGCGGGTCTTGCAATATCAAGGAGAAAGAAAAAACCCAAGTTCAAGTTCAAATCAGAAATCCCCTCAGGAACCCCAAGCTCACCCGAATCAGAAGACATCTCCAGATTCTAGTCAGAATCCTCTATTTCCCTGTTATATAGTCCAGACTAGCTGAGAACATCTTCTTGATAAGGCCAAGGTTCCCGTACTTTATGGTGTTCCATATGAATTTCGGCCTGAGGTAGAACCTGATATATGCCTTCCTGAGCATCTTCTTCAGTTCCCTCTGGGAGAGGGTCGGTAGCTTCATCACAGGGTTTAACACCGTGTATTTGCTCCAGTCATCTGTCTCCAGCATGTTGTTGCCCTTGGCGTATTCATAGAGCGGGGTTCCCGGGTACGGAGTGCACACAGTGAACTGGACCCATGACGGGTCAAGCTCTATCGCAAACTTTATGGTTTTCTCTATATCATTCCTGGTCTCTCCGGGTATTCCTATTATGAAGGAGGCAAAGACAGCCATTCCTGCCCTCTTTATCAGCCTTACAGCCTTCCTTGTCTGTTCAAGGGTTATGCCCTTGTTTATTCTGTCCAGGGACTTCTGGGTGCCTGATTCTGCTCCCACGTAAACAGTGTGGCACCCGGATCCCTTCAGGTATTTCAACACATCCGGGTTCCTGGAAATGATATCAACCCTCGAGGAGCATGACCAGTAGATTTGAAGCTTCTCCTTCTTTATCATATCATGGAGCTCCTTTACCCTTCCCGTGTTCAGAACAAACATGTCATCAATGATCTCTATATGGGATATTCCGTACTCGTTTTTCAAAAGACGAATCTCCTTCATTATGCTCTTTGCGCTCCTCTCCCTGTACCTCTTGCCCATTAATCTTGAGGAAGAGCAGAATATGCAACTGAATGGACACCCCCTTGAGGTTATTATCGCGATGTATTTTTCCTTACCCATTTTGTACAGATTCATTGGGAGCTGGTCATAAGCAGGTATGGGAATCGAATCGAGGTCTTCTATCAGAGGTCTCGGCAGGTTCCCTATTATCTTTCCACTGTTCCTGTAGAATATCCCAAGGACGCTCTTGAGATTATTACCGTCCTCAAGTGTATTCATAAGATCCAGAAACGTCTCCTCTGCCTCGCCACAGACAATTATGTCTATATGCTTACACTCTTCCATGCTCTCATTTGCTGTGAAAGAAACATGATGACCACCAACAACGGTTGTGATATCAGGATTGACTTCCTTTGCAATCTTCGCATACCCATACACATCATGTATCGCAGACGTAGATATAGCTGAGATACCCACAACATCGGGTCCGAAGTCCCTTACCACATCCTTAAACCCTTCATGCGTATAATTCAGGGTCAGGGCATCCACAAGCTTAACCTCGTGCTTACCCTTACCATACTCCCGAATATACGAGGATATTAAAGCCAGACCCAAGGGAGGACCCGAAACACCCAAGACCCTTCTTATTGCGAACTTGGAATTCGGTTCCACGAGCAGGATTTTCATACTTCAAAAATGATTTAAAATCTTATAAATGCTTTATTAATAATTCCTCCAAATCAGATAAGTGAGGGGTTATGGTGTAGTTTGGTCTAGCATCCCAGCTTCGGGTGACCCTTTTAGAAAAAGCGTCAACGGAAAACTAAAGGGTTCAGAAATAGCTGGCGACCTGGGTTCAAATCTCGAAATGAGTGAAAATCCCAGTAACCCCATTTAAAAACTTTCTGGTTATTTTTTTCTAGGCAGGAGGGTTTTTTGGAAGCGAGGAGTGAAAACATGAGTAAAAGGTCAGAGTATAAGAAGATGATGTTACGTCTTGCTAGAATTTATGCTGATAAGGGTGATACCTTTTCAGAAAAACGTTACATGGAATCGCATCGTACAGCAGAGAAAGCACCCTATGGTTTTTTTCCGAATGAAAAATACGAAGGCGACTTTTCCTTTGTTCGTAAAATCTCTCTAGAAGATGTCAGAATAATTCTGTCAACTCTCGCTGGAAAAACCGTCACCAAGATTGATTATTATGAACCCTATTTTCCGAGGAACTCCTCGATAAACAAAACGACCAGCTACACAGGATCGATAAAAAATGAAGATGACAGAACTTTTTCCCTTCAAACCCAATATGGGAAATTCGTAAATATTGATCATGAAATTGCAGATCTACGAGGTCGCGATATTAATGGCAGACCCGTTGGAGGAAAAATCCATCACGTAGAAATAAGACCTTGATTTTACAGCCTCTCCATCTCTTTTATTAAGAAGAAAACAGAATTATAATATTAAGTGATTTTTATGGCAAAGAAATCCGAGCTTGTTGTCAAAAAGGATTCCAGGATCATCTCCCCTTCCTACACCAGGTCCTACCCCCTTGTTATTGACAAAGCGAAGGACTGCTGGGTCTGGGACGTTGACGGGAAGAAGTATCTGGATTTCTCCTCTTTCATTGCTGTGAGCAATGTTGGCCATGCAAACCCAGAGGTCGTGAAGGCTGTGAAAGAACAAGCGGACAAATGCCTGCACAATGCAGGAACGGATTTCTACAATGAACTCGGGGTCAAGCTGGCAGGAGAGCTGAGCAAAATAACACCAGGGGACTTTACAAAAAGGGTTTTCTTTACGAACTCCGGAACCGAGGCAGTGGAATGCGCATTCAAGCTGGCGAGATGGTATAAAAAGAGACACAGAATGATAGCGTTCCTGGATTCTTTCCATGGCAGGAGCATGGGGTCCCTCAGCCTGACAGCTTCAAAGATCATGCAAAGGGACCATTTTTCTCCCCTTGTTCCCGGGGTAACCCACATACCCTTTGCCTACTGCTACAGATGTGCATTCGGGAAGGAATATCCAATGTGCAACATGGAGTGTCTGAAATACCTTGAGGACGAGATCCTGACAACCATCGTTCCGCCTGATGAGGTTGCGGCTGTGATAGTGGAGCCCATACAGGGCGAGGGTGGCTATATCTTCCCGCCAAAAGACTACCACAGGAAACTCCAGAAGATATGCAGGAAGTACAGGTTCCTCTACATTCTGGATGAGATACAGACCGGCTTCGGGAGGACGGGGTACATGTTCGCTTCTGAATACTATGGGGTGAAACCAGACATAATCTGCCTTGCAAAGGGTATAGCAGCAGGTCTCCCTCTGGGAGCCTGCGTTGCAAAGAAGGAGATAATGACCTGGCCTGCTGGGGCGCATGCCTCCACGTTTGGTGGCAATCCTCTAGCATGCTCTGCAGCCCTGGCGTCAATAAGCCAGATAAAGAAGAAAAACCTCTGCAGGAACGCAGAGAAGCTGGGGAAGATAGGTTTGAAATTTCTGAAGGACCTGAAGGAGGAGAAGGAGATTGTAGGGGATGTTAGGGGCCTAGGCCTTATGCTCGCCATGGAGCTTGTAAAGGACAGGAAGACTAAGACCCCCGCAAAGAAGGAAACCCAGAAGGTCCTGAACCATGCGTTCAGGAAGGGTTTAATCCTCCTCTCATGCGGCGTCTCAACAATAAGGCTAATCCCGCCGCTCACCATAACAAGGGAGGACTTCGAGAAGGGATTGGACATCTTAGAAAGCGTAATTAAAAAGATTTAGTTTCAGACTAACCCGCTCCCCCTTCAACCTCTTCCAGAACCTCTTCCTCACCCTTGACTTCCTCTTTCTCGGTTTCCTTTTCTATCTTGCCTAGAACATCCTTTTTCTTTTTTGGCTTTTCCTTTTCGGGTTTCATTCTGCCCAGGAACCCCGCAACAACCGAGCTGAAGAGGATGGATAAAACAATCACTATGAATATTATGTTCACTATCTTTGTCGCGACAGCCTCGGGCTGGCCTGCAGCCAGAAGGGCTGCTGCAACTATGGGAGCCATGGCAGCGGCTGAGAGGCCCCTTGGCGTCACAAAGGAGAGTAGAATCATGTCTCTTCTGTCCAGCTCCTTTCTTCTTTTTCCGAGCATTGGAATAAGGAAGACTGGACGTATGAAGAAGGCTATCAGGAAGAAAACAAAGGCTGTCAGAAGCTCGTATGGGGACATCAGCAACGCGACCTGTGCACCGAGCAGGGTAAAGACAGATATCCTAAGGAGCTCGGAGAGATGGTCATCGAATCGGTTAACCTCCTTTCTCCCTGGTATCGCGAGATCACCTGCAATCAGACCACATATCGCAACAGCAAGCATCCCAGATCCCCCGACCATTTCAGCCAAGGCATAGGTTATAATGGCGATGGCGAATAGTAGAAGGGCAGTATACTCCTTTATCACTGACTTGAGGATCTTTGAAACCGCTAGACCCAGTATTATTCCGGTCCCAACCCCGGCAGCTATCATAAGCCAGAACTGCGATACGTATTTCATGGGTTCAAACAATGCACCGGGCTCAATGGCAACCAGACCAAGGAATATTATTGGTAAAAGAACACTCAGGGGAGAGTTGAATATAGATTCTACCTTCAGGATGTTCATGGCTTTTCTGGATCCCTTGAGAACATCTTCAAACGCGAACACAACACCCGTCCCAGTACCGCTTATAACAGCAGCCATCAGAAACGAATAAACTATCTCAAGACCGAAGAGGAAGTGAGCGATCGTTCCCAGGACGATTGTGTTGAAGACAACCCCAACCATTGCGAGGTTGACAGAGACATTGGA
>DAOVCJ010000021.1 GCA_030670085.1 Candidatus Aenigmatarchaeota archaeon
CGCTCGCAATTGCAAAATTCATCAAGGTGAAAGAAACATGATAGAAATTATAGTTCAGGTAATGCTCTACATAGCAGGAATCTTTGCAATAATAGGTTCCCTGGGGCTGATAAGGTTCCCGGACTTCTACACCAGAACCCACGCAGCAACCATGATAAGCGTGGGGAGCATATCCCTCGGTCTGCTCGCCCTCATCCTTTCAGCTGGCTGGGGCGTTTACTCCCTGAAGATCTTCATAGTAATAGTATTCAACCTCTTCACCAACCCCACTGCTACCCATGCAATAGCTGAAAAAGCGTACAAGATGGGCATAAAGCCAAAGAATCTGGTGAAAGATGAGATGAAAATATGATGCTAGAGATATCCCTGTTAATACTTGTAATCCTATCAGTCGTGGCTGTGAGGAGCAAGGACCTGGTTTATGCAGTCATACTGCTGGCAGGGGCGGATGTGGTCCTTGCGCTGGGATTCTACCTGCTAGCAGCCCCTGACATAGCCCTGACCCAGGCAGCTGTTGTTGCGGGGCTGGTGACATTCATATTCCTGATTGCAATCAACAAAACCAGGAGGATGGAAGAGGTGGGTAAATAATGAGAAAGATAGTTGCAACCGTGCTGGTCCTGTACCTCGGGCTTTTCATATTCATGGGTCTGGTCTCGCTCCCTGCATTCGGGAGCTTTGAAAGCAAACATGTCGCGGAGTATTATCTGCAGAAGGGTGTTTTCCACACAGGGTCTGCAAACCTTGTTAACGCCATTGTGTGGGATTTCAGGGGATACGATACCTTGGGAGAGGAAACAGTATTGTTCACCGCTGCCATGGGTGTGTTCCTAGTCGTTAGGAGGAAGGAATATGGACGTTATCGTAAAAAGCGTGTCTAGACTTCTGTTCCCGTTCATACTGCTGTTCGGGGTTTACATAGCCGTGCATGGGCACCTGGGTCCTGGTGGAGCGTTCCCTGCAGGAGCAATCATAGCGACAGGATTCGCCCTGCTTGTGGTTGCTTACACTGAAGCGGATGTTGAGCACAATCTCACTAGACATGAGTTGATTGACATGAAATCTGTCGCTGGGATAATCCTTGTCGTATTAATCCTGAACATTGGATACAAATCCAGGTTCGATATAATCAGCACGCAGAAACTTTTCGAATTCTGGAGCGGCGGGTTCACACCGTTACTGAATTTTGCAGGGATGTTCATGGTCATAACAGCACTGGTGATGATAATCTATACCATGATGAGGGAGTGATGAAATGTTTCCATACCTTATGGCAATGGTCCTGGTGATGATAGGAATCTACACACTACTGGCAAGGGAGAATCTCATAAAGAAGATAATGGGCCTTGTAATATTCTCCAACGGGATTCATCTGCTCCTGATATCAATAGGCTACAGAATGTATGGTATCGCTCCTATTCTTCAGGATGTGGATTTCTATCAGTTCGTTGCCACTGCAGTCGATCCCCTGCCACAGGCCCTTGTCCTGACCTCGATAGTGATAAACCTCTCTGTTACAGCAGTCGCTCTCTCGCTTGTTATAATGGTCTACAGAAGGTTCAACACACTTAATGCCAAGAACATAAGGGGGTTGAAGGGATAGCATGGAAAGTATAAAGATTGTTGGTATTGTGGGGAGCCCTAGGAAAGGAAATACAGAGATAATGGTTTTTGAGACTCTGGAGGGGGCGAAGGCGGGGGGAGCTGAAACCGAGATGATACTGCTCAGGAACAAGAGTATCAAGCTATGTGATGGTTCTGGAGGATCTGCATATGAAGATGACATGGAACAGATAATCAGAAAAATGGAAGGAGCCAAGGGAATTGTGATTGGTTCCCCCACTTACTTTGACAACGTCTCTGGTCTTTTGAAGAACTTCATTGACAGAACATTGCCATTGCACGAAACAGGAAAGCTAAAGGATAAGCTTCTTGTAGTAACCGTTGTTGGAGAAGCGGATATGCAATCCATAAACAGGGTTGTGGATTACCTTAAGATTTTCGGTGAAATATGTGAAATGAAATTCGTTGGCTCTGTCACTGCAATTGCAGGGGCACCTGGAAGCGTGAGGGAGGATGAGAATAAAATACAGGAATTGAGACAGCTCGGTGAAAGACTGGCTGAAGTGATAAAGAAAGTGGAAGAGGTGAAGAAGGATGCTGTATAGCTTTTATGCAATACCATTGCTGCTTGGAGCAGCGTTCATAATACCCATAGTAAGCTTTAAGGGTATAAGATACGTATCCTGGGTTGCAATTGTTGGAACGTTCCTTGCTTTGTTACTCGCATCACTGACCATCCCGGGAATCATGACAGATAGGATTCTGACATTTCAGATGGAGGACTGGATTGCTCCGTTCGGTATAACGGTTGTTGTGGATTCCCTATCCCTGCTCATAATAATGATAGTAACCTCGATAGGTTTCCTTGCGGCAATGTTTTCCTACAGATTCATAAAGGATAAGAGGACCAAGTACTACTCCCTCCTTTGTTTATTCCTGGCAGGGATGCTCGGGGCTGTCCACACAGGAGACATGTTCAACCTCTTTGTTTTCTTTGAGATATTCTCTTTGTCTGCCTATGCCCTAACCTCCTACTACAGGAATGCCAATGCAATAGAGGGGTCTATAAAGTATCTGATACAGGGCTCTCTGGCAACGTCCCTTATCCTTTTTGGTGTTGCGTTTCTATACGGTCTCACAGGAACCCTCAACATGGCGGACCTTGCCTTGAAAATCCCTGAGATATCGAGTTTTGTTCTTCCACTTTCCCTGGGTCTTTTGCTCACGGGATTCGGATTGAAGGTTGCTATGTTCCCGTTCCATGCATGGAAAGCTGATGCGATATCCGCAACACCCGCTCCAATAGGCGCATTGTTTGCGACTGCCGCAACCTCTGTGGGGATTTATACAATGCTTAGGATGTTCCTCACCGTTTTCTCCATAACATCGGTTATGGTTTACACATTGATAGCGTTGATTGGGGTGGTGACGATGATCGTTGGGGCGGTTATGGCTCTGCAGCAGAGAGACCTTCTCAGGCTGCTTGCATACTCCTCCATTTCCCAGGCAGGTTTTGTTCTTCTCGCCTTTGGTGTGGGTATCTCGAATAGTTTGGGTTACACAGCCGCTGTCTTTCATCTATTCAACATTGTTGTTTTGGAGGCTTTGCTGTTTTTCTGCGCAGGGGTTATAATCCACCATGCAGGAACCTCTGACATGGGAAAACTTGGAGGGTTTGCAAGGTTTAGCCCGGTTCTTAACTATGCCTTCCTTATCGGGATACTCGCAAATGCCGGTGTTCCCCTGCTGAACGGGTTCTCGAGCAAGTGGCTTATATACATTGCGACACTCCAGACCAATCCCATATTTATGGTACTCGCTGTTCTGGCCTCGGTCCTAGCATTGTTTTACGGCCTGAAAGCATACTCAGTAATATTCCTGAAGAATACAAAGATTAAGACCAAGGGGATCTCACACTACATGCTCATCCCAATCGTAATCCTTGCAGGGGTTTGCATCTTTTTCGGTCTTCTCCCCTGGGCAGGGATAAGGATTTCAAACATTGTGGTTGAGAGTTTCACTAATGTTCCCTACATAATGAAGGTGTTGTTATGGTAAATATAGAATTTGAGGTGACGGGGTAAGTCCTTGGTGGGAGCTTGCTCACAAGGAGGAGGTTCCCAAAGGGGGCGAGGCCCTTTGGTATGGATCAGGTGCTGATAATGCAGAACATAATAGTGGTGTTTTTGGTATTCCTGGCAGTTTTCCTACTGATATATGCCATAGGAAAGAAGCCAGTCAAGAGGAGGGAGCAGAAGATATATGCGTGCGGTGAGGACATTCCGCCAGAGCACCTCAACGTTCCGCAGGATTCCTTTTACAGGGTGTTTGTCAGAACCTTAAGAATAGGATGGTTGAAAAGGATGCACACGGGAAACCTCTCAGATTATCTGGCCTGGATAGTACTGGGTTTGGTCTTTCTGATAATAATACTTTCAATATTATGGTGATGAGATGTTTCGAAGGATTGGGGATAAGATAGTATGTTATGCCAGAAGAAAGTCTCCCTGGATTCTGCACTTTGATACCGGGGGTTGCAATGGCTGCGCGATAGAAACATTCGCTGTCCTGACTCCCAGGTACGATATAGAAAGATTCGGCGGACTGAGCAAGGCGAATCCAAGGCATTCCGATATCCTTATCATAAGCGGGGCAGTGACCAAGAAGATTGAATCCAGGCTGAGGAGGGTTTATGAACAGACCCCGGAGCCAAAGGCTGTGATCGCTGTAGGCTCCTGCGCGATATCAAAGGGAGTCTTCCATGATGCCTACAACATCTCGGGCCCCTTGGACAGGATAATGCCTGTTGATGTTTACGTTCCCGGCTGTCCCCCAAAACCTGAGGCAATCCTGCAGGGCCTGCTGAAAGCATTGGATGTATGGAGGGAGAGATACAAGATATAATAGAAAAGGGGTGGAAAATGATATTCGCAAAAAGCTTGGGAAGGGTTTACAAAAAGCAGGGAAACTCTATCTTTGTGGAGGTTTCCCAGAAGGATTTCGGAAAAACCATGCTGAGGTTGAAGGCAAAGAATATAGAGCACATATCTGCAATAACCGGTTACGACAACAAGAAGGAGATCGAGCTGATCTACCACTTCACGTATGACGGGAAAATCCTGAGCATCAAAACCAAGGTTGACAGAAAGAAACCTATTGTAAACAGCATTGTGAAGCAGTTCCCGGGAGCAGAAGTGTACGAGAGGGAGTGTTTCGAGATGTTTGGGATAAACTTTCACGGGAACCCGAACCTCAAACACATCCTACTGGGCAAGGAGTCCCCCAAGACCCCCTTACTGAGGAGCGGGAAAAGGGAGTAGAGTATGAATAGGATGAGCGATATAAAGCCGATAGGAAGGGTTGTTTCAATCTTCAGGAATCCAGAGGAACTCCGTTTTGCATGTGAGGATGGAATATACGCAGAGATAGAATCAGAGATCGTTTTGAGGAACGACCTCAGACCTGCGCTCGAGGGTCTGGAGGAATTCTCCCATATATGGATAATCTACAAACTCGATAAAGTAAGGAGGACCGAGATCAAGACCCGCCCAGGTCCTCCAAATATCAGGGATCTTCCAAAGGTTGGTGTGTTTGCCTCGAGGTCGCAATATCGGCCGAATCACCTTGCACTGAGGCTTGTGGAACTGGTGGCAGTAAGGGGTAACAGACTGGAGGTTAGGGGTCTGGATGCAATAAACAACAGCCAGGTGCTGGACATAAAACCATATGTTCCCTACTTCGACCTTCCGGAAAACCCAAGGGTCGCTGACTGGTACAGGAGATGGATAAAATGAGAGGAGAAAGCAAAGAAGAAAAGGCCAAGGAGAAGGAATTGGAAAGGCAGACCTATTCCCTGCCAGTTGGTCCGCAGCATCCGATGTACATTGAAGCGGAGAACTTAAACGTATACCTGGATGGAGAAACGATAGTTGATGTTGATGTGAATGTGGGTTACCTGCACAGGGGAATAGAGGAGCTCATGCAGAGGAGGAATTACCTGCAGAACATATTTGTTGCTGAGAGGATTTGTGGAATATGTAGCGGAATTCATTCAATGACCTATTGCCAGTGTGTTGAGAACCTTCTTGGTATAGATATCCCGGAGAGAGCGAAGTACATAAGAACCCTCGTTCTGGAGCTGGAGAGGCTTCACTCCCATTTCCTATTCCTTGGTGTTGTTGGTTATGAGATCGGAATGGACACGGTTTTCATGTACGTGTGGAAGGATAGGGAGCATGTTATGGATATGCTCGAGCAGGTATCCGGGAACAGGGTTAATTACGCAATGCCCACTATGGGCGGAGTTAGGAGGGACATCCCTAATCACATAATCCCGAGCATGCTCGAGAAACTCAACCATCTGGAGAAGAGGACAGAATATTACAGAAAACTTTTCCTAAGGGACAGAACCATAATCGCCAGGTCAAGGGGGGTGGGGATTCTGCCGAAGAAGGATGTAGAGAGACTTTCCATTGTTGGGCCAGTTGCAAGGGCCTCGGGCGTCAGGATTGATGTGAGGATGGATTTTCCATACCTGAAATACGGGGATCTGGACTGGAAGGTTATTGTGGAAAAGGGTGAAGACTCCCAGGCAAGGGTTATGGTGAAAGTCTTGGAGATTTTCCAGAGCATCAGTATACTCAGGCAGTGTCTGAAAAAGCTCCCGAGTCTGGACAGGGAGATAAAGACAAAGGTTCCCCTAGCTATACCAAAAACAGAGGCCATCGCTATTATGGAGGCCCCAAGGGGGGAACTTGTTTACTATGCAATGTCAAACGGAACAGACAGGCCCGAGAGGATGAGGATAAGGACACCTAGCTTCGTTAACATTATTTACTCACTTCCCATCATGCTCAAGGAGCAGCAGCTTGCTGACCTGCCCATAATCGTTGCATCAATAGACCCGTGCTTCTCATGCACAGACCGCATGACCCTTATAGACACAAAGTCTGGAGAGAGAAAGACAGTGGATGAGACGTATCTGAAGAGACTGGGTGAAAGGAGGTCAAGATGAAGGTTCCCTCGCGCGCTGATTGTTTCAAGATATTGAAAGAACTTGAGGTTCCCCAGAACATAGTAGACCATTCAATCATAGTTAACAGGGTTGCTGTGTTCCTGGCTGACAAGCTGGAATCCTCTGGGGTGAGAGTTAATAAGAAAGCAGTGGACAGGGCAAGTCTTCTCCATGACATGGCAAAGTACGAAAGTATACTTCATGGAGGGAGGCATGGGGACATGGCTTTTGAGATACTTAGAAGGAAGGGCTATCCAGGACTGGGTTTGCTGGTGAAGAAGCATGCAATCTCGTCTATTCAGGATGAAAAACTTAAGCTGAGAACATGGGAGGAGAAGGTTGTTTACTACTCTGATAAGAGAGCCATGCGGCACAAGGTTGTGAACCTGAGTGAAAGGGTAGCGTATCTTAAGAAGAAATGCGGTGCCAACAAAAGACATCTCAAGAAAATAGAGGATGCCGTGCCCCTAATGAAGAAGATAGAGAAGGAGATATTCGACAAAATCAGAATGAAACCGCAGGACCTTCTGAAACTGAACAAGAAGTTAAAGGTGAGAAAATGATATTTGAAATCCTGATATATCCCGGATTTGTATTCCTGGTCTTGATCAGCATGATATACTATGGAATTTTAAGGAAACTCGCTGCAAGGATGCAGAGCAGGATAGGTCCTCCCATATGGCAGCCGATTCTGGACTTCATAAAGCTCGTGGGGAAGGAGGATCTGAATCCTGAACAAGCAAAGGCAGGGTTCACACTCTGGCCGTTCATTGCAATAACCTCGGTTCTGATAGCAGGACTGCTCACACCTATCGCGGGTATCGTTCCCCTTTCGTTCACCGGAGACATCGTGGTATTGATATATTTCCTCGCGTTTGGTTCCCTTGCGGTTTATCTTTCGGGTTTCTCGAGCTCCAACCCCTTCGGTGTTGTGGGATCAATGAGAGGTCTCATTCAAATGATTGGGTATGAATTCCCATTCATAGTTTCCATTCTAGTTCCGGTTGTTGCGGCAGGGATGTTGTCTCCATTCCTGATAAACACCCTACAGATCCATTATGGGTGGTTCGGGTTTGTGTTCCCCTTCGCGGCGATAGCGTACTTCATCTCAATCCTTGCCAAGGTTGAAATTCCTCCATTCCACACACCAGGAGCGCACCAAGAGATTGTTTCCGGTTATTCGACAGAGTACACAGGAACCAGGCTCGCCATGATCGAGCTTACCCACATGATCAAGCTGTTCGTCCTGATCTCGCTCGGGGTTGCCCTGTTCTTCGGGGGCTCTGCTGATATGGTAACGTTCCTTGTAAAGAGTTTGGTATTATTATTCGTTGTTACCCTTGCAAGGGTTCTGGTGGCGAGGTTCAGAATAGACCAAATCCTGAAGTTCACATGGTTCTTCGGGTTAGTTGCATTGATTGATCTGGTCAGGGTAATGGTGTTCATATGACAATGTGGGTTGACTTGATATGAGACTGATAGGAGAGGCTTTGAAAAATGTATTCAGGAAACCCTTCACCCAGAAGTATCCAAAGGTCAAGCCCCTCGTTCCTGAAGGTCTAAGGGGAAGGGTCGAGCACGACAAGAACAAATGCATCTACTGCGGCCTTTGCGCAAAGTACTGCCCTTCCGGAGCGATAGAGGTGGATGTGAAGAAAAAGATATGGAGATATGATATGGGTAGATGCCTCTTCTGCTCCCAGTGCGAAGAGGTCTGCAAGTACATGGTAAGGAAGAACGCGATAACCATGGCTAGGGATTTTGAGCACGCGGAAAGAAAGAAAAGCAGACTGATAACCATTCACAGGAAACCCAAACCCGAGAAGTGAATTATTTTACCATTTCAGTTATTTCTTTGCTGATTCTCTTTACCGCTCTTTTACATTCTCCTGAAACCGGCTTGTCAAATCCTGTCTGTTTTGGCTGGATTCCGAGGAAAACAAGCTTGAAATTAATCTTTGACCTGAGATAATTAACCAAGAGTGTTAGGGGTAGTCTGTGGGTTGAGAGCGGTTGCTTCTTTATGGAATGGGTGTCTATCTTTCTGAACACCCCTGGTTTCTCTCCAAAATCAGCAGTATCAACCAGTATGATTCTCTCTGGAACGAAATCCAGGATTCTCTTTATGAAGCTCTCAGGAAAATGTTCACAGTCGAGGAGAAGGGTGTTATTATCCTCGAGAGTTTTCTTAAGCTCATCTATAACCATGGGCCCTACAGCATCGTCTCCCCGCATTCTGTTTCCAATCCCGCATATCACGGTCTTCATAAATAATTTATTCCCATCTGTCAATTTATAATCATGTGCATATCCCGCCCGCAGAAGGTTCTGAGTTTTGAGAAGGGGAAAGCGTTGGTTGAGTTCGGGGGGATAAAAAAGACTGTTAAGTCCCCGTTCCCGCTCAAGAAGGGTGAATTCGTTCTGTGCCAACAGGGATTTGTGGTGAAAAGGATTCCTGAGAAAACCGCGAGGGATATGTTAAAGGACTGGAAAGAGATGAATGAATGGTTATGAATTCAGGTGACGGGTTTGATTTATTTATGAGATTTGCTGACGGATGTCGTTGTTATCTGCAAGCTAAGGGAGTGATATCCGGGGAGGACAACAAAGCGATTCTGGATTATTTCAAAACAGGGAAGAAGCCCGAAGAAAGGGTTTTGAAAAGGGTTTACTATGTTGCCTATCCCGGGTTGTTAAAAACCAAGGGAAGACTGGGAAAGCGAATGTTTGATGCAGATGTTGTGAGGGAGTTCTACGCATTTGACCACAACAGGATGAAGGTGGAGCAGGGAAACTACGTATGTATCGCGTTCCCTGCAGGGGTTCTGGAGAAGAAGGGTGGTGATTATCTTCTGGAGCTGTCCCCTGTTAAGGGAAGGTTCTGGACTGATTCTGATTTAGATCTGAAGCCAGGGGACTGGGTTATTGTTCACAGGATAAACATCGTGGAAAAGATTTCCGAAGATTATGCAAAGAAGGTTTCTGATCATTTAAAAAAGCTCGGGATGAATAAAGAAATGAAGTTCCCTGAAAAGGCAATAGAATACCTCAAGGATTTGAGGGGAGGTTGTGAACATGCATGAGTTCGGTTCGGTTCAGAATGTGATACAGGAACTGAGGAAAATGAAACCTGTTCCCAAGAAGGTAAAGATAGTTCTTGGTAAGATGCGGGGAAGCGCAAAGAACTTTGAGGAGATGTTCAGGGAGTATACGAGG
>DAOVCJ010000014.1 GCA_030670085.1 Candidatus Aenigmatarchaeota archaeon
GTAAGGATAACAAAAAAGATAATAGAGGAGATTGACCTTCTCGTACAGAAGGGGATTTATTCTAACCGCTCAGAGGTTATCCGTGACGCCACAAGAAGGCACGTAATGAACATGGTTGACAAGAGATAATCGCCTGCTACATCTTCACGAGGTATTTCCTCTGCCTAAGGGATATGATTCTTACTCCTTTCTTTCTGAGTCTCTTTATCAGTTCCCGGTCCTGTGTGCAGACAATGAAACCCTCTTCCTTCGCAATTCTCTCGATCTCCCTGTCAGTGTTTCTTGCCTTGGTTTTTATTATGTTCACTCCCTTGCTGTCCAGAAGGAAAAGCCCCATGTGCGCGTACTTGGCATCCCTGCCGGGTTTTTTCGCAATTCCCTCCAGCTCCTTCACAACCATGTCCAGTGTGTAGGGTTCGGGTTTCCCGAACAGCTGAAGCTCCTTGAACACATCAACCCTGAACCTTCCAGGGATCAGGAGGAAGTTTGAATCAAGCAGAACCTTCATACTCATCCCCTATAATATATAATATACATAATAACTGTTATATTAAAGAGGATGGCTTCATCATTTGTATCCAAATCTTCTATCATATTTTTTATGATCAAGAATCTCCAGTATCACAGCAACAATACGAATTCTCTCTCCTATTAGTGTATAGATCATCCTCCAGTAATCATCGAGTCTGAGTCTCCACAAGTTCGTGATTGCGTATTTTTTCTTATAATAAACCGGAAATAGTTTTTTTGGTATCTTCTGGCCTGCGGTGTAATCCTCTATAATTTTGGCTATTCCCTTGTCTATTATCTTTAGCAGATATTCCGCTTCACCCTCTCCCTTCTCGACTCTCTTCTGGAGATTGGCAAAGTCCCTTGCAAAATCCTCTGACAACTGTATCTCTGTCATTTCCTGACCTCTTTGTATGAGACGGATTTTTTCAGAAGCTCCCTTACTTTCTTATTGTCCGCGAATATCCACACTATCTTTTTGTCCTTGTCTATTATGATCTTGTTGCTGTCAATAAGGTAATCCAGAATTACATTGAAGGTCTGCCACATCACCATCTTCGGGAGCGCCCTCCAGAGCTTGTTTTTCGTGGGATAGTAATCGAGCTTCTTTATGGTATCCTCTACCATAAGAACGGTATCCAGCCTTGGCATGTGCAGCATTTTTATCTCTGCCTTCATAGTGTCACCTATTAATAATATTATATATATAAGTTTATATATTTAAAGCTTTCGGTCCTGCAACCTACCCCGCCAGGTTAAAGAAAAACGTCCAGCTCACCAGCCAGATTAAAAGATAGATTATGATGCCGTTCGCGAACCACCACTTTATTCCCTTCTTCCCCAGTAGCCTCTCCATACCGTAGCCAAAGACTATGAGGATTACGATTCCGATGAGAACAGTGAGCCAGTTCCCGAGCATTCCCGCGAGCTGAATCGAGGCCCAGCCCACGATTATTCCCAGGATTGTGTGGGTACCCATTCCTATTCTTGCGTGTATCAGGTCCAGTTTCTCCGGGTCCTTCTCCATATCATCACTTCCTGCTCCTGTGCCTCATCTTCTTCCTTCTCTTCTTAAGCTTGTGCTTCTTAATCTTCTTTTTCTTCCTTTTTTTTCCGCAGGGCATAATAATAATTCAGCGCGGGGATTTAAATCTTTTTGATTTCAGGCATCGGAACCCGGACATTACAGAAGTAGTGCCAAAGACTCTGGCTTTAAATTAATTAACAACAAATATTCTAATTAAATTTTGAGGTGATTCAATGAGCAAGATTATAGAATTGGATAAAAGCGTAATACCTGCCTGCGATGTTGATACTATATACCAGTTGGAGAGGATAGTTAGTAACACGAAGGGTGTGAAATATATAAAAGCATACAAGATTGGCTTTAATCTTGTATTTGCCCATGGCCTTCCCGGGGTTGTTGAGGCTGTCAAGGATATAAGGTCTGATGCTGTTGTTATCTATGATCACCAGAAGGGAGGAACAGATATACCAGATATGGGTAAGAAATTTGCAAACCGTATGAAGGAAGCTGGAGTGGATGCTGCTATCCTCTTCCCGATGGCTGGTCCAGAAACCCAGAAAGCATGGACCGAGGCTTTGCTTGAAAAGGATGTCGGTGTTTTGATTGGAGGAGAGATGACCCATAAGGGATACAAACATGTTGATGGGGGTTATATCCATGATGAGGCACCTGAAGAGATGTATGTAAATGGAGCAGAGTGTGGCGTGACAGATTTTGTGGTTCCTGGGAACAAACCAGAAGTTATAGAGCTTTTCAGGGATATCTTAATCAATGAGTGTGGCATTGACCCTGTCTTTTATGCCCCGGGTTTTGTTGCCCAGCTCGGTAAAATCACGGATGCTGCAAAGGTTGCTGGTGATAGGTGGCATGCGATAGCAGGAAGGGGAATTTACAACCCAAACAAAAAAGAAAATCTTGATGATGTGACTTCTGAAGAAATTACGAATGCGGCAAAGGAGTTAACAAGTCAGTTATACGTTTGAGGTGATTGAATGGAGCAATATGTAAAGGATTTTGTAAAAGCTATGGGGACAACCGGTTCCTTGTTTTTTGACAAGCAATATCTGGAAACAGGTGATATAACCCTTCCTCTAAAAGACGGTAGAAGGGCTCTTTATTTTATTAACCTTGGTGGGTTCTGTGATGGAGAGAGTGGCACCATCCTGAGCGCAGCCTACGCGCGTAAAATAATTAAAGAAAATCTGATAAATGATTTTGATATACTCTATGGTCCGGCGTACAAGGGAATAACGATAATAGATTCCACATGCAACGGGCTATACAAGATTTTCGGAATCAACAAACCATGGGCATACAGGAGGAAGGAATCCAAGGGTCATGGAGAAATGGGTGATTTTATTGGGAAGAAGTTTTTCGATGGCTGCAGACTTCTCATGGCTGATGATGTGATAAGCTCAGCAGCAACGAAGTTCACAGAGATAGACGAAGTTTCAGCTGTTGCTGAGAAAAATAAAATGGATATTGGTTTCACTGGACTGGTAATAGCGGCTGATAGGCAGCAGAAGGCAGTTATTGATGGTAAGATAGATGAAGGTGGCAGACAAATCGATATAAGCGCTGCTCAGTACTTCACACAGAAAACAGATCTGCCATTTCACTGTATATCGGGTGTTGAAGAGGCAATACCCCATCTATATGAAAACAAAATAGAAGGACCCGATGGGGAATTGGTGGTTACAGACAAGGCAATGCAGGAATTTGAAAAATATCAGAAAGAGTTCGGGATTAAACCTGTTTGATTTCTTTACACACGAAACAAATTTAAACTCTGCCAACTAATTATAGACGGGTTTGTTTGACCTATAAAATCCTGGACAGAACCTACAGATTCTTCTACGATAATTTCTTGTCTGAGCTTCCAGAGGGTCTGGCAATATCCCTTGGAAGAGGACTCCTCAGACTTCCTATCGAATGCTTGCCTGTTTTTGAGGCGGATGACCCTGAGCTGAGGACGAGTCTCAGTGGATGTGAGCTCCCGAACCCGGTCATACTAGCGGCATGCTACCACCAGCCCTGGATAATCAGGAAGGCCTCAAAGATGGGTTTCGGAGCAGTTACCCTCAAGGTCACGAAAAACCCGAGGAAGGGACCGAGACCGAACATGGTGAGAAGAGGGGAGGGATTCGTGAACTGTGTGGGGTTCGAAAACGCGGGGATGGAGAAAACAAGGGAATTCCTGAAGGATTACAGGGGGGTTCCAATCATCCTGAACATAACCGGGGACTCCATAGATGAATACTGCGAAGTAATCGAAGGTCTGCAGGATTATGCAGATATGGTTGAACTGAACATATCCTGCCCAAACATAGAAAAGGGGTTGTATTTCTCTGAGAACCCCAGACACGCAAAGGAACTCTTTAAAGAATCTGTGAATCTTAGTAAGAAGCCCCTTATTGTGAAGCTGTCACGAGGGGAGAACAGGGAAATAATTTCCAATGCACTTGATTCAGGAATCAGGATAGTGAACTACGCCAATACCCTTCCGGTCAAGGAGAAGGGACTTCCTACGGGTTTCGGGGGGCTTAGCGGACCAGAGCTCTATGAGGATACAATCCTCAACGTGAAAAGGATTCGCAAAGAGTTCGGTGGATATCTGCAGATAATCGCGACAGGAGGGATTGACTCCGGGGAGAAGGGATATAGAGCGAAAGAAAGCGGAGCGTCTGCGATATCGTACATAACGGGTTTTATAACCAGGGGTCCCTTCCTAGCGAGAGAGATAAACGAGTATCTTTTATCCAGAAAATAATTACTTTACTCTTTTCTTCGCCAGCTTTATGTCCTTTTCTTTTATGGTCTTCCTACCCGAATGCTCTGCCAGGTTCCCGGCCTCCTCTGCTATATGCGCTGTCAGCTGCTCCAAATACTTGGCAAAGGCCTGGGTAGCGGATTTGCTCACCCTTTTTGCTCCTGCTTCCCTTAATATTCTCTCAACGGTCTTCAGGGGCAGTTTTTCTTTTTTTGCCAAAAAATCACCTTACATGGGCCTGTTTTCGCTGTTTTTCCCTATATATTTATAAATCAGGGATATTAATAAGCAATTAATACATATTCGTATTGCAATTTTGGAGGTTTAAAAATGGTAACAGCATACTGTGTGAAGTGCAAAAAAAAGGTTGAAATAAAGAACCCACAGAAGGTTACTCTGAAGAACAAGAAGCCAGCAACCAAGGGTACTTGCCCGGATTGCGGAACAAAGGTCTTCAGAATCGGTGGATAAATATATTAAACGGCGGCTAAAACGGAAGCGGTAGCTGCCTCTGTTTTAATTCTTTGACTATTGTTTATCTCTATCTTTTCTCTTTTCCAAACCCTATCGCAGAATACGACACAACCGACCTCATGTCCCCTGTTTTTTCTCCAGAGGTTGTGTAGTCTATTATGTTCACCTTCTTAAGACCCAGTTCCCTTGCAGTGAAGAGAAGAACAGCTATAGGAGCATAACCACACACAGAGGCGTCTGTCTCCCTGAGGGTTTCAAAGAATCCCCCTGGGTCGAGCTTCTTTATCCTCTCTGTTGCTTTCTCATCCTTCTCCTTCGCTGACTCAGCTGGTAAGTAGTGGGAGAAGTCAGAGCTCGCTATCATTCGTATGTCCGGGTCAGCTTTCATTGCCTTTGCTATTGCCTTCCCTAGGACTTCGCATCTCTTCAGGAACTCGTCAGAGTAACCCATGCCCATTATGGTTATGGGAACGAATTGAAAGCGGGGGAATTTGTGTTGCAGGAACGGGAGCTGAACTTCAATCGAGTGCTCTTTCTCATGCGCGAATGTATCCTCCTCCAGAATCTTGCAGGATTTCAGTTCATTCGCTAGACTGGAATCAATGCTGCAGTCACCGAGTGGGGTTATCCACTTACCCCTGCTCATAACCGAGAACTCGCTACCCATTCCCGTGTGGTTTGGGCCAAGGATTATGAATTTCTTTCCTGGCTTCAGGGATCCTATTGCAAGGGCAGCTGTCCTTCCTGAATACTCGTAACCTGCATGGGGAGAAACAACACACGTATAGTTCCCGGGCTTGGAATCGGAGAAGAGCTTGTCCAGCTGCTTCTTCAGGTTCCCGGAATCTCCGAAGTAGAACATCCCTGCAACAACCGGGTATCGGGTTTCCATGATTAGAAATTGGAGGGGGGTTTTAAAAATACCTGCAGAATCCGCAGTGACCATCAGAATCCCCATCATGTTCCCTTGCACCAGGTAAGATTTTCATTGACCGTGCCTTGAATTTCATGTGCATTCCAACAGCTGTGTAATGCTTTGGTTCTATACCCTCATTAAGTGGAATTACCACATTCTCCTCAATGAATTTTTCAGGAGTGCATTCAAAATTCGGGTCTTCCTTTTTCTTTTCTGCTACCCACTTGGAGTAGTTGTTGAGTGGGCTGCAAGTATCGCAGTGTTTTATTCCCCCTTTAACAGCATATGTTGCCCTCTCATAAACAGCTGCCTTGGACGCCCCCTTAACTTTAACTCTCGGGTTTCCTGTAAGGGCATAGCTTGAAATGATCACATTATCATCCAGGTCAAGAATCTCTCCATAGTCCTTGAATTTTTTGGGGTTTCCATTAACCAGCATTGGAATCCATGGATAGCCGCGTCCATAATCTCCTGAAACCAAACCCCATTTCTTGGGATAATTCTCAAAATACCTATCCATATCAAGAATATCCGGAACATGCCACGGCTGGGATCTTGTTAGAATTACTGGTCTTCCGTCCTTTACCAGAACTATCTGGCCTTCAGGGAAGAAGTTCCCTGAGGTATGGAGTTGGTCCCAGACACACATACGTATTATATCCCTAAGCGGCAAACCTGTGGTTTTTCCAGAGGTTTTAATTTTCCCTATATGATATTCGGGTACAAGAACATGCTCCCACAACTCTGAATAGAAATCAGTAACCTCTCCCTGCTGTTCGGGCTTGAGGTGTATGAAGGGTACGGGTTCGAGATATAGTTTTTTATGCAAATCCGGGTCAATACCCATACCGATAAGTTTCTTTAGGGGTTCTACTGGTTCTGCATAGTCTGGTTTCAAGCCTTTGCCCATTTTTAGAATAAGAAGTTAACAATAAATCCTTGATGCTCTCTGGGACACCTATCCCACGTATTCGAGTTCTTCCCTCTTTTCCTTTTTGTCCACGACCCTTGCCTTGAATCTCTGGGATACGCTGTCGTAGAACCTTACCATCTCTGGCGTTATCGTGGGCTGTATCTTCTTTACTGCCTCGCTGAAATTCTTCTTGGTCACGCTTTTTGCCTTAAAATCCTTCCTCAGTGCGAACAGTCCTGACTCCCTTACCAGTGCCTCCAGGTCAGCACCAGAATAGCCATCTGTTTGCTTCGCTATCTTCTTCAGGTTCACATCCTTTGCAAGGGGCATTTTACTGGTATGGATTTTAAGAATCTCAAGCCTTGCTTTTTCACCCGGGGCAGGGACCAGTACCTGCCTGTCAAATCTACCTGGCCTCAGGAATGCCTGGTCAAGTATGTCAGGCCTGTTCGTTGCGGCAATTACAACAACATTATGCAAGTCCTCCAAACCGGACATCTCTGTCAAGATCATGGAGACCACGTTCTCTGTAACCCTCGTTCCAGCCTCCAGTCCCCTTATCGGGGCTATCGAATCTATCTCATCGAAGAATATAATTGTGGGAGCAACCTGTTTCGCTCTCTTGAATATGTCCCTTATATGCTTCTCGCTCTCTCCCACCCATTTTGAAAGGACCTCAGGGCCCTTTATGGAGATGAAGTTCGCTCCTGATTCATTCGCCACTGCTTTCGCGAGCAGGGTTTTTCCTGAACCAGGATGTCCGTACAAAAGGACTCCTTTAGGTGGTCTTATACCAATCCTATCGAAGGCGTCTGGATTTGATAAAGGCCACTGCACAACCTCTTTCAGGGTTTCCTTTACCTCCTCCAGTCCACCGATGTCATCCCATTTGACCTTTGGTATCTCGACCAGAACCTCCCTCATTGCAGAGGGCTCGACCATCTTAAGGGCGTTCTCAAAGTCCTTCTTTTCAACCCTCAGCTTCTCCAGGGATTTCTCTGGAAACTCCTCTGTCTTCTTCCAGGAAAGTGATGGTAGGTTCCTCCTGAGGGAAAGCATTGCAGCTTCTTTAGCTAGGGCCTCCAGGTCTGCTCCAACAAAACCATAGGTTATTGAGGCCAGCCAATCGAGATCAACGTCCTTTGTCAGGGGCATGTTCCTGGTATGTATCTGCAGAATCTCCTTCCTTCCCTTTGTATCAGGAACTCCTATCTCTACCTCCCTGTCAAACCTTCCAGGCCTTCTCAGGGCGGGATCTAGAGCATTCTCCCTGTTCGTCGCTGCTATGACAATTACCTTGCCCCTGCTCTTCAATCCGTCCATAAGGGTGAGAATCTGAGATACGACTCTTCTCTCGACTTCGCCTGTTACCTCCTCCCTTTTCGGAGCAATGGCATCTATCTCATCTATAAAGATTATGCTCGGGGCGTTCTTCTCTGCCTCCTCAAATATCTTCCTCAGGTTCTCTTCTGACTGTCCATACCACTTGCTCATGATCTCAGGACCATTTATTGCAGAAAAGTTCGCTCCTGACTCATTAGCAACGGCCCTCGCCAGCAGGGTTTTTCCAGAACCAGGCGGTCCGTACAACAGGACTCCTTTGGGTGGCTCTATCCCGATTCTTGTGAAAAGCTCTGGGTGCCTCAGCGGGAGTTCTACCATCTCCCTTATCTTCTCTATCGAAGAATGAAGTCCGCCTATATCCTCGTATGTTATGGTCGGTATCACCTTCTCCTCTGCCTCAACTGCCTCTGGTCTCAGCTCCAGGTCTGTTGCATCGGTTATCCTTACTATTCCTTCGGGGTTTGTGGAAACAACCATCAGTTGCATTTCGCCCGGGATTGGTGTGAATGAGGAACCCGGCATTCCCTCCATGTCCATCAAATTTCTTATCATATCCTCCAGTGGATTCATTCCCATTCTCTGCCTCACAACAGGGAATGGCTTGATAACGTCTTTTTTCGCAACGGGTCTCATGAAAAGGTTTTTCTTGAGAAGTTCAGGGTTCATCATGAGTCTTATTCCCTTCTGCGTGGGAGCAAGAACGACTCTCTTTGCCTCTTTCGGCTCTGCCTTCTTTACCCTTATGCTCTCCCCCACTCCAATACCAGCGTTTCTCCTGGTTATACCGTCCATCCTCATGATGTTCAGTCCGATATCTGCAGGATAAGCTCTTATGGCTATTGCTCCTGTTAATCTCTTACCATGCAACTCAAGTATGTCCCCCTCCTTTATTCCCAGCTTGCTCATGTTTTTGGTGTCTATCCTAATGATTCCCCTTCCAAATTCATCCCTGCTCGTTAGTTCACCGACCTTGATGGAAACTGGCTCGCTCATAACATCACCTTAACTTTAATTATTTATATTTCACTTATTATTCTTTTCTATCCTCAGTATTATTGTGTGCCTTGTTTTTATCACCTCGAGTCTGGGTTCTCTCCTTACCATCTCTATAATCCTTACGTATCGCCTGACCGTGATGTTGTGGAGGCCTGTTCTCTTTGCGATCTGGTTTACACTAAGGGCTTCGTGCTCCCTCTCTAATATCTCCAGCATCTTCTCCATTATCTCCAGTGGGTCTCGTCTCATGCTTTCGCCCCCCGACTTTGTCCAACCTGTCCAAGTCGGGCATCGCTCTTTCGCCTCTACATGGATTACTCAGGATTCTGTCTCTAAGTTCTATGAGGATATATTTGTCCCATTGGTATATAAAGATTTCGGTTGTAGAGTATAGGTTTGTATATTGCAGTGCAAAGATATGAATAAAACTTTAATTAATTGAATAGAGTTATTCCCTACTTAGAAGAACTTCAGGCCTTCTGCTGCTTCATCCTCTGTTTTTGCTGCTGTCGGACGCACGGGCTCGTACTCCTGTCCCTGGTAAGGGTAGGGTTTCACCTCAGGAGGCTTTTTTCTCGCTCCCAGGTCATCGTAGAAAATCCTTGAGAACTTCTCAGCGCATGCCCTGCAGCTGAATATCGCCCTGAACATTATCTTAATGGGGTCTGTGTTCTCCAGAACCTTGATAAGCTCTTCGTCGGAAAGATACGCTCCTCCACCACACTTCGGACACTCCATGAATATTATTTGTGTTAGAAGCTATAAATTTGTTCAAATCCTCGAATTTTAGATGAGCTCTATTGTTTGCTCTGCCTTCGGTCCGACTGAGACATGGGTTATCTTACGCTCCATCATGTCCTCTAATCTCTTGACATAATTCCGAGTATTCTGTGGGAGATCTCCTGGTTCCCTTGCATCACCGATATCATCCATCCATCCTGGGAATCCTCGGTAAACAGGTTCGACCTCTTCGAAAACCAACCTTTCTGCAGGGAAGGATTTTATTATATCTCCTTTATACCTGTAAGCTGTCGCTACCTTTATTTCAGGGAACCCCGAAAGCCTGTCGAGTTTTGTGAGAAACACGTTGTCAACCCTTCCTTCACGGGCTGCAAACTTTGCAATAATACCATCGAACCATCCGCAGTTCCTTGGTCTTCCTGTCGTCGCGCCAAACTCTGCTCCAGCTGTTTCTCCCCTAACACCCCTTATAATCTTCTCTTCTTCCAGCTCCATCCTCGTCGGGAGGTTTCCACCGCCAACTCTTGTTATGTATGCCTTTGATACCCCTATTATCTTATCGGTATCGGCTGGGGGGTTGCATGTTTCTGAGGCAGTTACATAAGGGACTGTTCCCAGAACAACATCAAGCAAAGCACCCTGGGCACTCTCATACAGCAAATTCTTGTCTTTCATTCTCTCCAGAAAATCTGCCTCATCAATCTTGAAGGGGCGAAGGAAATTCATCGCATATTCATACATTTCCATGTATTTTCTAACGTTAACACCGTTTGCAACAACGTTTCCGCTTTTTCTTAATATTGATGTCATTCTTTCAAAAAAGTTCTTGTAGCTCTTTGGCAACGACTCTAGAAACTTTTCGAAATAATAAGGATCCACAAATTCTGCAAACCTGAGGCCTTCCCTTGCGTGTGTTGAAACCGCTGTTGGACTTATACCCTTCATAGTGGTTCCAACGGCTTTTCCCCCCTTTTTCCTTTCCTGCCTCCTCTCAAAATCCTTGTGATACTGGAGGGTTATCTGGGCTCTTTCACTGATGCCCAGATTTGAGATATTGACCTTGTAACCCATTTCACGCAGTTCTGTTATTTCCTTAACCGCCTCCAACGGGTCAACCATAACACCTGAAAGTATGGCGTTGTAAACACCTTTTTTCCGTATGCCGCTAGGAATAATGTGTGTTATAACCTCATTACCATGCCTGTCAACCTGGGTGTGACCTGCGTTTCCTCCACCATGGTATCTTGCAACAGCATCATAGTCTCTTGTTATTAGAAAATAGTCTATAACCTTTGCCTTTCCCTCATCTCCAAACTGCATACCTTCAACTGCTGTCCTTGTCATGATAAAACCTCAATCACCTATGATATCTAGACTGTGTGGGCGAGCGGTTTCCTTGGCTTTCTCCGAAAGCCTTGTTAGAATCACCTTGCTCCTGTATGTCTTCAGGTCGGGAGCTCCAGCATGATACATTGCCTCTTGAAGCGTTCTTGTATAATCTTCAACACCGGGCTTGAATCTCCCTCTATATGTTAACAAGCCGCTAATGCCTTGTAGTGTTGTTACACTGTCCTTTGAAAGCGGGGTTGTATATCTTTTCATATCACCTGTTGTTTCCATTGCTTCCCGGGATGCCTCTCCATAAATTTTGATTCTACGTATATTCTCCTCGTTCATCTTATCTTTTGTAAGCACATCTCCGTTTTCGTCTATCCATTCCCCTTCAGATTCAAAAAAACAGCCAAAAAGATTTCCCCCCATTATAGCATCAACAAGAACCATGGCCACATTTATGTTATCTGTTTGCCTCAATCCTCCATCTGCTATTATGGGAATGTATATCCCTGTGTCAACATAATATTTATCCCTTCTACGGGCCATTTCAATTACCGAATCTAATGGCGGGGCACCTACTCCAAGAACCTGATTGGTGGTGCATGTGGAACCTGGACCCATTCCTGATTTTACTACTTTAGCACCTGCTTCCACAAGATAATCAAATGCCTCAGCTGTCACTACATTGCCCCCACATATGGGCGGACAGTCTTTCCCCATCCCGTTGTACCTTTTGATAATCTTAGCATATTTCTCTATAACCTCTCTTGAGAATGGCTTGTGTGCGTCAGAGGTGTCAATGAATATCATATCGACTCCGGCATCAATCATTGCCTCTGCCCTTTTCTCCCATCCCTTATGGGTGTCTATTGCAGCACCAACCTTATAGGCATCAAGGGTTTGAAGAAAAACCAGCCTGTCAAGTCTGCCAACATCGTCAATTACGGGTACAAATCTGATATTATCTCTAGAATACTTTTCCTTAAGGTATTTCTTTATCTGATTATCAGTCATATTAGTTGTGCATACATCCATTGGTTTTCTTCTTCCCCTGGCTTTGTAGTACTGCATAACCTTTTTTATAGGTATAGTGACATCCATGTTGTCATGTTTTGATGGTATGTGTTGGAACATTCCAACGAAATCAGTTTTTCTTGTGACAACAGGTATGTTGCTGTGACCTGTTCTCCTTGCCTTTGCAATAGCAACAGCGAGGGTATCAGTATCGCGTACCGTTGTTGGGTCACATTCAGATTCTATATCACCCTTCTTTACGGCGTTGCCTTTAACATACCTTACTATATCAGCTTCCCTTTCAATGGTGAGTCCTCTCGGAGCAACCCCCATCATACCCAGCTTACCTGCAGCAAGCACCAGACCCTTTCCAGCAACAGAACGCATTGCAGCTGTCAGAAAAGGTATCTGTAGCTCAACTCCTGCCAGGTCTGTAGAAATATCAACATCCTCTGGGGTAAACTTCTTATCATCAATCGGGGCCCCTGGCTCAACAAGAAAATCATCCCATGTTGTCCCGATGTAATCCCCTCTTATCTTTGCCATCAGAAATCACTTGAGAAACAATTGCTGCGAAATCTTTTAAGGCTTTGGGTTCAAGCCCAATTCTAAGGCAGGCAGGGAGAACCTGGATTCACAAAGTACTTACCGCTCTTGGTTTTTCCGAACGGCTGGCTTCCCTTGTTGCAGCAACTATTCCAGTTATCTATCATGTTTTCTATATGTTCCTCTTTTAACTTGGTCTCCAACCATTTCTTTTCCTTGAACCACTCTTCATCCTCGTATACAAAATGATTCCTTATGTTTTCCAGAATCATTTCCGGTCTGGCTCCGTACCACTCTTGCAAAGGATTTTCTTCTCCTTCTTCAGGTTCAGAGGATATGCCAGTTGGTAGGGTTATATTCAAATATCCTTTATCTACAACGTAATTTGAAAGCTCTATAAATATCGGGTACCGCCTGTCTCTCTGATTCCCATAGAAGGTTTTTCCTGCAATTTCCCGGATATCCACCTGGAATGCATCACCCATCTTGTTTTTCAGGTTCCTGATAACGTTTGGTATGTAATCTTCTGATTCTATTGCTTCCCTTAATCCAGCGTCTTTGATGCCGCTTGAAATCACTCTTTCCTTTATCATCTCACGGGCTTCGGAAGCAGGGACTAATAGTTGGTCTTTGTAAACCTTTTTAAGAAGATCGTTCAGAATTGATGCAATCTTTCTCTGGGCTCTTGGATATGTCATTCGCTATTCTTTTAGAACAAAATTTTATAAGGTTTCCTGTTTTTTATTTTTCAGATAGATACTCAGGAAATCTTTCTTTTCCCTGTATGATAATGGTTTTTCACCAATTACCATTCTGTAAATATTTTCTTCTTTAATGTACTTTTTCATAAGCTTTCTATCACCGTCCTGAGCTGCCTCTAGGGCATTATCGTGTGCTTTCTTTTTTCTGGACCTAAAAGTATTACCTAACTCTACGAAATATCTAATATGTGGTACAGCTATTCCGCTCATAGAAAATAAATTAGAAGCTAAATTATTTAAACCTTCTGGACGTAGCCAGGGCTGGGCTCGAAGAGCATCCCCTCCCTCTTGAGCTTTTCCAGGATTTCCTCTACTTCCTCAACATCTTCTTTCTTTGCTGTCTTTATTATGTCCTCAACCAGTATCTCCTTCTTGGTGGCTGACATCTCATCGATTATGTCCAGGATTATCCTTATCCTTGACCTCTCTGCTGAGGTTACTGCTCCCTCTGACCTGTCAACGTCTATCATTCCTGTATCAGGGTCAAAACCGAGCTGCTGCAGTGAATATTTCATGAGCTTTATTGCCCTCTGAGCGTCTTCCCTCCTTACTTCTTTCTGCAGCTGTATCTTTGCAGAGGCCTGTGCAATCCTCATTAATGCTTCCAGCTGTCTCAGGGTTATGGGAACAGGCGCTCCCGCACCCTCTGCCTGCTTCCTAGTCTTTACGTAGAAGTTTTTCAGTAACCTTCCAACCTCTGGGACGATCTTTGGTTTTGAATTTTCCTTTGCATAGGCAATATATTTTCTTATGAGAACCTGGTCTATCTTTGGCTTGGAGGGTTCATAATCCTCATCCTCCCTTGTCTTTATCACGTGCTCGGCCATGAGCTTGTCCTGCTCTGCGTCGGGTACGTCCCTCAGAGCGAACTTCAGATCGAACCTTGTAAGTAGGGTGTCTGGAACGGTTATCTGTTTTGATATGGGAACATAAGGGTCGAATCTCGAGAACTTGGGATTTCCACCAGCAAGAACAGATGTTCTGGCTGGAAGGGTCGCGACTATACTTGCCTTTGCAATGGATATTGTTCCCTGCTCAAGGGCCTCGTGCATCGCAACCTGATCCTCTGCTGTCATCTTCTCGAACTCGTCAATAGCTAGAAGGCCCTTGTTCGTCAGGACTAATGCTCCGGCCTCCAGGACCCATCCGCCCATGAACTGCTCATCCTTGGTTACGGTTGCCGTCAATCCCGCACCAGTCACGCCCTTTCCGCTCACATATCTGCCACGGGGAACAATCTCAGGAACGAGCTTCAGGAGCTGGGATTTTCCGGATGCAGGGTCCCCTATGAGCAGGATGTGAATGTCTCCTCTTATATGGGTCCTGTCCCTCAGTTCCGCAGGAACCCCACCGAACAGCTGCATCAGGATGGATTCCTTTATCTCCCTCAGGCCATACAGGGACGGGGCAAGGGAATCAACAAGGGTATCATAGATTTTCGGGTTCTTGGCAAGCTTCTTTATCTCCTCCTCATCCTCCTTGGTTATCTCCAGGTGCTCCCATCCTATATCCACGGGCTCCACATGGTTGGCGTCTACATAGAAATCGAGCTTTGCGGATTGGAACTTGCCTCCCCTGGGGACCTCCTTCAATATACCTGTTATCTTTATCCTGTTCCCAGGATCGCTAAGTCTCCTGCCCTCTGGGGAAACAAGGTCCTCTGTTAGCACGATCGTAACCTGCGAAGGGCGATCACCTTCTGTAAGTTCGAATGGCTCCTCAATGGTAATCCATCTCGTGTCTATCATCTGCTCCTCAACCTTCTTGAAATCCCTCTTGTTCCCGCACTTACACTCAAACAACTTTGGGATAAACCCGCCCTTTCTTTCCATGTCTGTTGTTTCCCCGCAATCTGGACACTCCCACACCACCTTCATAATTTCGGGTCTTATCTCCGATGCCTTTCTGACAGTCCCCTCAACCGCGAGGAATTTCCTTATGTGCTTTGATCTAAGATTTCTTATGTTCATGGGTTCCGGAAGGTCGAAAAAGCGTACACTGACCGGGCCTGGGAGTTCGGTCTGCTTGACCGCTTCCTCAACTATTTCGAAAAAAGCCTCAGGGTCACCAAGCAGGAATTCCCCGAGCTCAGGAGAATATTTGTCAAGGATCTTGAAATCCACTTCCAACGCTCTCTCCTCATTCGCTGCCTTGACCATCTTCTTGTAGTACTTTTTCCGAAGGAACTCCTTGAATCTGGCGATGAATTCGCTTCTCTTCTCCTCACTCGTTTCTTTCTTGGCCATTCGAAACCCCTGATAAAATTAATCTGGAATCAATAATTAAATTTAATATATAAAAACCTGAGGTTTGAAGATTTTAATATGGGAAATATTCGTGATATTGGGGCATTGGTATCTGTGGCAGAAGCAATAGAGAAAACAAACCGTGGTGGTGCGTTTTTTAGGTATGAAACAGCTGAAAGAGAATTAAGAAAGCATTATTTTCTTCTAACGCGTTCAAGTATAGAAGATGATGATTCTGAAGTAGCTCAGGTCTTTAGACCGCTTCTTGAGAGGATTAAAGCTGGGTATAAAAGACTCATGGCTACAGAAGAGGCGGCCAGGATTTAAATCTTTATTAATCCCCCGCTCAAATTCTAATCTAATGGGAGAAATAATAGTGATAAGCCTCGGGGGTTCGATAATAGTTCCCAGGGAGATAAATGTGAAATTCCTGAAGGGTTTCAGGAGGATTATTCTAAAGCATATCAAGAGGGGAAAGAGGTTCATAATAATCTCTGGTGGGGGGAAAATCTGCAGAAAATACCAGAGCAGTGCCTCCAGGGTTGTGAGGCTTAAGAGTGATGACCTGGACTGGCTGGGGATCCATGCAACAAGGCTGAATGCCCATCTTCTCAGGACCATATTCAGGGATTATGCCAGGAAGACGATAGTGAAGGACCCCACGGAAAGGATAGATTTCAGGAATAAGGTTCTCATAGCAGCGGGATGGGAACCTGGATTCTCAACGGATTATGACGCTGTCCTGCTAGCGAAGCAGTTCGGGGTAAAGACCCTGGTAAACCTCTCTGATGTTAACTATGTGTATGACAAGGACCCTGCCAAGTACAGAAAAGTGAAGCCCATAAAGAGGATGGGATGGGAGGAGTTCAGGGAGATTGTGGGAGACAGATGGGACCCTGGCCTGAACAAGCCGTTCGATCCCGTGGCCTCCAAGGAGGCGAAAAAACTGGGCCTAAGGGTTGTGATAATGAACGGGAGGAAACTGAAGAATCTGGATTCCTTCCTTTCAGGAAGAAAGTTCAGGGGAACGGTCATTGAGTGACTTCCTTCAACTCTTGTCCATTACCTCAACGAATTTCCTAACAGACCTGTCAAATGTCTTCTCGGTCTCTTTCGGGAACAAACAGCCTGGGATCTCCCCGGCTTCTCTGTGGTGGCGTATGCATTCGCAGCATAGTCCTTTTTTCTCACAGCCTGGATAAGTGCACGTGCAGTTCTCCAGATTAATCTCTCTGTTTACACATTCGGTCATATTATCACCTTTTACTCCTCAGGTCCCTGTCCGCTTGTTTGTAGGTTTCCTGGGAACCTATATCGTACCACTTTTCCTTGGAGACGAAACCGTAAACAGCTATCCTCTTGCTCATCCAGGTTATGAAGTATCCAGGAGCGTCAGGGTTGTTCTCGTCTCTCAGGTACTCGGATATCATTTTCAGGCTGTTTTTGGGGAAGTGGTAAATACATGTTGAGACGAGGGTGGATTTGGGTTTATCAGGTTTTTCCTGGAACTCCTTTATCCTTCCGTTCCCGTTCAGGACGCAGACCCCAAACTTTCGAGCCTTTTCAAGATCCCTGATATCGTAGAAGGCGACAACCGGCGCTTTTTTCTCCCTTGCGAAATCCAGAAAATCCTTCAAATCAAATGAGAAGAGGTTATCCCCGCCTATCACCAGAACATCATCATTCACTTTATGCTGCTTTATGAAGTACTCCATCGCTTTAACAGAGCCGAACTTCTCCTTCTCTTTGAGGGCAGGCTCCACTACAAGGATTATCTTCTTTTTGAACTGCTTCTTTGATTCATAATCCTTGATCCACTTCCCGAAAACGTCTTCGAATTTCTTGTTGGTGGATACGTATATCTCGTCCACTTCATCAAGTTTGTCTATTTTCTCGATTATGTGGTCTATCATGGGCTTTCCTGCAACCGGCAGCAGGGACTTGGGAAAATCCATTGTAAGGGGCCACATTCTTTTCGCAAACCCGCCAGCCAGAACCATGCATTTCATACTCAATAGTTAAAGGATGGTTTTTAAATATTTTCGCTAACTATCGCAAAAAGCGGCCACCGATAGCTTTATAAATACCCAATACTATTCTGAAAAAGCGAACATGTGCTGCACTGCTCTTGTTTTTTGGGCAGTGGAATAAAATGAATGGAGGTCATACAATGGTAGAATTCGAGACAATGAAAGCAGAGGAAATAAAGTTCGGAAAGAACAACTTCCTTGAGGTTGCAAGAAAGAAAGCAAAGTCAGAAGAAGGCGAGAACGAGTTCATAGCAATATCAAGAGGTTTTTTCCTTCCTGACGGAACCAAAAGGTTCAAGAAATCTCTTGCAATCCCTGATGACGAAACCATAAAGGATTTCGTTTCAAAGAATGTAAAGGAAATGTAAAGAACGGGGTTTCTTAAAAAGTGAAAGAATTGATTTGAAAAGAGATGGCCAAAAACCTCTCTTTTTGTTTTATGTTTCTGTTAGATGTTGGAATACCCTCTCTGTTTTTTTAATACCCTTGGTTAAAATATTATTATGGTTCCAGAGAAGAGCAGGGGTATTATCATGAGGTATGCCCTGCAGAACGCTGTTTTTTATGGCGGTAAGGCCGATCCAGGGGCTGTCCTTGGAAAGGTAATGGCATCAGAGCCAGAGCTAAGGGAAATTGTAAAGGAGGTCAGGAAAGAGATTGACAGGATAGCGAGGGAAATAAACAAGATTTCCCTGGAGGAACAGAAAAAACGCCTGGAGTCCATTGCCCCTGATATGCTCGAGAGGGAGGTAAAGGGAAGGGAGGGTTTGCCCCCGCTCAGGGACGCTGTCAAGGGAAGAGTGGTGACAAGGTTTGCTCCCTCTCCTACTGGTCCCCTGAGCATATTCCAGCTCTCCAGGGCTGTCATGCTCTCATACCTGTACGCAGAGATGTACAGGGGAAAGTTCATCGTAAGGATCGAGGATACGGATCCCAGGAAGGTGGAGAAGAAATACTATGAGATGATAAGGGAGGACCTCAAAAACGTGGGTGTCAAGTGGAACAAACTTGTCATGCAGTCGGATCACATTCCAATATACTACAAGTACGCGGAAAAGCTCATCAATGATGGGAGGATATATGCATGCTTCTGCCCTGCTGAAAAGTTCAGGAAACTGAAGCTCAAGAGTCAGAACTGCCCCTGCAGGGATTACTCGCCAGAAAAGAATCTGGGCTTCTGGAAGAAGGCCCTCGGAGGGAAATACAAGGACGGGGAGGTTGTTTTCAGGCTGAAGACATCAATGCAGGACCCGAACCCTGTTCTCAGGGATCCCCCGCTTCTGAGAGTGAACAAGGCAAAACATCCCCGCAAGGGGAAGAAGTACAAGGTATGGCCTTTATACAACTACTCCTGCGCGATAGATGACCATGTTCTGAATATCACTCACGTCTTCAGGGGCAAGGAACATGAGCACAACACTGCTGTGCAGAAAAGAATATACGAGGCACTGGATTGGGATTCGCCAGTCACCATAAACTTCGGTATGATTTATCTGCCAGGAGAGAAGCCCCACACAAGGGACATTGTTGAGAGGATAAAGTCAGGGAAGATATCCGGGTGGGATGACCCGAGCCTTCCAACAGTCAGAGCCCTGCTGAGGAGGGGGTTCAGACCAGAGGCTTTCAGGCTTTTTGCAGTGCAGTGCGGCCTGACAAAGCATGATATAAACATAGAGTGGGAAACCCTCTACGGAATCAACAGAAGGATTATCGATTCAGGGGCTGAAAGGTATAGAGTGGTGATTGACCCTGTGGGTATAGATGTGAGTGGTTGTATAAAGGGAGCTGGGGTTGGGAAAACCGTTTCTGTTCAGAAACACCCGGACAGGAGGGATACAAGGGAGGTGCCTGTTACACCAAAAATCTATGTCTCCAAGGAGGACTTCAGGGATTTCAAGAACAAGGAGGTAAGGCTTCTCGATTTGTTCAACCTCAGGCTGGGTAAGAAACCCAAGCTCAGCAAATCTCAGGTAATCAATGAGAAAATCCAGAAACTGCAATGGGTCCCGGAGAAGAACGTTCCTGTGAAGATAGTGAAGCCTGATGGGGTTCTCCAGGGAATCGGGGAACCCGCAATGAAGAATCTAAAGGTAGGGGATGTGATACAGATGCTCAGGATAGGCTTCGGAAGGGTTGACAAAAAGGGGGACGAAATACAGATAGTGTTTGCTCATAAGTGAGTTCGATACTTTGTTGATTTTAAACCCAGTACGCTATTCAATTTCTCGCTTTTGAACTTATCATTTATGGAAAGGGTTAAAGGGTTGGATATTAGTGCCATCTTCCTGGAGAATTCCCTTACCCAGTCTGCACATTCACCAGGACAATACGGTTCCTCTTTTATGTATACAGCTGAAGCTGCAGGAATTTCTTTGTTGCAACCAGGTTTCCTACAAGTTACAGTGCCATTTTTATCGCTCATGGGAATTAGATTTTGGTCTTAGCATTTATAAAGTTAATACTGAGAAGGAGACCCGCTAAATCTATCGCTAACTTATCATTCCCAGACCTGAGAGCGCGTTCTCAATAAGTTCTCCGAACATTGAGCTCGAGAACATCGCAACAAGGAAGTAGATTATCAATGCTATCACAACAATCTTGCCTATGGAGTACCACTGGGTTATCTTGTTCTCACCATGCATTATCCTT
>DAOVCJ010000006.1 GCA_030670085.1 Candidatus Aenigmatarchaeota archaeon
GTGGTTAATACGCTGTTCCACTCCAAGACTTTCGTTTCGCCTGAAGTTGTTACTGCCAAACCATTCTGGGGTGTTATTTCAAAAGAAATAGGAACATATTCCCTTACCGGACCTTCATAATCCCTTTTTGGTTTAATGGTAAAAATCATTTTGTACTTTGCGGGTGGGTAGATTCTTGTTGGTCCGGTTCTCTCGACATCAAAATCAACGTGTTTTTTAACAGCGAATGTATCTGTCATACTTCTTACACCGTTCCTCGTTACAGCTGTTAGCTTCATCGTATAGTTTCCTTCTGTATTGACCGTATAATAAGCGTAGTAATCAGGGAGGTTGGTCACGCCGTAAACTTCGCATTCTGGAGAAACTTCGATTGTCCCATCAGATGTTCTCAGGGTTATCTTTTCGTTTTTCGGGTCTGTTATCTCCAAGGTGACATTGGCATCGCACACCATGTGACCTTGGTCGTCTAAGACTGCTATTCCAATAAACGCTTTCTCGTTCTCAAGATATATGGATTTGTGGGTGTTTATGGCGAGCACACCCCAGAGGAATTCAGCCTCCTGATAGTGTGTCTCATCCCCTTCTTTAAAATTCATCCTCATCTTGTACAGTCCTGGTCTGAATGACCTTTTTTCCGAAATCTCTATTTCAAACTCTCCTTCACCCACTTTCACAACATTTGCTTTAATATCAGACAGTTTTTTATCTGGGCCGTAAACGAACATACCCAAACCCTCTGGTTCCACGCTCTCGTTTGTTGTGAACCTGAGTCTTGGCTTCTCGTTCATTTTGAAGTTATCCTTTTCTGGTAAAAGCTTTATCACTTTTTCTCTGAACTCCTTGAATTTTTCTGTCTTCTCCTCCATCGCTTCAATCTCAACTATCATGTAGTTTATTTCCATTATCTCCAGTATGGTCCCATTCTCCACCTCAAAAACCAGTTTATATGAGCTCTCGTTCAGGTCTGTAAGGAAACACGTGTCGACACAGATGTCGACAAAATTTAATTCGATATCTTGCGTTGTATTTACTATATCCTCAGCCCTAACAAATGGAACAAAACCAAATAATGTGGAGTTTTTATGCTTGAGTAAGGATCTGTCGAGAATTAGATACCTTTTTCCTTGGCTCTCTATGTAAACCCTTACACTCCCGTTTCCTATCATAGAACCTGAAAGCTTTATGGAGTTCAGCTCCCCCAGATTCTGTGGCTTCCAGTTATATTCCTGACTTGCGTTGACAGTCATGTTAAGGGTCTCTGTGTGATATACTAGAGTGGGCCTGAAAATAATATAACCTGTAAAGCTTGTTGCCCCAATAACCAGAAAAACCAGAAGGGCTATTATTATTACATTTCTGCTTGGAAATCTCCTTTCAGTCTCAATAGTCTCTCCCTTTGGTAGGGTCTTACCTAGATATAGACTCTTTACTCTCCCGTCAGGCATTCTGACGCTCTTGTAGTAGAAAGGACCATACCTCTTCTTCCCTCTCTTGAAGTATCTAGCATACGCCACAGCTATCCCCAAGCCTAAAAATTTGTAGTGTAACAGAATTTGAGCCTGAAATATAGACCATATATATAATTATACGATTGGCTAATTAAATAAAATTTCTATAGTAAATGTGGATTAAACCCCGAAAAAGCCTAATATCCAAGGTCCCAGCAGGCTTCCCGCGTAAGCCGCTATCAGAAACTGGAAGAATCTCCCTATGACCGATGCCAGAAGGAATTTCTTTATGTCCATCCTGAATATCCCTCCACACCAGGTGAAAACCTTGAAGGGTATGGGACTGAAAGCCGCAATAAGGATTGCCCAGGCCCCATACTTGTCGAACCACTTCTCAACTCTTGGCACGTGCTTTTTGAACAGTCTTTCAGCCACGGGGTGTCCCAGGTAGAATCCCAGGAAATAGCCAACCAGGGCCCCTAAAACAGAGCCAACAGTAGCGACTATCGTTACTGTGAAGGGATCCAGACCGAATCCTGTTGTGGGGGCAATTATCACAGCAGTGGGAACCGGGAATATGAAGGATTCCAGTAGCGCAATGATAAACGTGCCTGATATACCATACTCCAGAACAAATGCCTGGACCCATAAAAGGAATGCCTGAAACATAGAACCTGGTAAATAATTTGCAAAACATGTTTTAAATAAGTACTTCAAGTTCGTAGAATCTTAAATCCTTAATCACTCAGCCGAGACCACTCTTTCTCTCCATTTATACGAATTTAACCTCTCTCTTGCCTCTTTCAGAAGATTCCATGGATCTCTACCAAGGGTTTTAAATATAAGGGCACAAGAATATATGTTTGCTATTATATCCAGTTCTGGGTCATTAAACTTATCGGTTAAGCCATACATTTTTTTGACTATGTTAAGGTATTCATCCTCCCCGAGTTTTTCTGTATCACTTTCTGCAATCTCCTCTATGTAGCTGAATTTCTCCTTCAGGGCCTTTTGCTCTTTACTCAGAACTTCTTCATTCATTTTTACCTTTAGTACGTTATGACTTCTTTTTTCTCTTCTCTTTCCTCTTTTGCTTCTTCTTTCGCGAGTTTCTCCTCAGGTTCTCCTTCCATCGCTTTTTCAGGTTCGAGACCCGCTTCCCTTCTAAGGGTTTCTGCTAGGTCTGTCTTTTCCCAGGTGAAGTCCGGGTCTTCCCTGCCGAAGTGTCCGTAAACCGAGGTCTTTCTGTATATCGGTCTCTGCAAATCCAGCTGCTTTATCATCTCTGCCGGTGTCAGATTGAAATGCTTCTTTACAAGCTCTACTATCTTTTCCACAGGAACCTTGTTTGTCTTGAACGTGTCTATCATCACTGACAGGGGTTCTGTCCCGCCTATCACATAGGATAACTGGATCTCGCATCTGTCTGCCAGTCCTGCAGCCACTATGTTCTTTGCGATGTATCTTGCCATGTAGGAGGCGGATTTGTCAACCTTTGTAGGATCTTTACCTGAGAAGGCTCCTCCACCATGGCCTCCAACCCCTCCATACGTATCTGCTATGATCTTTCTCCCTGTCATCCCTGCGTCTGCGATAGGACCGCCAGCAACGAACCTTCCCGTGTTGTTTATATAAAATTTCGTATCCTCATCCAGCCATTTTTCACAGACCGGTTTTATGACGTGCTCTATCATATCCTTTCTCAGATTTTCCATATCCACATCCGGGTCATGCTGTGCAGCAATAACAACGGAGTGGACTCTGCTTGGCTTTGTATTTTTATATTCCACTGTAACCTGGGATTTCCCATCAGGTCTCAGGTAAGGCAGGGTTCCATTTTTCCTGACCTCAGCAAGCCTCATGACAAGTCTGTGTGCCAGAAGGATTGGCAAAGGCATGAGTTCTGGGGTTTCATTCGTCGCGTAACCGGACATCATTCCCTGATCCCCTGCCCCTTCTCTATTCACACCCAGGGCGATATCAGGGGACTGCTCATCTACCGATGTCATGATTGCACATGATTCAAAGTGGAAACCGTACTCAGGTTTCACATAACCAATATCCTTTATAACCTGTCTCGCGACTTTGGGTATATCCACATAACAGCTGGTTGTTATCTCCCCTGTAATGAAAACCATACCTGTTGTCGTTAGGACTTCACACGCGACCCTTGCTTTTGGATCCTTTTCTATGATTGTATCGAGAATGGCATCAGATATCTGATCAGATATCTTATCAGGATGCCCCTCTGCCACGGATTCTGAAGTAAACATATAGTTATTGGCTCTCATGGTAAAACCTCCTTTGGTCGCGGCAGGAAAACCGCGATTGTAAAATTTAATAAAAACTTTGGATTGAAATCTTTTATTACTATCTGTCCCGAAAGGAATTTAAAATTCCTGACAGGAATATTTTTATAGCTTAAAGCCAATCCTCAATCAATGAAGATAATCGGTATTGACCTTGCAGGGAAGGACAAGAACCCGACTGGTTTCTGCATAATGATTGATAAGGAGACGAAAGTTATGCTCCTTCATTCCAATGAGGAGATTCTGAAGGCAGTGGAGGAGATTGGACCGGATGTTGTGGCGGTAGATGCTCCCTTCTCGTTCCCTGAGGATGGATATTACAGGGACAGCGACCAGAAACTCCAGGAGGAGGGATTCAAACCCTTGTCTCCTAGGTTTCCCGGGATGAGACCGCTGGTTGAAAGGGCATTGAAGCTAGTTCCGGAACTTCGGAAGAACTACAGGGTTATCGAGGTCTTTCCCCGTGCAACAGAGAAAATCCTGGGCCTTGAAGAGAAGAAGACCCATGAATATGATGCGCTTCTCTGCGCCCTTACCGGGAAATACTACTTCCAGGGCAAGTTCAGAGCAATAGGCAAAGAAGAGATAATGGTTCCCAGTCTGTGAAAAAGATTTAGAAAAGGATTTATATAGACAAAGCAAAATATGGCTTATGGAAGAGAGGGTTATACTTGTAGATGAGAATGACAAGGTTATTGGGACAGAGGAAAAACTGAAAGCGCATCAGAACGGCGGGAAGCTGCATAGGGCATTCTCCATATTCATCTTCAACAGCAAGGGAGAGATGCTTCTCCAGAAGAGGGCGAAATCGAAATACCATTTCGGCGGTCTCTGGACAAACGCGTGCTGCAGCCACCCGAATCCTGACAAACCCCTGGAAGATACTGTCCACAAAAAACTGGAGCAGGAAATGGGCTTTGACACGGATTTGAAGGAAACGTTCACCTTTATCTACAAGGCAGAGTCTGAAAACAATCTCACAGAGCACGAACTCGATCACGTATTCATAGGAAAGTTTGACGGCGAGCCGAAAATCAATCCAGAAGAAGCAGATGAGTGGAAGTGGATAAACATAGAAGAGCTACAGAAAGATATCAAGGAAAACCCGGGAAAATACACACCATGGTTCAAAATCGCGCTAGAAAGGGTCATTTCGGAAAGAAACAACATCTAAGAAAGAATGTCCTTTACGAACTTCTTTGGGTCAAATCTTATGATATCCTCATATCCCTGCCCTGTTCCCATGAAAAGTATGGGCTTCTTTATTGCATAACAAACCGAGAGAATCGACCCTCCTTTAGGGTTCACATCCGTCTTTGCCATTATAACAGCGTCAACCCCCACTGCCTCATGGAACTGCTTTGCCTGCTCCACTGCATCGTTTCCCGTGAGTGAATCAACAACAAGAACCTTGAGGTCTGGCTTGTTTACCCTTACCACCTTCTTCAGCTCATCCATGAGGTTTTTATCTGTATGCGCTCTGCCTGCGGTGTCTGCCAGAACAACGTCATAGTTGTTAGCCTCAGCGAACCTCACAGCATCAAACACAACAGCCGCTGAATCTGACCCATACTGGTGCTTGATAACCCTCACCCCCAGTTTTCTACCATGCTCTTCTAGCTGCTCAATGCTCGCTGCCCTGAACGTGTCTCCAGCTGCCAGAACTGGCTTGTATCCCTTCTTCAGCAGGTACTTCGCAACCTTTGCGATGGATGTGGTCTTTCCCGAGCCGTTGAATCCCAGGAAGACCAGGCAGAGGGGTTTCTTTTTCTTTATCATCTTCTCCAGTTTCACCTCGCCCTGGTTGACTATTGCGAACAAACTCTCCTCAAAAACCTGGGAAACGAATTTTGATGCCTGTACCCTCTTTATCGGCTTATCCACCAGCCTCTCCTTAAGGTTCTTACTGAAGAAATCCAACACTTCGACAGCGACATTGTTACTCAGGAAATCCCTCTCATTCTCAGAAAAGAAATCATCAATATCTTTTTCAGAAAGTCTCCTTGTGGTTATTCTTTCTCTTAACCTGAAGATTCTCCTCCTCTCCCTTTTCTCGGGCTCTGGTTCTTCTGGCTCCGGTTTCTCCTCTACCTTCTCGGGTTTTTTCTCTATCTTTTCTATCCTCTCTATTTTCTCTTTCTTTTTGGGCTTTTCTGGTTTCTTTGGCTTCTCTTTCGCTTCTTTTGGTCTCTCCTCTATCTTTTCCCTCTCTTCTGCCTTCCTCGTTATCTTTTTTATCGAATCCTTGAGGCTCTTCTTCAGTAAACCGAACATGGTATCACTCGCGTTAACTCTTTTTATCTTTTGTCTTCAAATATATAAACTATAAGATAAGGAATGTTATATGGACCCGCATTCTATTGAACTTCCGAGGAATATCCTGATAGGGAAAGGGATTTTGGATAAAGTCTCGAATGTCTGTGAGGAACTGAAGATTTCTGGAAAGCCCCTTGTCCTTACAGGGGAGCACACCAAAGGGGTAGCTGGGGAAAGGGTAAGGAAATCCCTCCTGGATGTTGACCCAGACACCCAGATGGAAATTGTGAAAGAGGCCTCTAAAAAGGAAGTGGAGAGGCTGGATGAGAGAATCCCCATGGATATTGATCTTATTGTCTCTGTTGGAGGGGGAAAGGTTATTGATGTTGGGAAGCTTTTGGCATACCAGGCAAAAATCCCCTTTATCTCTGTTCCTACTGCTCCATCCCACGACGGAGTGGCGTCTGAGAGGGTTTCCCTTAAGGACGGTGAGGTTTTTCACTCCCTTAAGGCCAGGGTTCCGATTGCTATAATAGCTGATATCGAAATCCTTAGGAATGCACCATACAAACTCATCGCTTCTGGCGGAGCAGATGTGATATCCAACTGCACAGCTGTCAATGACTGGAAGCTGGCAAAAGAGAAGGGGGAATACTACTCAGAGTATGCTGCCGCTCTGTCTCTGCTCTCCTCAGAGATCGTCCTCAACTCCGCTGAGATGATAAGGAAAAAGGAGGAGAGGGGTATAAGAAACCTTGTCGAGGCCCTGATTTCTTCGAGCATAAGCATGTCCCTTGTTCAATCCTCGAGACCCGCATCAGGGAGCGAGCACATGTTTTCCCATGCCCTGGACCAGCTGAAATTCCAGGCAGGCGTGAACAAATCCCTGCACGGGGAGCAGTGTGGCGTTGGATCCATACTTTTCGCCTACATACAGGGACAGGACTGGGAAAAAATAAGGAACGGATTAAAAACCCTTGGGGCCCCCACAACCGCAGGGGAACTGGATATTGACAAGGATATGCTTGTTGAATCAATGCTCAAGGCAAAAGACGTAAGGGAGCGGTATACAGTCCTGAATGAAAAGCCCCTAGACAAGGAGAAAGCGCTGGATATCTGCAGAGCCACGGGGGTAATAGAGTAGCTAATTGGTAAGTTTTATAAACTCATAACCAGAAAGTATAGAGATATTTAAATAATTTTGCCAATTATGAAGGGATTGTATGAAATTATTCAGGCTGGGGAGAAAGAAGGTAAAGCCCAGGGTCTTCCGGTACATAAAGAAGAAGAGGAAATCCAAACCTTTGCATTTCACGCTGATCGACCCGGACAAGCAGAAGCCCCAGGAGGCCGCAGCCCTCGCATTGAAAGTGAAGGAATGGGGTTCTGATGCGATAATGGTCGGTGGTTCCCATGCAGCCCAGATGGTTTTCCTGAACGATACCATAAAGGCGATAAAAGAGAAGACCGATATCCCCATAATTCTGTTCCCTTCCTCGCACTCAGGAATTTCCCCCTATGCTGATTCTGTTTTCTTTATGTCGTTGCTCAATTCCCGCTCCCCGCAATACCTTATAGAGGAGCAGGTCAAGGGTTCTGTTCTGGTAAAGGGATACGGACTTGAACCGCTGCCAATGGCCTACCTTATCGTTGAATCCGGCTCCATGACCTCAGCTGCCTGGAGCGGTGATGTCAAACCACTGCCTAGGGAAAAGCCAGAGTTCGCTGTCGCATACGTCCTTGCAGCAAAATACCTCGGGATGAAGTTCATCTACCTGGAGGCGGGCTCCGGGGCAGAGCATCCGGTTCCTAACGAGATGATAGCTGCTGCAAAGAAAAACATGGACAAGGACATGTTCCTTATTGTTGGTGGGGGGATAAGGGACGACAAGACCGCGAGGGAGAAAGTCAAGGCCGGCGCAGACATAATTGTCACAGGAACCATAGCTGAGAAGAACTCTGACATGCTTAGAAAGATAATCAAGGCTATCAAGAAGGGTTAATCCAGTGCTAATTCTCAGCTGATTCTGAAATTTAAGGGTCGAAGACAAAATATAATTAATGCCAAAGAAAGGTGTCGCGATAACGAGTGAGTTGGGCGTCATAATCCTGACCATCCTCGTAGTCCTTATTGTTCTTTTAGCTGTTGTTCCCTACCTCATGGGAGAGGAAGCTGGACCAAAAACACCATATGACCATATAATAAAAACTGCTACAGGCGAGTACAGAGTTGAAATCGTGATGATAAAGGCCATGATGAAGGTCGGCTCTGATTTTGATCCCTCCCTTTCAGGTGACAGAATCGGGTTGATGGCCATAACACAGAGAATGATAAATGATCTGAGAAGTGGTGAAAGCTCCGAGCATTGCGACAAGATGGAGGTCAAGGATCCCCAGGAACCGGAGCAGAACATAGAGGCCGGTACATGCTACTTCTCATATTTATTAGAGAGGTACAACAATAATAAATTACAGGCATTAGTCGCGTATCACTGGGAACCGTCAAAGCTTGACGGTGTTGGGAAGGATACAGAAAAGGCTCCTGGTGGCTCGAGAAACTATGCAAAAAATGTGATGGGGTTTTACAATGAGTACAAAAAGGACATTGGCTGGGATTTTGTATAGGAAGCTGAAGGGACAGATAGTGGTCTCTGAACTCGGCCTGCTCAAACTCGGTCTCCTGCTCCTGATAGTAATCGGTTGCGTAGTGATTTTCCTTTTCTTTTCAGGCTACATAGACAAGGCTGTTGAATGGGTTACAAAACTCTTCACAGGAGGTGAATAATGGAAACACCACCCGCAACCATGATGGCGCTCCTGATCGCAGTGTTATTTATAGGCGTTGCCCTTGTTTTTGCAACAGGCCTTGCCGGAAAGTTCCCGGGCCTGAGCGATTGGTTAGATAAATTGTTCGGGGGACTGGACGACACTGATACAAAGGATGTTGAAATTGCCAAAAATTCTGTGGGTGGCCTGGTTTGTGCAGTAAACTCTGTCCTTGTGAATGATAGAGATTTGTGTATGTCTCAATATACTAGTTCCTCGACATCAGGATCTTTATTAGAAATTATAGGACAAGTTACCCTAGGTCCCAAACAAGGCGAGGCTGTTGTTGAATGTGAGGGCGGTGGATTTCCAGAGGATAAGGAGTGCTGTTTCTTTTACGATCAAAGGGAAAGGAGAGCTATGCCAAAGGGGACTTGCCTTGCAGCAGGAGGTAAGATAGATGACCCTGATGTACCGATAATAACAGGCACTGACTTTAGGGATGAGTGTACAGGGCTGTATCCTGAAGAAGTTACATGCAAGGTTAAGAACTTCCGTCTCCCTGAGAGGTTCTTGGGATTGTTTGACAAAGGAAAGGAGTACATATCTGGTTTTGGTGACCCAACATTTCTCATCTATTTCCAGAGCTTCCCGTCAGGAGAGGATGATGCATGGAGCTCCCCGACATCCTGGTTCCATGGTGTAAGCACCATAATGTTTGCAACCATGTGTATTGGTCATTTTGTTGGTCCATTTGTCAAAGCTGGTAAATGGATCCTGACTAAGACTTCACCAACTGCACTGGCAAAGGCAACGGTTAAAATAGCGGGAAAGACAGAGAGTGTGTCTGCTAAACTGAAGGATTTATTGGTGAAATATGGAAAAATGAAACCCGAAAGGGCAGAAGCTATTTTACATAAGGAAGCCCTTGTTACTGGAGCAACAAAGAAAAAAACCTTGATATCAACAATCAAAGATTACTTTGGGAAAGATTTCAAGAACAAAATCAATCTTGCTGTAACCAAGAAATACGCTACTTTTGATGATTATTATGTAGCTACAAGGGAGCTGGGTCTCCTAGGAGAGAGGGGCAGCATATACTATAAGAGCGCTGAAAAGGCGTTTGCTGACGTTGCCACGGGAAAGGAGATTGTTACTGACCTTGCTCGATTCCTTCCAAAAGAGGCTGCACTAAGCGCTACTAGGGCAGCAACAATAAAGGGTATAGGAAAATTATCTGTCCCTGTAGTCACAAAGACAATGGGTTACCTTGCAATAGATGCACCTGCAGCATATCTGTTATACATTATTGACAAGAAGATAAGGAGAACTATTGATGTTCCAGATAAGATGATACTTGACATGCCGGGCTCCAAGAGAGATGAGTATAATCTCGAATTCGAATTTAAGGAGGTGCCAATACTATTGGATAAAGATAATGATCCGTCCTTCTATCTGGCTTCTCCCTGCCACACCGACCTGGAGATCAGGAAAGAACTGATTTACTGCAAGAGATACGTGTACGAAAGCTCAGGTGCTGTTGAGTGTGAACGTGCATCAGACAGAGAAATATGCAACGAATACTACCAGGGCATTGGCATTCTTCCCGGCTGGTTCACTGGAAAGGATTGCGACAAGATACTGTCATGGGTACCCAAGTGCGGTGAGGATGACTACAGGGGCTATGACAGGACAATGTTCGTGGACAACAACAATGACGGGGTATGGGACGAGGTGATTATATACCAATATTTCAAGGAAGTTGATATAAACGCTAACAAAATAGTGGTCAAGGACCCGAACCCGGGAGATGATGACAATAGACTCAGTTCCTGGAAGGCGTATGATGAAAATGGTGACATAATTGAGGAAGGCACGTTTTACCCACTTGATCCTTCAGAAGACGTATCTTTTAGGATTAGCGGAATCATTTCAACCCAGGTGGAGATAAGGGATGATAATGATGATGGTTTGTGGGACAAGGTTATTGTTGGAAACCCGCCCTCACATATAGGAACTATGCGAAGCGTCATTGCAGATCTTGATGGTGACGGTGATTGGGAAACCATGGGCATAATCAACACTAAAGGAGAATATGAACCCAAAATAGCGCTTAGCTCAAAGTCTGAAGATGGAAATGTTTATTATATGGACTGGTGCAGGACAGGCGCAGTAATTATAAAGGTTGATGAGGATTCTATGAAATGGTATAAGGATGAGTACAAGGAGGATTACAATTTCTGTTACTGGAGGGGTAATGAGCTACTTTCAGATGCGCTGGTTGTTGGGAGTTTTGCTGCAAATGCTTTTGTAAAGAAACTTGGTGTTGGTGGTTTTCTCCTCGGAACAGCTGCTGATTGTGGTCTTGCATACATAAGTATGAAAACAAGTGGTGGAAACTGGCCAGATAGGAGTGCCATTTAATGTGATGATTATGCACATAGGAATAAAGGTTGTGATTGCAATTGTCTTGATTGTGATTTTCATAGTGGTTTATCTAGCGTTTGTGGGCGGGGCCACTGGAGAGGCAAGTTCGTTTCTCGAGAGCATATGGAAGGGAATAGAAGCGCTCTTTCCCTTCAAGTGATTTGGTTTAGATTTTAGCTTTTTTTAAGTTTGGAAAGCCAATTATATTCTATGAAGGGTATTGAAAGGACAATGATTCTTGTGATATTCGCTGTGTTAATGCTAATACTTGTTCTAGCCGTTTTTTCACTCAAGGTATATCCACTGATCAGGTGGGGGGTTTTCAGCCCTTGCTGGGGATCTTTTACGAGTAAGATGGGTTCTTTTACAGGAATCGAATTTCTAAGAAAGCCACAGACCATAACTGTAGGTGAGTGTGTCGGGAGCATAATGTTTGTGAACAAAGAGGCTCCTAATGAATATTTCGAAGGTATCAATCAGGATTATATGAATCAACTTAACTGTAGGGAGGATGGTGCAAGCTATGTTTTGGGATTCCCAATCAACAAGTTCAAGCCTGAAAAGGTTGGTTGGAATGTTTTCAAGTGGCCGAAAAAGGTGTGGCAGGAGATGAAGGATTTCTGGCTGCATGACCTTGGTGGCGTGAAGCCGATATGCAATATGCTGGATAAGGAAAGGACCTTCACTTCCAAAAGCGTCCAGGCAATAGTAACTCCGGGAACATACTGCATAGAGGTAAAGCTGACGAGTGATAAGAGGTATTATGAGGTTAAGATAGATGATGGTGCGTGCGAAAAGGATGACAGGAAAGAGGATGTGGGGATTCCCATAAAGTAGGCGGTGAAAAATGCGAGGAATGAGTTCTGAGCTGATACAGACCATATTTGCTGTGTTGGTTATAATCCTGGCCCTGGCTTTTTCCCTCACACTCGAGGCCAAACCCTCCTTTGAAACGTATGGGAAAGCCCAGGCAAGGCTATGGGCAAAATCCATCGCTTCTACGATAGATACCATGTCCGGGGTTGAAAAGGGGAGGGTTGAGCTTGATTTTGGTATCGTGTGGGATGTAGAGATAAAATGCAATGATGAGTGTGAGGTTAAGGTAAGCCATGATAAAATCAAGGGAAAAAAGAGGCTTCTTACGAGAACAGATGAAGTGAACCTCGGGGGCATTGCTGGTATTCTGATTGAAAAGGAGGGTGATTCTGTAAAGGTCACTGGAGGATAGAATGGGAGAATACAACCTTATCTACATGGCAATAGGACTTATAATATTCGTTGGTCTAACTGTGGGAGGGAAGATATACCTAGTCGAGAGCATGGGAAGTGCCTACCTAGAGGAGAAGACCACAGCAGAGGACCTGGATAAGATAACAGTTACGCATCTGGTCAAAGACTGCCTGATGCAGGGTAATGATTACATGGACTCTGATTTTTTGGATGCCAATAACGGGGAGAACATATGCGATCTCTGCGAGATATGCAACATCGCCGCTGAGGTAGAGGTAAAGAATCTGGAGAATGGAAAAGAATGGTCATTCGAGTACAGTACTTTCAAACGATTTATCACAAAGGTGAAGGAGCTAGTAACGGTATGGAAAAAGGAAAGACATGAAACCCACAGCATAACAGTGAACATAAAGAGCGGGGATGAGATTCACGTTGGTGAGCTAAATGTCAAGGTATAGGAAGGGTCAGTTGGTGTTGTTCTTCATACTCGTTGGAGCAGTAGGTATAATGATGCTTCTCATAGTAACAGGGGTTATTCATGCAAATTACGCCCTGGGTATCAGGAAAACCCTGTACGTTTCCATTGAGATGGAGGACAAGGGAACAGAGCTGATAAGCCTTCTGAATTCCAATACAACGGGAATGAAGTACATGGAAATAATAGGGGATTTCTCAGCAGAGAATCATGAAGTTTATATTGATAAGCATAAAGCCGCGGTCAAGGGAACCCTTATCAAAATCAGAAAGGGTGGCTACAACTTCTACATTGTGTGGCCGGGCGGAACCGATACCTTGGAGGAGGGGAGTCTGGACTGCAGTCTTGTGGTGGACAAGGATATAATATTAACCTGGCCGGTGCCTGAAGTGTATACAATAAGCTCCCCTTATGGTCAAGAAAGAACCGACCCAACTCCACACATACATGGTGGGATTGATATACCGGGGGATGGTTTAAGGGTTGTGGCTGCTGCTGACGGAGAGGTTGTTCTTGCTGGCTGGGAGGATCCGTCTGACCATTTATATGGTTTCGGTAAGAGGGTCACGATAAAACACACCCTTCCAGGTGACAAGTATTATTACACTATTTACGGGCACCTGAGTGAGATATCAGTCAGTGAAGGTGAGACTGTGACTAAGGGTCAGGAAATCGGAAAAACAGGAGACACTGGATACTCGCTTGGACCACACCTGCATTTCGAGCTTGCAGATGGACCTTACTTAAGCAGAAACTCCATAAATGTCTGTCCCTATGTCGGGAACCCGTTCGGTTGTACAGCTCCGGGTGCACCTGAAGTTTCGGTAGGGATATACGGGACAGAGATACCACTGCCTGGGGGGCAGGAGGGTATGCTGAAGGGGGAGGTTGAGTTCCTATGCTGAAGGGAAGCATGGCGAATGTGGTGATACTAGTCGCGCTTTTATTTACACTGGTTGTTTTATTCTATGATATCACACCATTCTGGTACGAGGGGCAGAAGGATGAGGCAATACTCCACAGGGACCTGTACATGATGAACCATTCCCTTACGGCTGCCAGGTCCTATATGGACACCTCCCTCAGCTACTCGGTTTACCAGGCATGTTATGATACTCTGAAAAACCTTGACACCTCTGCCGGGGATGATGTATTCAGGTCAGATCTTGAGGATTCGATAAAAAGTTATTTGAACAGGTACAGGAAGGATGAATACTACTTCATGAGCAATTACCCCGTCACCATACCTGAATACACAACCGTTACGATTGAAACCCTGGACCCCCTGAAGGTTAAGGTGGAATCCCCCTCTAATATGTACATAAGCCTTGAGCATGAAGGGAGTGAAAGGAGGCTTGAGACAAAGAACACCATGGAGAAAACCATTACGATAGACTGCTACGGAATTTACAAAAAGGGTAAGGAGGTCCACACAGAAATTAATAATGTCATTGGGGATAAGATAAAGGAAAAGATTGATTCCTGGCCCGACACCTCGGACGCCCTGCCAAAGCTGAATGAACTGGAGAATCAAGTAAAAACCATTCCCGAGCTCGCTTTTGAAAAAACCGAGGGTGATTACTCAATAAAATCAGAATTCAGCGAAGCCAAGGTGGAGTTTGAAGGATATGAAAAATCAGGCAGCGAACCTTATAAGAACATAAAATACAAGGTGAGTGTAAAGCTCAAAGTTTCCGTAACGAGGCATGACCAGATATTCCCGATATACAATGGGAGTAAAATCGTTTTCTCTCCCCTGACTATGGTTTTCCTTTTCGAGGAGAGCTATTCTGGATAGTAAACCTTTAAAATGTAATGCCCCTAATTAAAAGTAAGTATCAGTCAACATATGCAAAAAATGACAAAAATACAGGAGGCGATATTATGGCAGAGGAACAGAAAGAAGCAAAGGAACAGAAAAAAGAGGAAAAAGCAAAGGCAGCAAAAAGGGATGACAACATCGTCTACGTTGGTAAGAAGCCAACCATGGCCTACGTGCTTGCAGTTATCACACAGTTCTCTGACGGCATGTCAGAGGTGAACATAAAGGCACGTGGAAGGTCAATATCAAGAGCAGTAGACGTTGCCGAGGTCGTGAAGAACCGGTTCGTGCAGGGTGTCAAATACAATATAGAAATAGGAACCGAAGAGATTCAGGACGAGCAGAAGAGCAGAATCAATGTGTCAACAATCAACATAAAACTCAAGAAGTAAGTATCTGAGAAGCCGATAGGAACCTCTTTTTATTTATTTAGTTTATTTAGCCCTAATTTTGTTTTTCCGGATTTTATGGTGCCGGAGACCCGAAGGGTTTGAAAAATGACTCTCTGGTCCCCTATCTGGTGAACTAGACCGAGGCTAACCTTTACCGAGTCCACGAATTTTGGGGAGCACTGGATAAACCCTATCTGCTTATTCGGGTCCCAGAGGTTCTTTATGATCCTGACGTTCGCCTTTGAGAGGTCTCTCTCTCCCAACCAGTTGAGAAGGGAGTTCCAGGCAGCGTTGTGCATGCTTGCATAGTCTAGCTTCTCCTTTGAGTGAACCCTGAAGATTACATAGCGCTTCTTTTCCCTCAGGCTTGGAAGAATATTGGCCATATTTATTCTTATACGACAGGCTTCTTAAAATATTTCATAGAGAAGCCTCAATTTCAACAATGTCTTCAATTATTCCTATCTTATGTTTTTTTATGGTTAACATTTCACCGGTTGTTGGCGACCTTAGTTTTCCTTTATCAAAAACTTGGTCAATGACAAAATAACCAATTGATGGAAATGGTAGACCCCGTAATTTTTTATATTTTTGCATTTCTTCGTACAGGTATTTATCTACTTTAATAAATTCTTCCCCAGGGGGTATGGTTTTTGTTATTGTGGGGACAACGTAAACAGAGTCAGGATCTCCATCTTCCCATTTCATTCTAGTAGCATACACTTTGATCTTGTTCATGCTTATTATATATTATAATATTTAATATTAGGTAAAGCTGTTCCCAGGAGAAAAGCTTAAAAACCCTTCCTTTGAATTAGATACTATGTCGGGAACTTCAAAGCGAATAGATTGCAATAATAACTGATTTCTTTACTCATTGGTCTCCCGGCTCACGAACTTTTTATTAAACTGAATTTAATATAATAATGATTAAGGGTGTATGAGTATGCAGATAGAAGAGATTTCAAAGCATGCAGGCAAAACCGTAGACCTGAGAGGATGGATCCACAGAATAAGGGAAAGTAAAGGTATAGTTTTCATGGTTCTGAGGGATTCAACCGGGATTGTTCAGTGTGTTGTGAAGGACGGGGCCCGGGGATTTAAGGAGGCTGAGGAGGCAGGAATGGAGGCCTCTATCACCCTCAAAGGCAAAGTAAGGAAGGATGAGAGGGCGCCTGGTGGTTTCGAGATTGAGGTCAAGAAGTTTGATGTTGTGGGACCATCTGATAATTTCCCTATAAGGGAGTTCCAATCGCCGGAATTCCTGCTGGATTACAGGCACCTCTGGGTGAGGTCGCAGAAGCTTACCAAGATTTTCAAGATCAGGTCAGATGTCACAGGACTGATACATGAATTCTTCAGAAAGAGGGGGTTCTATGAGATTCAGTCCCCCTCCCTTACACAGATTCAGTGCGAGGGTGGCTCAACCCTGTTCGGTCTGGACTACTTCGGCCAGAAGGCGTATCTGACACAGAGCTGGCAGCTCCATGCAGAGGCAATGATTCCCGTCCTAGAGAAGATATACTGCATTGCCCCGAGCTTCAGGGCAGAGAAGAGCAGGACAAGGAAGCACCTCGCTGAGTACTGGCACGCAGAGGCAGAAGCTGCCTGGATGGATCATGAGGGAAGCATGAAGCTTCAGGAGGACCTTGTGAGTTACGTTGTGCAGAGGATAATCAAGATGAGAAGCAAGGAGCTCAGGGAGCTTGGAAGGGATCCCAAGAGTCTTTCGCATATCAAGCCCCCGTTCCCGAGAATAACGTATGAGAAAGCAATAGAGCTGCTCAAGAAGGACGGGATCAGGAGGAAGTGGGGAGATGATTTCGGCGCTCCAGAAGAGAAAGCGTTGGCAAAGCACTTCAAGAAGCCGTTCTTCATAGAGAAATGGCCAAAGTATTCGAAGGCGTTCTACATGAAAGAATCCAAGGATGGGAAGACGGTTCTGTGTGATGACCTCTTCATGCCTGAGGGGTATGGGGAACTTATCGGAGGGAGTGAGAGGGAAACCGACCTCCAGACGCTCCTGAAGAGGATGAAGGAATTCAAGCTGAAGAGAAAACCCTATGAGTTCTACCTGGATTTGAGGAGATATGGTTCTGTCCCGCACTCGGGCTTCGGACTGGGGATTGAAAGGCTTGTGATGTGGATATGTGGTATTGACCATATAAGGGATACCATAGCGTTTCCAAGGGTCATAAACAGGATTCACCCTTAGGAGGGGTTGGATGAGCGAGGAAGTTGTTGATAGAGTAAAAAAGGCGCTGGATGGCAGGAGGGTGAAGTATGAACTATCTGTTCATGAGCCGGTCTACACCTCTGAACAGGCTGCAAGGATAAGGGACGTTTCTATAAAGACAGGAGTGAAGGCTCTCGTATTGAAAACATATGAACACCGGTTTATACTGGCCCTTGTCACAGCAGACAAGAGGGCTGACCTGGAAAAAATAGCGGAGCTTGAGGGTACGAAAAACGTCCGCCTCGCGAATCCGCAAGAGGTGTTTGAGGCCACGGGGTGCGAGATAGGTTCTGTCCCACCGTTCGGGCACCTGACTGAGATCAAGACCTACATGGACAGGGAAATCCTGGAGAACGACGAGGTCAACTTCAACTGCGGGCTTCACACTAAGTCCATAAAGATGAAGGCCCAGGACCTTTTAAAAGTAATAAACCCTATTTTTATCTGACGCCGCCAAAGTATATAATAAATCGAGGTCATTAACTGGGTGTATCAAGACCTCTATCGATGTGATGGGCCCGTAGCTCAATCGGATAGAGCGCTCGAGCATTTGCGGCGAAGCTTCGGACCGAGAGGTTGGGGGTTCGACAAGCGAATGACGGCTTGGATATATTGAAACAAGCCGTCTCTCGAACATCCCTTCGGGCCCATTTAAATCGGACCTGAACCAATATATATTCTATGAAGGGGACGCTCTACCTCGTATTGGCGGGGGTTATACTGGGAACAACTGCCATATGGGTCAAATTGGTTGGCTCTGCAGTATCACCTTTCATGCTGACTATATTCAGGGTTCTTATTGCCGCCTTCCTTGCTTTTGTGCTCGTTTTCTTTATGAGGAATCTTAAGATACTCTGGACTGAGAGGAGATACGCGGTTGTCCTTATACTCTCGGGTTTTTTCGGTGTCACTCTGGGATTTGGCCTGTTCATAGCAGCCCTGCAGTATGTACCTGTTGCAAATGTTGTTTTGCTAATTGGGATTAGTCCTGTAACAACGGCTTTCCTTGCATATTTTTTCCTCAAAGAGAATATAACGAAATGGGAGATATTAGGAGTGGTGCTGGTTATACTGGGAATTGCATCCATATACGGGCCTGAAATAAACCTCCAGGCAAACATGTTCGGAAATATATTAGCGCTCCTGGCTGGTGCCTCTTATTCTGTTTTTGTGGTTTCCATGCGATATTTTGAGCAGAAGAAGATTCCGTTCTCTGCAGTGACCTTCTGGCCCATGTTAATAGGAGGACTCTTCATGTTCCTGTTCCTTCCATTTGAGCCAATTGCTATCTCGTTCTCAGGAACCATAATGTTTTTTGTATTCGTACTTGCATTCTCAACCTTCCTGGGATTCACGTTCTTTGCAGAGGGTCTCAAGACCGTAAGGGCACACAATGCACCGATAATAATACTACTAACAGAACCGATAGTAGGGATACTGCTTGCATGGCTGATTCTCGGAGAAGTCCCGCCTGGGTACATCTACTTCGGGGGTTCCCTTATAATCCTTGCAAACCTCCTGGTTGAGAAAGAGGTCAGGAAGAAGAAGTTGGGCAAAAAACCCACCACGATATATAAGAAGCCTCAGCCTTTGTGTGAAAAATAAATAAATCTCCTTTTTTAAATATTGAATAATCAATTTAAGTCATGCCGGGGTAGCTCAGTTGGTAAGAGCGCTAGACTCATAAGAAAGGCTTATGAGTTCTGATTCCAGATGACGAAGGCTCTGAGACATCTAGAGGTCGTGGGTTCAAGTCCCGCCCTCGGCATTACATAATCCGTATACGGGATGTGGCTATTAAGCATATTCCTATTATGCCTATAACAATTGCAGCACCTGTTGTAGTTTCTCCGAACAGACTGCCCTCAAACATTATGGCAGCACCTGTTAACGCCAATATAATTCCCAATACAAATCTAATTAAAGACCACTTTTTGTTTTTCTCCATATTTAACTAATAAAATCGATATTTAAAAATTTTTCATTATCAGGAGCAAGATAGCTTTTTAAGTTGTTTTTGGAAATATAGGGTATGAGCATGAAGGTTTTGGTCACAGAGAAGAAACACGTGCATGAGGACTCGATAGAACTGCTAAGGAAGGGGGGTTTAGAGGTTGATTTTAGTGAGCCGGACCTTTCAAAGGTGAAGCTGGAGGATTACGATGTTCTGTTCGTAAGGACCTACACAAGGGTGGATAAGAAGGTCCTGGACCGGGCGAAGAATTTGAAAGCGGTGATAAGGGCGGGAGTTGGCCTGGATAACATCGATGTTGAGGAGTGTAAAAAGAGAAACATCAGGGTTTATCATTCACCTGGCTCAAACGCGAATGCTGTCGCGAGCCACACTATCGCTTTGATTTTCGCTGTTCTGAGGAGGATAGCGAAGGCTGACAAGCACGTGAGGGAAGGGAAATGGAACAGGGAGGAATTCCTATCACATGAGCTGGACGAGAAGGTTATAGGGATTGTGGGATTCGGTGCGATAGGAAGACTCGTTGTGAAGAAACTTTCTGGGTTTGATGTCGAGTTTTTAGCTTACGACCCGTACCTAACAAGGGAGCAAATAGAAGATGCAGAGGAGGCAAGGGGAAGGGTAAAGAAGCTCGAGGACCTGCACGAACTCATCAGGAAATCCGACATAATAACAATCCATGTTCCCCTGATGCCTGAAACCAGATACCTCATAGGGGAAAAGGAGTTCAAGATTATGAAGTCCCACACAATCCTGATAAACACCTCAAGGGGCGGGGTGGTGGATGAGAAAGCCCTGATAGACTGCCTTAAAAAGGACAAATTATATGGAGCAGGTCTGGACGTGTTTGAGGAGGAGCCTCCAAAGAACCAGGAGCTTCTGAATCTTCACAACATCGTCCTGACGCCACATACAGCTGCCATGACAGAGCAGGCCCACAGGAATATGTCTGTTCAGGCAGTGGAAGGCTTTCTGAAGGATTTCAAGGTATAAACAGATAAGCTTAAATTATTTACTGTAATATATATTATATAGTGGTGATATTATGGCTATTTGTATAGGATGCGGAAGATTTATAGAACACGAAGGATTGTGCACAAGATGTAAAAGAAAGAAGGATGAAGATAAACTCAAAAAAATTATATAAATAAGAATAAGCTTCCGTAATTTATTATTATGATGGAGATAAGGTTCGATCCCAAGAAGGGAATCTGGGCTGAAGAGGAAGAGACTGTAGACAAGCTCAGGAAGAACTACTTCGGTACTCCGAAGGGGAAGAAAATCTGGCTTGAGATAGAGGAATCTCTGTATCTGATAACCTTCCAGAACGCTTCATGCTGGCTCGGGAAAAAGCAGATAGGCTTCAATGAGCTTGCCTCCCACTTCGCGAAGAAGGACAAGAGGCTTTTCATAAAATATAACGCCTACAGGGACTGGAGGGACAGGGGCCTGGTTGTGAAGTCAATAGGCCTGGTTGAGACTGGGAAGAAGAGGAAGGTCAAGTGGAGGAGATACCCTGCAGAGACATCAAAAATCAAAAAGTTGAGAGCCAGGGTTTACTGGTATCCTGATTCTTTGTTTTCAGTTCTGGAGGACGAGACCCTTGGAAAGAAGCTATTCAATGATTACTGGTTCGGGCAGTTCGGAATCTACAAGCAGGAAAGGGGGACGCTTCTGAAGCTGAATTTTCTGGAAACTATATTCCTTGCAAAGCACTTCGGTTTAAAGGTCGTTAATGTTGAAAACGGGAAGGAGATGAAATCATCACAAATCCTTGAACAGGTCACAAAGGAGAGGGAGTATACAAAAAGCCTTTACAAAGTTTATGAGGAATGGAGACTGAAGGGTTACGTTGTGAAGACCGGTTTCAAGTTCGGTTCGCATTTCAGGATTTATTTCCCTAGCGCATCTCCAGCAAAGGAAGGGAAATGGATCCATTCGAAGCATGTACTTCATGTTTTCCCAAAGGAGCAGAAACTCCTGATATCTGAATGGGCAAGGGCGGTCAGGGTCGCGCATGGAGTGAAGAAGACATTCCTTTTATCCGTTCCCGAGCTGGAGAAAAAAGACTACGTGGACTATCCGTCAGATTTCATTGCATACAGAAGGAAGAAGGTTGGTGGGAACTGGATAAGGGAAACCCTGGAGGACAAAGCAAGGTATCTCCTGGTCGCTGTCTCCGAGGATGAGCACATAGGAGGTGTTGAGCTCGCTTCCCTCCTCACAAAGGCAGAGAGAATGGGACTGAACGTCCTGCTTTCCATAACAGACAGGGAAACCTCAATCACCTACTACGTCCTTAACAAGGTAAAGCTGCCCGGCTCCAAATACGAATACTATGAGATTGAATGGATGAAGCCGTAGAATAGATTAATCTCAATTTAGGAGGGGATGATACAAGAGGGGGGACCTGGGTTCCCTCTTTTGTAAGTAAGCTTTTTAATCCCAAAATCAAACTAAAATCATGCCTGAGGAGATTGAGTTCTGCATACTGAACATAGACTATATGATGGAGGGGAATACCCCTGTTATCAGGGTGTGGGGGAAGACTGATAAGGGAAAAACAATCTGCGTCCTTGACAGAACTTTCGAGCCGTATTTCTACATGGAGCCCAAGCCGGATTTGAAAAAAGCGGATATTGAGAATTTGAAGGCAAAGATTCTCAGAATGGAACTCGAGGGTGAGAAACCGGAAAGGGTCGAAATCTTGGACAAGACAATCCTGGGAAAGCCCCTGAAGGTTCTGAAGGTTAGTGTGAAGAGGCCTCCGGACGTCCCGAAGTTCCGGGATCTTCTGAAGGACTGGAAGGAGGTAAGGAACGAGTACGAATACGGGATTTCATTCTACAGGAGGTATCTGATAGACAATGATCTCATACCAATGAGCTGGGCAAGGGTCTCTGGCAAGAAGATAGAATCCGGCCTGCTGGTGGACGAGACTATTGAGGCGAAGGAGGTTAAGCCAATAGAAAGGGAGGGGCTACCGAACCTACATGTTATGGCCTTTGACATTGAGCTCGCAGAGGAGGATGGGGAAGGGAAGATAATAATGATTTCTTTCAGGAGCAACAGGGGGTTGAACAAGGTTATAACGTACAAGAAAGTCAAGGGAAAGGGAACAGAGCTTGTCAGGAGCGAGGAGGAGCTCCTCAAAAGGTTCACCGAGGTTGTGAAAGAACAGAACCCTGACATAATCGTCGGGTACAACACAGACAGGTATGATTTTCTGAAGCTGAATGAGAGATGTGAGAAATACAGGATAGAGTTGAGGCTTGGAAGGGATGACAGGCATGTTGTTTTCAGGAAGAGGGGTAGAATCTTCTCAGCTCAGATAAACGGCAGGGTTCATGTAGACCTTTTTGACTTCATAGAACATATCCTGGGAAGTTCCCTGGCAACAGAAACCCTGACCCTTGACAGAGTCGCAAAGGAAATCCTGGGAAAGGGAAAGAAAAAAGTCGAATGGAAGGAGATTGAAAAGGCATGGAAGGAGGGAAAGAACCTAGAAAGGATTGTTGAGTACTGTAGATGGGACTCGGAACTAACCCTGCTCCTTTCGGATCATCTGCTTCCCCAGATATATGAACTCTGCAAAACAGTGGGCCAGATCCTTTTTGATGTTTCTCGAATGACCTACTCACAGCTTGTGGAGTGGTTACTGATAAGGAATGCCTACAGGATTGGGGAGATATCCCAGAACAGGCCAAAGTACGATGAGGTTATGAGAAGGAGGAAGTATCCGGCCTACACAGGGGGTTATGTTCACGTTCCAAAGGAGGGCATACATGACAAGATCGCTCTCTTTGATTTTGCCTCGCTGTACCCCACCATAACCATAACCCACAACGTCTCCCCTGATACGCTTAACTGCATATGCTGCAAATCAGGGGATTCAAAGAAGAACAAGGTCCCGGGACAGGAACACTACTACTGCAAGAAGAAGATTGGGTTCATACCCAATATCATCAAAGAACTGCTGGAGAAGAGGAACAATATCAAAAGGAAAATGGACAGAGCGAAACCATACAGTATAAAGTACAAGGGCCTTGACAACAGGCAGTACGCTTTGAAGGTCTTGACGAATTCCATATACGGTTACTATGCCTTTGCGGGCTCCAGATGGTACTCAAGGGTTTGTGCGGAATCCATAACCGCATGGGGTAGGTTCTACATAAAGAAGGTCATATCAATGGCTGAGAGGATGAAGTATGAGGTTATTTATGGTGATACGGATTCCCTCTTCCTTAAAGTGAGAGGCCAGAAGCATGCAACAGATTTCCTGAAGAGGGTTAACAGGTCCCTCCCAGGGATAATGGAACTGGATTTCAGGGATCTTTATAAATCCGGGATATTTGTTCTAGGGAAGACGGGGATTGCTGCAAAGAAGCGTTATGCGCTGATAGATTTCGATGGGAAGATAACGATAAGGGGATTTGAGAAGGTCAGGAGGGATTGGTCAAAAATCGCGAAGGACACGCAGGAAAACGTCCTGTTTGCGGTTCTGAAGGACAAATCTCCAAAGAAGGCGGTAAAAATCGTAAAGAAAACCATAGATGATATTCAAAAAAACAGAGTTGATATGGATGATCTGGTTATCTATTCCCAAGTAACCAGGCCCCTGTCCAAGTACGAACAGATAAGTCCCCATGTCGTTGCTGCGAGAAAAGCAAGGGAAAGGGGAAGGGTTATCAAGGAGGGATCAACCATAAGTTTCATAATAACCAAGGGTTCTGGTTCAATCTCCACGAGGGCAGAGCCCGCTGAGGATGCCAAAAACTATGATCCTGACTATTACATAAACCACCAGGTAATTCCCGCTGCTCTGCGAGTTCTCTCTGGCCTGGGGTACACAGAGGGGAATTTTGAAAGTGGGGAGAAGAAGGCACAGGTCTCCATCTCAAGGTTTGTGAAGTGATGTCACACCCAACCAAAAACACCAGCCATCCAGGCTACTGAGTAGAATCCTGCCCAGGCTAGAATAACATTGATTATTACTTTTCCTATGACTGTTGCGAGGAAGAATCTCTTTAAGTCGTATTTAATTATCCCGGCAAGTATTCCTATTATATCGTATGGTAATGGTGTGGCTGCGAAAAGAATTATGACAGGAAATACACCCTTGTTATCTGACCATTTCTTTGCTTTGGAGAGCCATTTCTGATTCTTGCTCTTTATAACTTCCCTCCCACCGATTCCAAGAACGTAACCCGTTAACTCTCCTATTGCGGCTCCCACTCCCGCAGTTATTCCAACTAACCATGGATTCAAAATCGCTCCAGCAAAGAAGGAAATCGCAAAAACAGGAACAGGAAGGAATATCGAGGCGTTTCCCAGTATGCTTACCACAAAGATTCCCAGATAGCCCCAGGTTACAGCAATATCCTGGGACCACAAAACGAACTGTTGTGCAAGGGCAAGGATGTCCATATGTTTTTATTGTTGTTCTGGTTAAATAAAATGGAGTGATCTTATGGCTGTGGAGACAAAGACGATAAGGGTGTCATCAAAGGCAGAGACAGATATCATAAACATAACAGAACAGGTTTCCCACGCAGTCCAAGATTCGAAAGTCAGGAATGGGATTGTTAACGTATTCGTACCGGGGTCCACTGCGTCTGTTTCAACTATCGAATTTGAGCCGAACCTGGTCAAGGACTTTGAGGACGCTATAGAGAGACTGGTTCCATCAGATATCAAGTACAGGCACACAGAAACCTGGGGTGATGACAACGGGAAGTCACATGTCAGGGCGACCCTGGTTCAGCCAGGACTGACCGTTCCCTTCCGGGACAAGAAACTGCTTTTGGGGCAGTGGCAGCAGCTGGTCCTCATTGACTTTGACGTCCCTGCCAGAACAAGGGAAGTGGTTCTGCAGATTATTGGAGAGTGAAGTAAACCCTTCGGTTGTTTTTGCCCTTGTTTTCTGCCCTCTCGAATTTTATTTCTCCTATCTCTTTCAGGCTCTTCACATGGGTTCCACCGTCCGCCTCCTTTATGAGGCCGACTATGTCAACTATCCTTATGTTCTTGACTGAAGGCGGGAGCATCTTTTCAGGGTCCACACCCGCGAGTTTGAACAGGCCCTTGTCCTTGATTGCTTCCTCTCTGGGCATGTAGGATATCTTTATGGGCAGATCCTTATTTATGAAATCATTCGACATCTTAATGTACTCGATGATTTTTTCCTTGTCAAAATCCTCTAGGTTCAGATCAATTCTGGAGTGATCGGTTCCCAGCTGGTTCCCTGTAATAAGGGCGCCTGTCTCGTTCTCTATTACCCCGCTTAGGACATGGGCAGCGGTGTGCATCCTCATCAATCGATATCTTCGGTCCCAGTCTATCCTACACTTCATCTTGTCTCCTTCCTTCAGTCCCTCATTGTCGACCTCGTGTGAGATGTTCCCTCCGAATTTCCCAACAAAGACAACCTTGAAAACCATCCCGTCTGATGTTCTCACCATCTCTCCGATATCCCATGGCTGCCCGCCTGACTTGGGATAGAAAGCTGTTTTGTCTAGGACAATGAACTTCTTGTCTGCCTTAGCTACATCTGCCTCCCACTCCTTCAGGTAGGAGTCATCCAGGTACAGGGCGTCTCTGGTCATAATCTATAAATTAAAGACAATGATATATAAATTTATATGGGCTTCAGGAAGGTTGCTGTGGAGGCTGTGAAGGAATCAGGCAAAGTGATCAGAGAGAACTTCGGTCATGTGAAAGGCTTGAAGATAAAGCATGGGGACTGGCGCGACCTGGTAACGGATATTGACATAGAGGCCAATAAGATAATACTCAACATTCTGAAAGAAAACTTCCCTGAGCACAATATAATATCAGAGGAAGCCAAGCCTTTCGAGAGGGGATCGGATTACGTTTGGTTTGTTGATCCAATGGATGGGACAACCAATTACACTGTGGCATTTCCGTTCATAGGAACGTGTATAGGTCTGACGTTTAAAGGGAAACCAATTCTTGGAGTGGTCTACAACCCCATAATAGATGAGTTCTTTGTTGGAGAGGATGGCAAGGGAGCGACTCTGAATGGTGAGGAAATCCGGGTATCGGAAAATTCCGAACTCAAGAAAACCATTGTCAGTTTCTGTCATATGAACACACCAGAGAGTATAATGAGTGTGGAGAAGCCCTTCCGGTATTTCAAGACCAATGCAAGGGATTACAGAAAGTTTGGTTCAGGGGGGCTGGAAATCTGCTGGGTTGCGTGCGGGAGGAACGACGTCTACTTCAGGCCTGATGTGGTCCTTCATGATGTAATTCCGGGTTATGTGATTGCGAAAGAATCAGGCGCGAAAATAACGGACTGGCAGAACAGGCCATGGAAATTGGAATCGAAGAACCTGCTCGTAACCAACGGGACCAAGATTCATGAAAATGTTTTGGGGATTATAAATCGTTCGAAATAAAACTAAAAAAGTTATTTCGGGTTTTAAGAATTGATTGCTTACCTCTTTCTCTTTGCCTTTCTCTTTGCCTTCTTTGCCCTTTTTCTTACTGCCATGTAAATCTGTATAATAATTGTTCTTTCTTAAATAAAAAGTTTTTCAAAAATTTTTCAAAAACTGCTTTTTCGAGGTAAAAGTCCCTTTAAAAGATTATCTAAGAATAAAATAACTGCATAGCAAGGAATTTTAGGTGAAAGTATGGACTTACATCAGAATCCGAAAATAAAGACGTACCACATGCTAAATGATAGCCCTGCCAGCCGTAAGAATACCAGGGAGAAGTTGAGGGATTATGGGGGTGGTATTGCCCTTGTTCTTCCATCACTCTACAAGGAGATTCAGGGAGAGGGTCTTCCTATTATAGGGGAAAAACTGAAGGATGTGGATTACATCAATCAACTTGTTGTTGTTTTGGATGGACCATCAAATAAGAAAAATTTTGATGAGTTTAGCGAATTTTTCTCAGGGCTTCCAGGGGATCCCAAGATTGTTTGGACAGAAGGTAAAAGAGTAAAAACATTGTACGAGTCGTTAAAAAAAAAGGACCTTGATTTCGACCATCGTGGTAAAGGAAGAGCTGTTCATCTGGCCAATGGGTACATACTTGCAATAGGAAAGAGCAGGGTTATAGCATTGCATGACTGTGATATAAAAACATATGATACGAGTATCGTTGACAGACTAGTCTACCCGATTGCTAAACGGGGAGACGAGTTCTGCAAGGGTTTTTACAGCAGGCATACAGAAGAAATGTACGGAAGGGTTGCGAGGCTTTTCATTATCCCTCTGCTAAGGGCTTTGAAAAAAGTGGATAGTATCAAGAAAAACGAAGATGCCATGGAATTTCTTGAGTATATGGAATCCTTCAGGTATCCTAGTGCAGGCGAGGTTTCGATGAGGCGAGGACTTGCACGAACAATCAGAATGCCTTATGACTGGAGCATTGAAGTTGGAATGTTGGCAGAGGTTTACGAAAAAATGTCATTGGATAAGATATGCCAGAGTGAGCTTTTGGATGTGGGATATGAACACAAGCATCAGGAGTTATCTCAGGATGATAGAGAAGGGGGTTTGCATAAGATGTCAAGAGAGATTGCCAAATCCATATTTAGAACTCTGGCAAGACATCATGGCGTTACTTTCACTGATGACATATTCAGAACCCTGGAACAGTTATACGTTAAAGAGGCAGAAAAACTGATAGATATTTATGAGGGTGATGCAGAAATTAACGCACTTGATTATAACAGGCATGAAGAGAAGGTTATTGTGGAAACATTCGCTGATAAATCATTAAAGGAGGCTAAAGACGAATATAACCGATATGTTGAAAGTGATCCCACGCTCCCATCCTGGGAAAGAATCATTTCAGCAGATCCTGATTTTTTCAAGAAGTTTGAGGACGCTGTTGGAGAGGACAACTTACGTCATGTTATGATATAGTTTGTCAAACGGTTAGACACGTTTCTCCAAACATTATAAATCCAAAGAACAATTTTATTATTAGGGGTTTTATGGAGAAGGAAGTTCTGGATAAATACAAGAAAGCGGGGAGTGTTACTGCAGAGGTAAGGCAGGAGATTTCCAAGATGCTGAAGCCTGGACTGAAGATTCTGGATCTCGCAAACAGGGTCGATGATCTGATAGAAAAGAAGGGAGCCAAGCCAGCATTCCCTGTGAACATCTCGATAAACGAGGTTGCTGCTCACTACACCCCATCCTTTGGGGATACGAAGGAAATAGAGGAAGGTAATTTGGTAAAGATTGACATAGGGGCTCACATAGATGGTTACATAGGGGACATGGCGTTCACTTACTGCTCCCAGCCGAACCATTTGCTTAAGGCATCGGAGAAGGTTCTGGAGAAGGCTATCAAGATTATAAAGCCAGGGGTTTCCCTTGCAGAGATAGGAACAACAATCGAAAATTCTGCAAAGGATCAGGGTGTTGGAGTTATCGTCAACCTTACAGGACATACGCTGGATAAATATGTCTTCCATGGTCCGCCCTCAATTCTCAACGTGAAGAACGACCTCGACCACAGGTTCAAGGAGTGGGATGTCATTGCCCTGGAGCCGTTCATAACAGAAACCAATGGTCATGTAAAGAACTCCGGAACGGTTGAGATATACAGGTATCTCATGGACAGGCCAGTGAGATTGATGGAGGCGAGGAATATCCTGGCGATGGCGAGGGATGAATATCATTCGTTACCCTTTGCTAAGCGATGGCTCTACAAGAAATTCTCACCCATCAAGGTATCGCTCGCGTTGAGGCAGCTGGGAGCGGTGGAAGCGTTGGAAACCTACCCTGTTCTGAAGGAGGTTGAAAACAAACCCATTGCCCAGTCTGAACACACAATAATCGTAATGGACAAACCAATCATAACGACGAGGTTGGTTGAATGAGTTTTGTTGTTGGAACGGTTCTGGGTATTGTGAAGAACGACGAGATTCTTCTGATAAACAGAAACAAGTATCCATTTGTTGGTTTCTGGGGCCTTCCTGGAGGAAAGGTGGAGGTGGGAGAGCGTATAGAGGAAACCGCTCTCAGGGAAGCGCTTGAGGAAACAGGTCTGGATATGGATTTTCACTCATTCAGGGGAACAGTCTCAGCACGTATAATGGAAAGTGGAAAGGCCCTGAACCATTTCATTCTTCTCGTGTGCAGGCTGAGTCCCAAGGAAGGTGAGATTAAACAGGGCGGTGAAGGAGAACTCAGATGGTTCAAACTCGGTGAACTTGATGGTATGAAGGATAGGATTATACCAGACGATCTCCATATGATAAACAAGATGATTCTCAGCGAGGAGAAAAAGAACTTCACAAGCGTTATGGAAAAGAATGGGAATGATTACATTCTCAGGGAATTTGAAGTGAATGAATATGGGAAGAAGTGAATTCTCAGAAAGGGTTCTTGATATTTGCAGGAAGGTTCCGAAGGGAAGGATTACAACTTATGGGGAGATTGCAAGGGCTCTGGGAAAGCCCAAAGCCTCCAGGGTAGTGGGGCAGGCTCTGAAGAGGAACCCGAAACCCATTGAAACCCCATGCCACAGGGTGGTTCGCTCTGACGGTAGTTTGGGAGGGTACGGAGGCCCGGGCAGAAAGGGGGTGGAGAAAAAGAAGAGTCTGCTGAAAAAAGAGGGGGTAAGAGTAGAGAAGGACAGAATAAAAATAAGAAATTATCTTTACCGTTTTTAAGACCATATGTTTGGGTACTCCAGGTCTGATTCCACTACCAGACCGAACTCTGAGAATATTGCAAAGCAGTTCGGGCACCTGAAAACCTCTGGATTTTTGTGCCAGCACTTTCCAGATGTTCCGCATAATGGACACTTGTTTCGCATAAGAACCAACCAGACAAGTTGGAATGACGGATAGGTTACAGTTGGATTGACGGATTGGTTATATTGGTTCAATCCGTCGAATTGCTTGGCTCATTCCGTCGTATGATTTAGTTTAATAATAATATGTGGCAGAACCTTTAAATATGGTTGATGTCCTAGTTCACTATCTTTATCTTCATCTCTTCTGCCTTCTTTATGATTTCTGTCCTCTTCCTCTTTCCAACTGATGATGATATGAGAGCGATTTCTTTCCCGGGGTTCAGCTTCTCGAGTTCATTCGGGTTTGAGATTCTGACCTCTCTGTACCCGTATCTCGTCAGGCCCTTTACGCTTCTCGGAGAACCATAACCAACCTTCGGAAGCCTGCCCCTTGCCCTTTCATGCTTCCTCAGTTTTGAATGCCTTCCCCTTGGTCTCCTCCAGGCCTTTTTCAGTTTTTTCAGTCTGTACCCCTCCTGCCTTGAAAAGCCTGGCTTTTTCTTCTTCATTTTCTTTCTCACCTTTAGCATGGGCCTGGATTCCTTCCTGACCCTGTTGGTTTTTTTCCTATTCATTCTTCTCACCCTCTGTTGGTTCTTCTATGGGTTTACACTTCTGGATCAGGTGGCAGCCATCCTGGAAAACCCTCCTGTCATAACCCTTGACCTTTGTTGTAAGCTCTATGTTCGCGGCTGTCTGGCCAACATCATCCTTGTCTATCCCTGTTATCACGACTTCATCCTTCTTTACATCAACCTTTGCGTCACCGACTATCTTTGCGGTCCTTGGCTTCCTCTCTCCCATGAAGTTCTGTATGATTACTTTTTCATCCTCTATGTTGAATTTTACAGGGAAATGGGAATAGACTGTCTTGAGCCTAGCCTCCCATCCCTGGGTAACACCGATTATCATGTTCCTCAGATGGGCGCTCCAGGTTCCTACCATCGCTTTCTCCTTTCTCCTTTCAGAGCCCGAGCTGAGTATAACCTCCTTGTCCTTTATGTCCACCTTCACTCCCTTCGGGGATTTTCTCATCTCTCCCTTCGGGCCCTTGACTACCAGATTCCCCTGCTCCACTCCAACGGTTACACCGTCAGGAATTTCAACTTTTTTCTGCATACAATCACCGCTAATTAAGAAAATTAACCGTAAATGATATAAATTGTTTTCTATTTCTTCTTTCTGGGCTTCTTTGCCTTCTTGGGCTTTGTTTTTTTAGGTTTCGCTGGCTTCTTGGGTTTCTTGGTTTTTTTCGGTTTCGCTGCCCTCCTTGGCTTTTCTTTCTTCTCCCGCTTTCCTGCAAGCCCTGGGATTCTGCCAATCAGGGTGAATGCACCTGTTCCTATGGGGGCAACCTGATTCATCATTATGTTTTCTATGGTTCCCTTCATATCGTCCTTCTCTCCCCTTATGGCTGCGTTGGTCAGGTGTTTTTTGGTCTCCTCAAACGAAGCCCTAACAAGGACAGATGCCTTTTGGCCTGAGATTCCGTATCTTCCGATCGCTCGTATGTTTCCCCTCACGGTCATCAGATCAGCCAGCAGCATGATATATCTCACATCAACCCCAAGTCCCTGCTCCTCCATTGTATATTTGGCCTGCTTTATTATGACGTTTCTTGCCGCTTCAACGCCCAGAACATCAAGGACCTCGAACATGTTGTTGCCCACTGTCCTGGTGTAATCAACCCCCTCTATCTCATAAACCTTTTTCAGGTTTGAACCCAGGGTAGTGATTATCCATTCGCCCCCCTCCTTTGTCACAACAACCTGGGATATTCCCCTTATACCCTTTATGTGCGACTCCAGAAGGGAATACTTGAGCTTGTGCAAATTCTTCAGGTCAACTTTTTTGGGTCTGACAATAAGGTAATCCCCCTCCACCAATGTCTCAGTGTTTCTGAGCCTTATGCACTTTGAAACCTTCTGGGGATCCATATCCAGGCCTGCAAGTTTTTTCATATCTAACTTGCACCTTATCTGGACTTCTGTGAGATCAGTGGTTGTGGAGATGATGACGTCCTTCGCTTTCACTTCCCTTACACTGCTTGCTATCTTCCTTACGCTTTCGATGCTCTGGTGATCCTTCTCCATATAAACGCTCATGGTTGGTGTTCTGGGCTCCCTCCTGGCATCGAATATCTCGAGCATCCTGGGAAGACCGAGGGTGACCTGTATCCCTGCAGTACCTGCAAAATGGTAGGTTCTCATGGTCATCTGGGTGGCGGGTTCTGACAGGGACTGGGCAGCTACCACACCAACCGGCTCCTCTGGATCATAGGAGGATTTTGCGTAGAGTGTCTTGACAATGTCCAGAATCTCTTTCTTCTTCTCTTCTGATGCCCTGTGCTGAGTAAAGTAATCATCCAGCTCTTTCCTTACCTTCAGTGGCAACGTGTTCATATCTTTTGCTCCTTTCACCTATATTTTAACTGCCTGGGCTTCGATGAACTCCCTCCAGTCCAGGTTACCCCAGTCGGATTTGGAGGGGTCAATCATGTCCTCACCTGCTGTGAACTGCACTATCTGATTGTGGGCATTCCTTATGGACCCGTCATGGTTCACCTTCAGGTCCTGCAGGGCGTTGACAAGCCTCCTCTGCATGTAACCTGATTTCCTGGTTCTCAGTGATTTATCCATAAGGCCTTCCCTGCCGTTCATGATATTCCAGAATAGCTCGAACGGTCTGAGGCCGTCCTTAAAACCCCTTGATACAAAACCATGGGATCGTGGGGAAAGATCATAGGGTTTTATGTGGGGCAGGGTCCTGTTAAGATAACCCCTCTTTATCCTCTTGCCCAGGATAGTTTCCTGTCCAACAACAGCTGCCATTTGTGTTGTGTTTATCAGGGAACCCTTTGCCCCTGCCGATGACATGAAATAGATATCATTTTTCTTAATGTTTTCAGAAACTATGTCTCCTACCCTGCTTACCCCTGATGCCAGAACGTTCATTATCTGCGCTTCCAGAGATTCCTCTGGCGTCATACCAGGCAGAATCGTAAGTTCCTTCTTGTTATACTGATTTATCAGCTTGTGTGATTCCTTCTCTGCCTTGTCTATCTCCTCTCTTATAGTCTTATGCGCACCATCAGGCAGATCCAAGTCAGAGATTCCAAGGGAGAAACCCCTCTTCATCAGGAAGGCTGTTCCCAGTCTCCCATAATTGTCTATGAAATCCTTTATATTATCGTTATCCACAAGCCTGTGCAGTCTGCCTATTATCTTTCCCTTTTCCGCACCCACGCCCACCTTGTCCACAACTCCCCTCTTCAGAATTCCCCTATCAATCGTGACCCAGCAGTCATAGGGACAGTTCTGCTTCTCGCATGTATCGCAATTCCTGCACGCATGCGCCTTGAATTCTATGTTCAGCTCTTTAGGTAGCAAAAAGCTGAATATCTCCTTGCCTGTAAATTTCTCCCTGTCAGGCAGATCAATATCAATCCCGGCATCAGATAAAAGCTGTGCGGTCTCCTCCTTGCTGAGAACGGTTTCCTTCATGGTCAGGAGGTAAACACCTGATATCTGGTCAAGATCCAGTCCTATTATCGGACCTCCGAATTTCGGGGATATTATGTTGTGCTTGACATCCATAAGGAAGGTAGCCTCTGTTCTCGCTTCCTGTGTCTGCAGGACATGGAGGTTCATCTCGTCTCCATCAAAATCCGCGTTGTAGGGAGGACATACAGAGGGATTCATTCGGAATGTTTTGTACGGCATAATCCTGACCCTGTGGGCCATTATGGATATTCTGTGAAGGGATGGTTGCCTGTTGAAGAGAACTATGTCACCGTCCTGGAGCTGCCTCTCCGCGATCCAGTCAGGGCCCATGTTGCTCATCAATTCCTTCTTGTTTTCAATCGTGACCTTTATTCTCCTTCCGTCTGCCCTGACAACGTAATTGATCTTGTCAAGCTTGAACAGATCTTTTACATACTTGGTGTTGAGTGGTGTTACATATTCGGGGATTGTGAGCTCCCTCGCAACAATCTCAGGAACACCGACCTCATTTATTGATATCTTGGGGTCAGGAGAGATAACGGTCCTTGCAGAGAAGTTCACCCTCTTTCCTAAGAGGTTGCCCCTTATCCTTCCCTCCTTTGCCTTCAGTCTCTGAATCAAGCCCTTCAGAGGTCTACCTGACCTATGCCTTGCTAGGGGAATCCCAGTCAGTTCATTATCAAAATACGTTGAGATGTGGTATTGAACGAGCTCCCATAAATCATTCAATATGAATTCAGGTGCCCCGATATCGATGTTTTCCTTCAGGCTCTGGTTTATCCTGACCACATCGACCAGTTTGTGTGTCAGGTCATCTTCTGACCTCTCCCCGCTCTCCAGGGTTATGCTCGGCCTCACTGTTACAGGGGGTATTGGGAAAAGTGTGACAATGAGCCACTCAGGTCTCCCTCCCCTGAATCCTATCTTTCTCAGATCCTTGTCCGGAATTTTTTCGAACCTCTCCCTTATGGTTTCAGAATTGAGCTCGTCCTTGTCCTGGTAGAAGGTGTAGGGCTTCACAAAGGTTATCTTCTTCTGCTGTGCCTTGCAGTGGGGACATCTTGAGGGTATGGTCTTCTCTGAGGATTTTTTCTTCCTTGGTTTCTTTTCCTGTCCCTCTGGAGGCACGATGAGTATTCTCCCGCACTTTTTGCAGACCATCCTGAGCAACTGGTAAATGGTCTTTGTGTAGAGGACATGGACAATGGGTTTTGCAAGCTCCAGGTATCCGAAATGTCCCATGCACTCCCCTATGCCACCTCCGCATGTTCTGCAGTGAAGCCCTGGGTCTATCACACCGAGCCTGGGATCCATGACCCCTCCCTCAACAGGGTAACCGTCTGCATCGTAAAGGTCCGAGCTTACAACCCTTACCCTTGCAAGGGATTTTACTGTCTGTGGTGATATTACCCCGAATGTAATCTCTGAGATTTTTGAAACCATAATCATACCTCCTTTGTCCCGAGTTTGGGATATATTCCCATTGATTTCAGTTCATCCAAAGTGAGCTTGAAGGCATAAGAAGTCTCGACCCATACAATCTCTGAATCCTTGCACACCGCACAGTAGCTCTTGTTCTTTGCTATGTCACGTATGGCGACCAGGCCGCACTTGGTGCATATTGGAATCATGGTCTTGTCAGAATCGAACCTCTCCTTCAGGGTAAGAACTGCTCCGTGGCCAATCAGGCACTGCTGCTCCATCTCCCCCAGCCTTAACCCCCCTCTCTTTGCTCTACCCTCTGTCGGTTGCTTGGTAAGGAGGGTTACGGGTCCCCTTGATCTTGCATGTATCTTGTCAGAAACCATGTGGTCAAGCTTCATGTAGTAGGCCAATCCTGTGAATATCATAACCTCGTATTTTGTTCCCTTGTTCCCGTCATACAAAACTTGCTTTCCATCGTCCCTGAATCCCATGCTCTTCATAGCCTTTCTTATCTCATCCTCCCTCACATGGTTGAATGCCGAGGCGTCCATACTCTTCCCTGCCAGTGCTCCCATCTTTCCGGCCAAAAGCTCTAGGAGCTGACCAATGGTCATCCTGGAGGGAATGGCATGTGGATTGAAAATCAGGTCCGGTACATTTCCTTCTGCAGTGAAGGGCATGTCCTCGTGGGGAACGAGAAGTGATATCACGCCCTTCTGACCGTGCCTTGAGGCGAGTTTGTCACCAATCTCCAGAATCCTCTGGTCCCTTATCCTTACCTTGATGAGCTGGTCAGAATCCACTGTTTCGGAAATCAGGATATCGTCCACGATTCCCTCCTCTCCATACCTAACAGTAACAGATGTTTCCCTTCTGTTCTCTATGTCAGCCGCAAAATCCTCAGCAGAAAGGAACCTCAGGGGAGAAACCTTTCCTATCAGGACAGAATCTGACACCACCCTTGTTTCCGGGTTTGTTATCCCGTCTGCCCCAATATCCATATAAGCTTCTTCACCTAGGTATCCCTTTATTCCAGGTTCGGGAACCCGTATTTCGTCTTCCTGGCCTCCCCAGTACTTCTTCTTTATGGTCTCATAGGTTCTGAAATAGATTGACCTGAACAATCCCCTCTCAACGGAGGATTTGTTTATAACAGTTGCGTCATTCAGGTTATAACCATCATGGCACATTATTGCAACCACAACATTCTGTCCTTCTGGGTATTCATCAAGAATATCACTTATGTTGGTTCTTACAAGCGGTGCCTGTGGGTATGAAAGAATGTTGAACTTGGTATCCGCTCTCACTGGGAAATTGCTTGCCATCAGGCCTATTGCCTGACCAACCATCTTTGCTCCATAGTTTATTCTGTCCCCCCTGTTATATTCAGGGTAGGGGATAAGGGCAGCTGACGTCCCTAGTATGGTTATGGGGTCTATCTCCAGATGTGTATGCTCCTTCCCCAAATCCTCTGGTTTCAGTGCAATGTACGTGTTCTCCTCTTCCTCTGCATCCAGGTATTCAATTATTCCATGCTGTGTAAGGTATGACCAGTTTATCTCATCCTTGTTGAGCTTTTTCAGTATCTTATCAGTAAGCTTTGGCTTCCCGTTCTCCACTATTATAAGGGGTCTTCTTGTCCTGCCATGGCTTGTGTTCACCCTCACCTCTCCAAATTCAGGATGGTACGCGACATTCATCTGTTGGGATATCAGTCCCATTCTCCTCTTCTTCCTCAGGTTCTCAACAAACTCGACTGGGTTCTTTATTTCGCCAACAACCCTTCCGTTGAAGTACACATCATTCTTTCCGCTAACCCGTTTCTCAACTACCCTGATTTCAGGCCTTCTGGCTTCATATCTTATGGGTTTGGGTTTTCTGGCTTCGGGTTCCCTTCTAATCCTTCTCTCTAACTTTGGTTTCCTTGTTGGTTTTCTCATTGGCTTCTTTGCTGGTTTTTTTGTTGGTTTTCTCACTGGTTTTTTTGTCAGCCTTCTTTTTGGTCTTTTCATTGGGCTTTTCGTAAGCTTTTTCTTCACCTTCTTTGCTGGCTTCCTTAACGCCTTTTTCCTTTTCATAGAATCACTCAGATGTTATGATTTTATTTATCCTCTCATTCTCCTTTTCCGGCAGGCCCGGGGTTATCTCTGACATTATGGCCAGATGTTTTCTGAGTCCTATGCTTGAACCCTCAGGCGTTTCCGCCGGATCCAGTCTGCCCCACTCTGTCGGGTGGATCTGCCTGGCCTTGAAGTGTTCTTGAGTAGAAGTGAGCGGGGATATTATCGACCTGAGATGAGAAATAGTCTTTACGTAAGAGCTCCTGTCGAGCCTCTGGGAAACGCCTGTTCTCCCCCCGATCCAGTTCCCGGTTGCGAGGGAGGAGAGTATCTGCTTGGTCACGGCGTTTGCCTCTATTATCCCCTGCATGGAGGGTTTCTTTCCCCTCTTCACAAGCTTCTGGTAATTATAATTCATCTTTGCAAGCAGGCCCCATCTCCCAAGCATTATAGACCTGAAGAGCTGGCCCATTAGTTCACCGGACATCAAAAGACGTTTGTTGGAGTAGTGGTCGATATCGTCCTGGGGAATCATATCCAGGGCAAGCATCACTGTCTTCTTCACAATCTTTGAAAGAACCTCTGCCTTTTCCATTCTGCTTGAGGTTTCCTGTCCTACGTGCGGGAGCAGGTATCTGTCAAGGATTTGGTTAACCCTCTCTATCCTGTAATCCTCAGATACCCTGAGCTTCCTTCCTATGACATCTATCGCCTCATCAGAATTGCTAACCTCGCACTGATATAGATTAATATAGAGCTCATTCAGTATCCTCGGGTCATCAGAAATAGAAAGGCATATGTCCTTGTCGGTTTCAAGGCCAAGGGCCTTAAGAAGAACAATAATGGAGACCTTCTTGATATTTGCAAAGGATATGCTTATCTCTCCGTCAGGCTTCCTCTCTATAATATGCCTCTGCTTGAATCCGGAGCGCTCGGAGTTTATCCTGACTGATATGAAGTCTCCCTCCTTTTCAAATATGGGCTTGTTCGGGCTTATCTCCTCTATCAGAACCAGAACCCTTTCTGTTCCGTTAACAATGAAGTACCCGCCCGGGTCCTTCGGGTCCTCCCCGTTATGGATAAGCTCCTTGTCTGTTAAACCGTGAGTAGAACAGAGCTTTGACTTGACCATTATTGGGAGGTCGCCGATGTGAACCTTCTCGGGTTTCTCCTGAATCCCATTGACTATGGGTGTGATGTCAACAAATACGGGTGCAGAATACGTAAGGTTTCGAACCCTTGCCTCGTTCGGGTATATCTGTCTGGTAGAACCGTCTGCCTCCTTAACAGTCGGACTTCCAATCTCAACCTTCCCGAACTTCATTTTCATGTCACCAAGCTCAGGATTCATCCTAACTGTCTCTATCTCATTTATTATGTTCTGCATCCCCTCTTCCACGAAGTGGTTAAAGGATTCTATCTGGAAATCAACCCATCCTCTTTCCTTCTCTATGCTCCTGTACAGGGACATGAACATTCAAATCACCCTTTACACGACGGCTTGCCTTGATATAAACAAGCCGTTTCACGCTTTTTACAACTCCACTTCCTTATCAAACTCCATTTTCTTTATTATCAGGTTTCCATTGACCGTTATCACGAACTGAATCATATCGCCTTTCTTCATCCCCAATTTCTTCCTTATATCCTTTGGGATAGTTATCTGCCCTTGCTTCGTAATCACCGAGGTTCCTATGACGGATGCCTTAACCATATTAATATATTATCTTTAAGTATTTATTAATTTTACTATTTATCGCCTATTTCCCACCTGTTTCCAGCTCATTTCCCACGCGACCGTTCGCAATTCACAACCTTCGCCCTTTGCATACCTATGGATATACTAAAGAAGGTATGTTCTAAACGACAACTCTGTAATAGAATGTCTGGCTTGCTGTGGGGGATTTCCTTGTTATCCTTATAACATCCCCTGGTTTTGTGTTAAGATTCACTATAGCAGAATCGTCTGAAAAGATATTAGGAAGCTCCTTTTCAGTAATACCGAGTTTTTTCAAGAGAACTTCCTTTTCTTTTTTCGTCATAAGTTCATGCTTAGGAACCATTTCATGATTCAGTATATCGATTGCCTTAGCCACTCCGCTGCCCCTTCTTTTTGTATATGTTGTAGGTCTCAAGTATGATACCTACTATTTAGGTCTCGAACCTATTTATATCTTCATATCCCGACTTTATCTGATTGCTCCAAGTCGGGTCTCGAGTGTGAGCATGATTTTATTCGTTTTACATTATACCTTGAACATCTCCACGGACTTCACGGTGTTTGCTGACATGAATTCCTGCCTTAGGTTTTCGAATCCGTTACAACAGCGGGATATGTCAACCACAAGATCCCATTCCGTTAGGTTCTTTGATAGGGATCTGCTCTCGCTCGCTATGATGTTTATGTTATTCGTGTCCAGGATATTTGCGATGCTTGCAAGGGAATCAGGCAGATCAGTCAAAACGAACCTTAGCTTTGCGGATTTCCCCTTTACAAGCGGGAGCATCCTCAGTTCGTTCTTCTCATGGTCGGGAACCAGGATTACCTCGGTCCCGTTCTTAACTTTCAGGTTTTTCCTCACATGGGCAGGAATCAGTATCCTTCCCTTGGAATCCAGTCTCGCAACGTTTGTCCCCCTCATTTTTCCCACATCTTACACATTTTAGCTTCCTTCTTTATAAAGTTTTCACCCATTCTAACGGGTTAAATTTTCATTTCCTAGGTTTTTTTGAAATCAATTTTTAGTTTTTTTATCATGTCATAAACATCTTGGGAAGGTATAAATTCTGCATGAGGTGGGAAATCTCCGGTGAATTCTAGTGCCTTGTAAAATGTATAGGCAACTGCCCCACCAAGTCTACCAATCTTTTCGTCCCATAATTTAAACTGTGGTTCAACATACTTTTTTAATGCTGTAGTGGTAAGCCCATATTTTTTAGTGCAATGCTCTCTTAAAGCAGCCTCTGTATCACCACCATTCGTCAGCTCTAATCCAGGCAACCGTATAACATCATCTTTACCTTTACGACCGAATACACATGATTCTCCTTCTTTTTCTATTTCAAACAGTACAAAAACTTTATGAATTGTCTCTGACCCAGGTTTTGTAACGTTTGTTCCCCTCATTTTTCAGCCTCCTAGCCAAGTAAATTCAGTAAGCCATACACCCCTTTTCGCTTTATCTTACCTACACCGGGTGTGTAAAAATTCGTTTTATAATCGTTTCTATACAACCTGTAAACTGTAGTTTTGATAGCTGCATCGCCTCTAATTGTCCATTCATCATCTTCATGAATTTCATGAAAACTATCAGGGTTGTTACGTATTCCGTGTTCTTTGAGTATCTTTGTTAGGGCTCCCCTCAGATCTGGCTTTTTTGTAAGAGAACGCTTTGCCTTCACCTTTGGTAACCCATAAAGAAGTTCACCTTTTTCCCTGATACCTAATACATAGTTGCTATCGTATTCAAGTACTCCAACTCCAATTTCCCACAATTCTTTTCCCAGAACCTTAGCAATCTCATGTAGATCTTTAATTGTTCTCATAATAATCATCACTTAATGAATTTCTTGATATAATAATTAATGCAAAGGTTTATAAAATTTACTCGTAAAATATAGTAAAAAGGGTTTTTTAGGCAAAAGTATTTAAATTCTAAAGGTCAATATCCAAACCCCTGATATCATGAAAACAGATCTAGGTGGCAAAATGGTAATCAACAATAGAAATTATAAAAATCATATCCCCATAGAATATGACCCTCAAGAATCCATTACATTGGATCATTTTGCTAGTTATAAGTGGTTTAGAAGCATGTTGGATCACTATGGATTTAAAGAACCCTTCCGGCTTGGTGACAAGCTTGAAATACATTCTGCAAGACAAAACTTAGAGCATCAGGCTGAAAAATCTGTTAAGATAACAAGCCATGATTATGATGCCTGGGGATTCCCAAAAGATGATGATTTCGCTCCTGAGCAAATAGAAGAATGGGGATTTGTGCCTGAGGAACTTTTGCTGCGCTGGAAATCTGGATTGCTCAGAGGGGAAGAGCTTAAAAGTGAGGAGGAATTTTATAATAGGCTGAAAAATGTCAAGAATATTAGGAATCCAGGAAAGATAAAACCCATTAATGTGAAAATTCTAGTAACCGAGGCCACACCAACCAGAATCCCATCCAGTGTAATGGATGTTTATAACTTACGCTTAAAATATCCTGAAAAATATCAAAAAGGAACACCTATCAATATCAGAAAATATGAAACAAGCCTTGAAGATCCTACCAGGTTCACCATCATAGATGATGGAAAATACGCCTACGTGTTGTGGAGGGTGTTAAAAGATGGTGTTGATATAGAGCTAGGAAAACCTCAAAAAGTGACAGAAGGAATATGGGTTGGTTACTTTATCTGGGATAAACCACCAGAACCGATACACATATTAAACACGGCCTTTGATGAAACATGGAATGATTTGGCAATAGATATCCCAGTTATACAGAAAGAGAAGAAGAGCAGGATAAAAGAACTCCAGAGAAACGGCATAGAAGAACGCAGATTCAGGGGTAAAGAAATTAAGAGGAGATAAAAGCATCAAATCTTTTCCCAGATGAGATTGAAATACTCCTTCATTACACTTACAAAAACCGGATTGTTGATTATGAGCATCTCATAGCCAAATTCTCTGTCCGTTCCAGGGATGCCGGTAAAAACCTGCTTTCCCCATTTCAGAACCATTGTTACCATTTTATCGTCTATTATATTTCCTCTCATACTCCCCTTATAATCGGTCTTTATCTCAACCCCAACTTTTGACAGCATTTCTATATTTTTCCTAACTTCTTCATTCTCTGGTTTGTATAGAAGCAACCTCATCTTCACGCCTTTTTTTGCTATTTTTTTGAGGATATCAGAGTCATCCCTGACAAACGAGGCATCACCTGAAAACATAAGAATTTCGTTCCCTGCCTGCTTTTCTGAATCTTGTCTCATCGCAACGATATTACTCTTATTCTTTGTTGACCACATTCCCCATTTTTCCCCCTTTGGTGGCTTACTCTCGGGTATGAGTTTTGAGAAATCCTCCGCTACCTTGTCGCACACACCCTTCATGGTATCCATACCTCTTTCAAAATCCCCTCTCTTGTGCCTCATGTAGTGTTCAAGCGCCATCCTGGCTTCTATTGGTTTGTAGCGCTTGGGTCTTGTTTTGGTGGAAAGAACGAATCCCATCTTGATCAGCTTCTCAATTGTGTCATAGACCCTGGGAAGGGGTATCTTAGCCATTCTGGATATTTCCTCTGCTGTTGAGGTTCCGTGGGTCATGAGACATATCAAAGTTTTCGCTTCGTACTCGCTCAGACCGATTTCATGCAGCAGTCCTTCAGTCGCATTCATAAACTCACCAAGGAGTTTATTATTCGGTTTGGTATTTAAATACTTTTCCGTAAAAAACCGGAAAACAAATAAAAAAATAAGTGGGCCCAGAGGGAAATCCGAGAGACGGCTTTCTCCAATCTTCCCAAGCCGTCATACGCTTCTCGAACCCTCGACACCCGGGTTTAGAGCACTCTCGCTTAAAGCGAATTTCTCCCTGTCACTGGCAATCCATGCGATTGCCTCAACATGCTTTTATCCTGACAGATAAAAGCCCGGTGCTCTACCAACTGAGCTATGGGCCCATATGTTAATAAGAATATAAGATAAGGGAAATTTATAAATGTAATTCGTGACAAGTTTGCTCATAAAGGCCCATATCATAAATGAATCATATATATTATTCCTGACTAACTATAATTATGAAAAGGTGGTTTGCACTTGTTCCTGCCTTGGTTTTAGTGATAGCTGTTTCTGGCTGCACGACCCAGCAGGGCGAGGACATGATTGCTCTTGCACCTTATGCTGACATAGAAGCCACTGTGATCTCCTTATCATTAGATGAATCAGGGAATTATTATGAAGGGGATGAACTTACTGATGCTCCAGATGATTCAGCAATCGTTAGAATTGATAAAATCGTTGAGACCGGCGGTTCTCATGAATTCAATTGGACTTCGGTAGGCATTGAAGAAGGTAAAGAGGTTTCACTTGGTTTCAGGTATACTGCAAGACCGGCAAAAATAATAACCGTTGTTGGCCAAACAACGCAAACAGGTGATACAATTTCCCACGATATTGTACCCACGGAAATCACGTTTGAAAACGGATATTTTGTATTCAAGATAAATGGTAATTCAGAGACTGAAACAATATTATCGGGTCTAGAAGAGGGAACCAAATTCAAAGCAAGAATTTGGCATGTCCCTGGATGGGAAGAAATTGATAAAAAGGTACAGAAATATGAAATAATTTCTTAATGCCTTCAGGGAGGGTGTTACACTTTTTCCGCGCATCTTGATTTTACTACAACGCCCTGGCCGGGATTCGAACCCGGGTCCTGGGAGTGACAGTCCCAGATGCTAAACCACTACACTACCAGAGCATTTCCTTCGAATTACGGCTTTGCTCAACCCATGTAAGCCGTCATGTGTTTTCTGATATTAAGAGTATATTGTTATTTAAATAATTAAAACTTGCTGTTTTTGAAAAATGAAAAGTGAAGGCAGCTATCTGGATTTCCCTCACGAATGAAGTACACACCAGACCGTTGGGAGGCTTGACTTCCGTGTTCGGAATGGGTACGGGTAAACACTCCCACTTTGGCCGCCATCAAATAATAATTGCGAATCAGGTATTTAAACGTTAATTTTATGGGCCCGAGGGGAGATTCGAGGGACGGCTTGTTTCAATACATCCAAGCCGTCATACGCTTTTTCGAACCCCTGACATCTCGGTTAAGAGCCGAGCGCTCTAACCAGGCTGAGCTACGGGCCCGTCACATCGAACGACGGCTTATTTTGATTTATCCAAGCCGTCATTACGTTTTTATAAGTCTTATTTTTTAAATAGGTTTAAATAAAAATATTTAACCTTGTACTTAAAAATCAAGCGGAGGTGATTACTTTCCCGAAAAAAACAAAGCCCAGGAAGGCTAAGAAAGCTGTGAAAAAAGAGAAAAAGGCTGAGAAGAGAACTGTGAAGAGGCCGCTTCCAGAGGTTAACATAGGCTTAGTCGGTCATGTTGATCATGGCAA
>DAOVCJ010000007.1 GCA_030670085.1 Candidatus Aenigmatarchaeota archaeon
CATAAGCAACATATATCTGTTCTCCCACCTCCAGGGTAATTGGCTGCGGAGAGTCCCAGCTGGATTCCCCTGTATCGAACCTGAATCCGACATTTTCCGCTCTTTTCTCGCCTATGTTCTTTATTATGAACTCAAATGATATGATTTCGCCTGCTTTTGGATTCGGCGGCCACATCAATCTTAGGTTGGAAATCTCCAGGTCAGGGAAATCACCACTGACGCATTCCCCATTTATGCATACCTTGTCCCCACATTCCTCTTTCTTGCTTTCATCATCTGAGTGGGAACAGTATGCATCTATCGTTCCCGCTTCGTTGCATGTGTATGTTCTCCAATTCTGGTAGACATCACCATCCTTGCAGTATGGGTCTCCAACCCAATCGTCTGTTCCGCAGTCAGAGTCCTCATAGCATTCGAAATCACACCTGCCATCGCTACAGCCATAATCACCACACTCTTCGAGTTTTTCTTCATCTGTTCCTGAGTTCTCATAGCATGCATTAGAATCGCATCCCCTCCACGTACAGCTTCTGGAGTGGTAAACATCCCCATCATAACAGTATGGATCGCTCCAGTTTCCGAATTCTGAATCACCACAATCCTGCTTAACCATGTCCTCATCCGTATCTGTGCAGTAAGCACTGGGTGTGCCTGGATTGTGGCATGTGTAGGTTCTGTAGGTGTCGCAAATATCTGTATTCTCTCCTGCATTTGGACAGCAGTACTCCTGTCCAAGCCAGCCATCTGTTCCACAGTCTGAGTCATTGTAGCACTCAAAATCACACTTGCCATCCGTGCAAGTGTAGGAGCCACACTCAACGAGTTTTTCTACATCTGATCCTGAAGTAGCGTAGCACCCATATGAATCACAACCTCTATATGTAACAGTCCTGCTGTGATAAACATCTCCATCATAACAATAAGGGTCACCCCAAGGCCCGCAACTTGTATCCCCGCAATCTTCCTTAACCTTATCCTCATCTGTGTGTGTGCAGTAAGCTGATGGTGTTCCTGGGTTGTGGCATGTATAGTTTCTGTAGGTATCACAAACATCATCATTATTTCCACCACCAGAGCAGCAATATTCTTGGTTTAACCAACCATTTGTTCCACAGTCTGAGTCCTCATAGCATTCGAAGTCGCATTGGCCGTTCGTGCAGCCATAGGAACCGCACTCCTCAACCTTTTTGATGTCTGTTCCTGAGCCTTCATAACATCCATAAGAATCACATCCCCTCCATGTACAACTTCTGGAATGCCAAACATCATCTTGATAACAATAGGGATTACCCCAATCCCCACACTCTGTATCCCCACAATCCTGTTTGACCTTGCCCTCATCTGTGTGCGTGCAGTAGGCAGAGGGGGTTCCTGGGTTGTGGCATGTGTAGTTTCTATACACATCACAAAGATCGTCATTCTCTCCACCCCCATAGCAACAATATTCCTGGTTCAGCCAACCATTTGTTCCACAGTCCGAATCATTGTAACAGACATAGCTAAGGATTATCACAGTAGAAGAACATGATCCGAAACTGCATTCTTCAGAGCAATCCTGTTTTTTCATTCCCTTATCCGAATACGAACAATATGAATCCCCTGTTCCAGAACTGTAGCATGTATAGGTCCTCCAATTCTGCCAGACGTTTCCGTTCTTGCAGTATGGGTTCCCTACCCAGCCATTTGTTCCGCAATCCGAGTTTTGATAGCATGTAACTATTTTCCCATTCGGGGTATTGAAATTGTTCCCATCAACACATTCCCCGCCTGAGCATTCAAAACATGCCTCAACAATTCTCTCACTCGTTCCTGTATTTGTGAAGCAGTAACCATTCAGGCATCCCTTTTCTGTGAAATCCCTGCTCTGCCAAACATCACCATTTTTGCAGTATGACTTGCCCCACTCTCCATAAATATTCTCCTCACACTCTTGTTTCTTCTTTTCCATATCAGAGTCTGTACAATATGAGTCTATAGTTCCCGCTTCATTACATGTGTGGGTTCTCCGCCTCTGGTAAACATCATTGTTCTTGCAGTACGGGTCTCCAACCCATCCATCTGTCCCGCAGTCTGAGTTTTGATAACATATGTAGACAGTTTCTAAGGGTTCTGGATCTAGATTGATTGTGGGATTGGTTGTTTCGGTTGACTGGTCTGGTGCCTTGCCTGTTATTTGTCCTGCTATTGCTCTTTCCTCATTTCCAGCCTCGCAGCAGTATCCATCAGGACACGCTTTCAGTCCTGCGCAACAATCAAAGGGTGGAAGATTCTGGTTTGCATCATAGTTCCATTTTTCCCCTGAAATCTTGCAGGGTTCTGATAAAGTTGCCGCAAGGGTCTGGTTTCCGGAAAAAGAGAAGTATGCAGAAACCGCTATAAAAATGATAATTACAGCTAAGGATGACAAATTTCTGCCCCTCATATTTAAGAGATATTGGGGTGTATTTAAATACTTATGGGAGAATTCCCACATTTTCTTACTAGAAAGGCAATAATTTTCCCTTAGAGCCAAAAGTTGTTTAATTTATAATCGCGAAAAGACTTATTATATAAATATGGAAAGGGTTGTAAAGCTTAGCTTGATTTTAATTCCGGTGTTTTTGCTTATTCTTTTCCTTCCGAATCAGGGTCTTGCTCAAGAACCCGTTTTTGCAACTGGGGTTCAAACTTGGGAACAGTGTCCTGATTGGGGGGCTGAAGAAAATCCTTTTCTAGGTGTTATAACTGAGCTTAGTGACGAAGAAATGGATAGGATTTGTTCAGTAGACACACTAGCATGGTTTTTGAACTATGTTTTTGTTCTTTATACTGACTGGTATGACGCACCATACCAAGGTAAACAGATAGATAACAAAGAGGTTGTAATCGATTCTATTAACTTAACTGTGAGAATGGGTGGATTAAATAATTGTGGCTCATATACTTTTAAAGATACTCATGCTAAGATTTTTGTTGGTAATGATTACAATAATGGTTGGACATACCAACTAGTTAAGGATGAACCCAATGTGAAATATTTAAGTTGGTATAATGTTTCTGTAAAGGACTATATACAACACAATTCAAGTGGAGCCTACAGTGTGATGATTAAAAATCTCGGACCCCAACCTAGGTGTTTACGAATAGATTATGTGGGATTGAAGGTAACCTATTATCTTCTAGGTGATGTGGGAGAGCTCTTGAATTCTCTGGAGATTGATTCAAGAAGCATACCCAAGTATTCAAGCTTCGATGCAATTGGCGAAATCACATGTAGTGGTGGGAATTGTGGCAATGTGAATGCTTATTTGAGGTATGCAAATGATTATAATGGGCCTTATTATAATGTTCCTTCTTCAGGAATCCCAATGAATACCTCTGATTCAAACCCGTATGATTGTGGAAACTTGGAACATCTTGAGACGTGTGGGCCTTCTTGGATCGTCACAGGAACAAAAGCGGGTAATTATTACGTAAAAATGGTTTCGGTTTCTGATTCGGTTGGTAACGAAACCGAACATATTCTGGTCTCGATAAATCCTGGGGTCTTGGGTCTCTCGGGTTCTATATATTCGAATGAGGTAAATCTTGGTGATGATGTAAGGGTGGAAGGGATTGTAACCTGTGGAACCGCTCCATGTGGTAACGTTGAAATCCTAGCAAAGTACAGGGAGGGGGACAATGAAAATTTTGAGGTTATCGGGGAATCAGGGAACCTGAGCACCACCAATTACAATCCGCAGGGTTGTGACCAGATAGAACCGGGCGAATCATGCACAAAATCCTGGTATGTTCGTGGAAATGAGCCTGGATATTATCAGATAAAACTTGTTGCGTACTCCGATGACGAAGATGTGGAAAACAGAACCTCTTGTCTAAGTCTGACTGTCAACCCAGAACAGACGGTAGGGGTTTTATCAATAACCGACGTTGGGGTTAATCCAAACGTCATAAATGTTTCAGAAGGTTCAACACTCTTGGGTACGGTTTCATGTTCCCAGGAGTATTGTGGGGATGTCTTGGTTTATGCGAAATCTGGAGGGCAGAAGATAACAAATGATGGTTTGGGTACTGGTGATGAGAATCCCAAAACATGTTCTAATATGCAGGAGGGGAGTTCTTGCAGTGTTTCCTGGGATATTATAGGGAATGAGGCTGGAATCTATCCCCTTGAAATTCTTGCTGATTCGGACCAGGAAGGTGTGGAAAATAAAACATCAACAGTTATATATCTAGAGGTCAGGAATCCTGTGGGTAATCTACATTTTCCATTTGAACCAAATTTTGGACCGGAAACAATGGACATATCAGAAACTGCGTCTCTGAATGCTATAGTTGAGTGTGATTCCAGTTACTGTGGAAGGGCAGAGGCTCTCGTTAGATATGATAACACGAACCTGAGCAGCTCTGGTAATTTAACAACACAATATCAGAACCCACAGACTTGTGAGCCTCGCAAGCTCTCTCCCTGTGATTTTTCCTGGAATATAAATGGTAGTAGAAGTGGTGGTTATACCATCACTCTTTTAGTCACGTCAAATGAGTCTAGTGATACTCTGTCCAGATCATACAGCTTAACTGTTTTAGACCCAGAGAAGCCAAGTCTTTCTGTACGTCTCGATAGCCTGCAGGACCAGTATGAACTTGGTAAAACCTTTGCCTTGAGGGGTGAGGTCAGTTGCTATGACGGAGATTGTGGTGAAGTGAATGTTTATGCAAAATACAAGGAAAGGGAAGGGGATCCCTGGAGCCATTTGACCCAGACAACACCCCTATCAACCCCTGAAAACCCCAAAACCATAAACCTGAATTCCGGCGAGTCCCAATGGGTTGAGTGGACAGTGAATTCAAGTACGCTTGGGAACTACATATTAGGAATAAGTGCAGATGCAATCGATCCTAATGCTATCGATTCTGGGACAACATCAGGGGGTATAGAAATCTTCAAGGCAGCGAATATAGGTATAGACATCCAGTCCCCAGTAAGGGGAAAAACCCTTGCAAGGGATGATGAGTTTTTGGTTAAGGTCAAAGTAACGGATAGTGGTTATCCCCTGTTGGGGGGATTCGTGACAGCGTCGTCTGAGGGTTTTTTCCCACCTGTTCAGCTTAACGAGTCTGGTGATGGGATATATTCGGAAACAATAAGTGTTGGTGATACCATCAGCAAGGGTTCCTACATAATAACAGTGTTTGTGAAAAGGGATTCCCAGATATGGACCGAAACAACAAACGTTTACGTGAACCCGGAACTTGATGTCAGTTTGGAAACTGATAAGAATGAGTATGAGATTTTGGATAAGGTCACACTTCAGGGTCAGGTGTTGAAAAACGGAAAGCCTGTACAGGCAAGCATAAAGCTGAAGCTCGTGTGTCCCTCGAGAAGCTTCATGGAAATAACCCTGGACACAGACAGTTCTGGTAACTACTTATATGAGTATCTGATATCCATGGCAACTCCTGCAGAGGTGTGCAGGTTCGAGCTGAACACAAAAGATAGCGAAGGTAACTACAACTTCACCTCCAAGGAGGTAAGAATATTCCCCTCGGAAAAGGAGGTTTACAGGATCGATTTCCTTTCTCCTGGACCAGGAAGCAAGTACAAGAAGGGGGACTCTGTGAAAATAAGAACGAAGGTTTCCTATGGAGATGATCCGCTTGAGGGGGCAGAGGTTCTTTGTATTAACCCCGTGTTTGAGGAAAGCATAGAATTGAACGGGGTTGGGAATGGGGTGTATGATGGTGATTATTTGATAGGAAAGGAGGCGCCCTTGGGCCTCTGGATACTGACGTGTGTTGCAAAAACACCAGACGAGTACTTCGGAAGGAAGAGTGTGAATGTGTACATAACCCCGCTGGAGCTTAAACTCACAAGGATTTCTCCCTCACAGACAAACTTCCAGCCGGGTGATGTTGTAAATATTCTCTTGAAGCTAACTTATCCGGACAACAAACCATTAGAGAATGCGACTGTTTACCTGAAGATTGGCAATCAAATAATATATCTGAATGAAACCAGTGAGCCTGGTGTATATGAAGTTGATTATAATCTTGAGGATCAGGGTGTCTTCACCTTTGATGTGCATGCAGAGGATCAATTCGGAAACGAGAGGCTGTTCCCGGGTGAGATAATCCTGACAGCCGGTTTCGCTCCGTTTAGTCTTTTATGGTTCGTTCTTCCGTTCGTGATAGCTGTTATGCTCCTTGCTGGTGTAGTCTGGAAGAGGGGAAGAAAAGAGGTTATCATAAAGGAGGAGCCTGCCAAACCAAAGGTTGACAGGAAGACCGAGGTGAAGAACAAGATAGCGGAGCTGGATAGAAAGATTAATAACATAGAGAAGGCAAAGGAGGAAGTGGAGAAGGAATACTACGAGAGGAAGATTGATGAGAAGACCTTCAATCGCATGGTCCAGAACTACGAACAGGAGAAGATCAGACTGAATGTTGAGAGGGATGATCTAAAGAAGGAACTGGAAAAGCTCTGATTAATGTAAATTTAGTTGATTCAGCATAAATTTATAAAACATGAATCCAAAAAATAAAGGATATATTATGAAAACTTCTAGCGGTGTTCCTGGTCTGGACAAGTTAATGGGTGGAGGTTTTGATGAAGGAACCGTGAATCTCATAAGCGGAAAAACAGGAACAGGAAAATCAATCCTTTGCTCACAGTTTCTATATGATGGCGTGATGAAACACAAGCAAAAAGGTATTTACATAACAACAGAAGAGACCGCGAAGAACATAATGAGGCAGGTCAAAAACTTCGGCTGGGATTTTGAAACCCTTGAGAAGAAGGGGTGGATTAGAATGTTGGAATTCGAGCCCTTCGACGTTTCAACCCTCACGACCAAGCTGCAAGAGGCTATCGACAAGATGAATGCGAAGAGGATTGTGATAGATTCTGTTTCCATGTTTGAACTCTACCTTACGAATGTTTTTGAGATCAGGAAGGCATTATTCAAGGTCATACAGAAGATAAGGGAGATGGAAAGGATTGGCCTCGTGACTGCTGAGGTTCTGGAGGACAGCAATTCTCTTTCAAGGTTTGGTGTTATTGAATTCATGGTGGACTCCATTATTGTATTGCAGTATCTTGGCCTTGCTAAATACAAGAGGAGCCTGATGATAAGGAAGATGAGGATGGGTGATCACTCAACAAACATACACCCATTTGGGATAAGCAAAAAGGGTATTGCGATTCTAAAATGAACTCTGTTCTATCTGGACAATATCGTCCGTTGCTTCGACTTCTATCCAATAGTATCCCTGTTTCTTTGGCAGGGTTCCGTTCAACTGAGCAGTTGAGAAGGCAAAGATATCCGTGATTCCGGAATCAACATTAAGCCTAAATCTTATGGTGTTGTTCAGTATGGTTATGTTGTCAACACCATACGGGACATAAACGTTTATCTTGACCTTTGCGGGGGGTCCTTGGGAATAAACAAGGTTTGAGGCGTCAGCTATCTGGTTGGCTGTGTTTTTCGCATAGGTCAGGGCCAGTTCAGTGCTGGTATCCCGCTGCGTACTAGTAACGTATGCCCATATGGGTATCATAAAAACCAGAACTATCGAGACTATTACCAGGTATTCGAAGGCTGCCTGGAGTTTCTTCCCCATGTATGATAATTGTTATTTTTTCTATAAATAACGAAATGGGGACGCTGGGAATTTCGTCCTTTTGGAATGTCGAACCCAGATAAGCCGGTTTCTTCTCTCACAGGCAGATGCCTCGAATCTCCAGTGATTCGCTGGAGCCGGCTAGGATAGCCATTACCTCACATCCCCTTACTTAGGCTTTTATGACGAGTTTATTTAAAAATAAGAGCCTCGGGCGGGAATTGAACCCGCGACCTTCACCTTACCAAGGTGACGCTCTACCTACTGAGCTACCAAGGCATAATTTCGAAAGACAGCTAGTTTCAACCTATTCAATCCGTCATACGATTCTATTAGGTTTTATAGTTCTCATTTTTAAAATAAGTTTGTATCGTCATGCAGGCTTAAGCCTTTATTACTGTTTTCATTACTTCTTCGTTCAGGAGGGTTTTCTTCAGAAATCCTGGTTTTGTTCCGTTCATGATGTGGGTTTCTATCCCGTCTTTCGCAAGCTCAACCGCTCTCTTGACCTTGAGCAGCATTCCGCCTGTAACATCAATCCCGTCAGAGCTTGTAAGGAATTTTTCGATATCTTGGTAATTTCCTGAATTTATCTCTGGTATGTGTTTAGCATCGGGGTTGGTGTTCGGGTCCGCTGTAAAGACCCCGTCAGTCTTCCCGCACATTATTATCTTGCCTACATTTAGTTTTTTGGATAAATGGTAGAACAACTCTTCTGTTGAGAGTATGCAGAATCCCTGCTTAAAATCCGTTCCCACATCACCGTAAACAACAGGAAGCATCCTGTATTCGAGGTATTTCTCGAGTGGTTTCGTGTACCATTCTGTTATTCTTGAGTCTTCAGCAATCGTGCAGGAAGAAGGATTAACGGATATTGCATTCTCTCCTGCGTCTATGAGGGCTTTAACAATGATTCTGTTCAGCCTTGCGGCTGCATCCTGGACAAGTGCCAGGCCCTTGAGGCTCTCATGTCCTGCCATACCTTTATGCGTCTGGTATTTCTTTGCAGGCTCGTGTGGGTAGGAGCCCCCGCCATGACCTACTATTATCTTTACTCCACACTCCTGTCTTGCCTCATGAATTTCCCTTACAAGTCTGCTGATAACATCCATTTTCTCTGTAAATGGTTTAGATTTGTCTGTTATCAGGGACCCACCGAGTTTGACTAGGACTACATCGCTCATTTGCCCCACCTCTTGTACACATCATTCTCTATATCAAGCATATCCAGAACCTTTCCAATAACATGGTTAACCATATCATTTATATTCTTTGGTTTTGAGTAGAATGTTAGAACCGGTGGCAGGATTATCCCTCCTGCTCTTGAAACCCTTTCCATGTTTTCTACATGAATCTGACTCAGAGGCATTTCCCTCGCGACCAATATCATCCTCCTTCTCTCCTTCAGGCAGACATCAGCAACCCTGAGCAAAAGGTTATCAGAGTAACCATTCGCTACCCCTGCAAGGGTTTTCATGCTGCATGGGATAACAACCATTCCTTTGATTTTGAATGAGCCAGAAGCGATTGGGGCAAAAAGGTCCTTGTTATCATGAACAGAATCAGCGAGCTTTTCAACATCCTTGACACTGTAATCGGTTTCATGCTCTATTATCTTTTTTGCAATCCCTGTTATGATAAGATGGGTTTCTATTCCCGTCTTTTTCAGAAATTCCAGAAGTTTGATTCCGAGAATAACACCGGATGCTCCTGTTATCCCTACAACGATTCTATTTTTCAACTTCGACCACACCCTCATCAGCATTTACCTTGAGTCTGTCGCCTGTCTTTATGCTGTCAGTGTCTATTTGGTCGACGCAGGGAATTTCTGATATTATTGCTCCCACTGCAACAATGGTCTCGCACTCCTTGTTTATTATTGCCAGTGGAGCCTTTCCATTCTTCTTCAGCCTGTACATTGTGTATGAACCAACGGTTGATCCCTTGCCGCTGGGAAAAACCAGTATCTTCCCGCTTATGCTCTTTCCTTCGAGAGGATGACCTTTCTCAGTAACAATCCCGGTATCAGGATCCACGCTCCCGTAAAATGAAATCCCTTCATTCGTTACCAGAGCTTCTCCTTCCACCCTTCCGCTGAATATCTTCCTTCCCTTCATTCTTACACCGCCAGTTTTATGCATTCCTCTCTTGTCCGGAATATGGTTTTGAAATTGTTCTTTCCCCTTCCATAGAATATACCCTTCGCAGAATCCGTTGCTATTGAATGGAACCTTCCCTTTAGTGGGGCAACCACGTGGCATGTATCACATGCAAGTTTTGCTCCGGAATCCTCTATAACCTTGGAGTATCCCTTCTCGTCCGCTATCTTCTTTATCGGCCTTGCCACGCCTATCCAGAGTTCTTTCTTAACACTCTTTCCATCCAGAAGCTCGGATATTTTTTTCAATTCCTCCAGGGAGCAGTGTGGACATCCTAGGAATATAAACTCCACGTCATCCGTATCGTTCATCTCCTTGACCGCGTTCTCTATGTCCTCCTGCGTAACGGTTACCTTCTCTTCGGGGGTTTCTGTTTTGTTTGGGGTTATGCCCTCTATATGGAAGATGGGGGCGCCACCATATGTAACGATTGAAGCGGACAGAGCTTTCAAATCCTCTGTTGTGGCTTTTTCGATTCCGGTTATAAGCGGGATCCTACCCTTCGCAATCTTTCCTACAACGTTGCCCAAGGCCCCGAAAAGCATCGGATTGTCTATTCTCGCTTTCACATCTGCAATGAAATGAGCCTGCCTGTTCTTATCTAAGTGGAATCCATATTCAGGAGTCAATCCTGTCAGGGCAGAGGCTATAGTGCTTGGTCCGCCTTCCCTGTTGGTTTTTGCTCCCAGAACAGAGTTTGCATAGGTTACAGCGCTGCTCTCTCCCCATGCAATGTGGTCCCCAAACTCGGGTTTGTTGCCTATAAAGTATGGGGTGCAGGTGCATGTCGTCTCGACTTCCATCCTCTCGAAGGCTTCTATAACGAGTTTCTGTTTTCTTGCAAATTCAGGGTCTATTCCCAAGGCCTTCCAGTTCTCCATATCCATGCCCGCAGGATTCAATGTAGTTTTCACCTTGATCTTACCGTCCTCTGCCATTATGCCAAGGAACTCCAGTCCTGCATCACCGAGGTTGTCATAGCTGACGCCGGATATCTGGACACTCTTTACTGGAATCAGTTTCTCTGCACCAAATATATTGCCCAGTGCAGCCAGAATCTCCATTGACTTTTTGACTGCATTACCATGCTTCCCTTCAAGCATCTCTTCCTGTTCTTTTGTCAAATGCAAATCAATCACCTACATAATCTTCAGGTTTAAGCTTCATTGGCAGTTCGGGTTTTTTAAAATGCTTGGCCTCCCTGTCAGAAGGTATGGTCAGGTCAAACCCGAGCTTACATGTTTCCCTTGTCTCAAGATCTGATGACGGATCCAGTGAAGATCCCTTTTCCTTTGTTTTTATGACAAGGTCTTTATCCCCCTGGAACCTCGTGGCCATTGCCCATTCTATTTCATTGGGATTGTGTATATCTATATCATCATCCACCACAAAAACATGTTTCATTGATTTGTGTCCCCTGAAGGCTGCCTCTATCGCCTTCTTTCCATCATCCGGATTCTTCTTTTTTATGCTTACTGCCCCATCAAGCCATGAACATCCTCCAGGAGTTATTAGAACGTCCTTTACATCACAAACTTTTGACACTTCCCTGAATATTGTGGGCTCCCTGGGCATGCCCATTAGAGTCTTGTGCTCAATCCCGCCAGGCAGAAGCGCATGGAACATGGGACTTTTCTTCACGAATATCTTCTTGATCTTTGCTACTTTCTGCTTTCTCACTATGTCAGGAGTCTCGGTAAGGTCTAGGAAGGGTCCTTCATCTGCTTCTTCTCCAGTCATCTCTGCTATCATAACTATCTCCGCTTCTGGAACCTTGTGACCACCAAGTTCAACAAGTTTGGTTTCACCCAATGCGTTTGCTATATTGAGTTCGCTGCTGCCTGTCTTTGTTGATATTGCCGAGGCGAGCATAACAGGAATGGAATTGCCTATACAGAAAGCGAATTCTTTGTTTCCCCTTTCCAAAAAAGTGTTGAAATCCCGCGGTAGGATTCTCATCACCATTTTGTCCTTTCCTATCACCATTGCTCTATGGTAAGAGGCATTCAAACCTAGTTCCTTATCATTTGCTATCACAATCCCTGAAGCAATGTAAGGTCCTCCATCAAAAGGGTAGTATGTAAGTATCGGGAATTTTGAAAGATCCGCTTCCATCTCCTCATATTCATTTGTTTCAACAGCCTCGGGTTCCTTGGGGTTTTCAATTGCATGGGAAAGTTTACTTATTATCTGATCCTTCTCTATACCCATGCCCAGAGCAACCAGTTCCCTTGTAGAGCATATGTTAGCTATAACAGGCATGTCAAAGCCTTTGACATTCTCAAAAAGTAAAGGCTTTCCATCCATCAGCTTCATGAGTGTAGCTATCTCATACTTGACGTCTACTGGTTTTTTTATCTTTACCAATTTACCTGATTTCTCCAGACTGTCAACAAACTCCCTGAAATTCATAATAACACATAATTGCATTCTAAATTTAAATATAATATCAGAAATGGGTTTATTGACGTATATTTGTTTGACAGATACCAAAAACTTTTTTAAATCTAGGGACAAATACAATCTAATCAATGGTTTGTGATATTATGTCCGAGGGTTACGGTTATGGAAAGGTGATTCTCTTTGGGGAGCACTTTGTGGTTTACGGTATTCCTGCAATAGCATCTGCACTCAGTGGAAAGACCATAGCAAAGGTTGAGGGTTCTGACAAATTTGAGCTAGTGGATAACAGACCAGAGACCCCGGGTTACAAGGAAAAGAAAAAGGAACAGCAGGGAGATTCCCTGAGAAGGATTCTCGAGTTTCTGAAAATTGATGTTGAGAAGAATCCCATAAGAATAACACTATCAGGGGATCTGGTCGCTGCGAGCGGTGTTGGTGCAAGCGCTGCAAGTTGCGCGGCAATTGCCCGCGCTATAAATGAGCACTTCAAGCTAGGCCTTGATGATGAAGGCATCAACAAGGTTGCGTATGAAGGCGAGAAGGGATATCATGGAATCCCGTCTGGGATAGACAACACAGCGGCAACTTACGGTGGAATAATCCTTTTCACAAAGGGTGATCCTCCAAAGATAGAAAGGATAAGCATGAAAACCCCGATAGAGATTGTTGAAGGCAACACAGGCATCACTTCGGATACGAAGACCGTGGTTGAGGATGTTGCTAGGAAAAAAGAAGAGAATCCTCAGGAATTCGAGGAGATTTTCAAGAGGGCAAAAGAGATTACTGAAGAAGCGAAGGAAGCGCTCATCAATGCAGATGCTGAAAAAATAGGCAGGTTAATGGATGAGAACCAGGAGCTTCTGAGAAGAATCGGTGTTTCCTGTGATGAACTCGAGACCCTTATAAAGATTGGAAAGGATAACGGTGCCTTGGGTGCAAAGCTCACGGGAACAGGAAGGGGTGGGCTCATGGTCTCACTTACCCCTGGTAAGGAACTTCAGGAAAGGGTAGCAAACGCAATGAAAGAAAATGGTTTTATGGCTTTCAGGAACAATATTGGTTAACTAATTAGACTGAATAAAACTCATAAATAAAGAAACAACTATTCTAAAAGGAAAAGGGTAAATAAAGGGGATTTATTTGACGAAGTCGATCCCCAGAACTCTCTCGATCTCTTTCTGCTTCTCCACTGAGTACGTCTTCTCTGGTCCGTATATCTGCGAGGACTTGACACCTGTTACTATAAGCATTGACCTTATGGTGTCACCGAGTTCCTTGATTATCTGAGCACCCCATATTATCTTTGCATCAGGGTTGATCTTGCTCGAAACTCCCTCTACTATCTCCTGGCATTCCCTTATGGTTATGTCCGGGCCTCCGAAAACGTTTATCAATGCGCCTGCTGCTCCCTCTATGTCCACGTCAAGCAATGGATTGTTCAATGCCTTTTCTACTGACTCTAATGCCCTGTTCTCTGTGTCTGACTCTCCCATTCCTATCATTGCCAGTCCGCCTGAACCCATGACCGCTCTTATGTCTGCGAAGTCAAGGTTAACCAGACCCGGCTTGGTTATCAGCTCTGCTATTCCCTTCACTGCATTCACTAGAATCTCGTCTGCCACCTTGAAGGCTGTTGTTATGCTGACGTCAGGAACAATCTCCAGAAGTTTATCATTCGGAATCACAATCAGTGTGTCCACCATTGATTCCAAATTCTCAAGACCGTCCTGTGCGTTCTTGTATCTCTGATTTCCCTCCATCCTGAACGGTAAAGTTACTATGCCAACAGTAAGGGCTCCCAGCTTCTTTGCAATGTCTGCAATTATCGGGCTCGCTCCTGTTCCTGTACCGCCACCAAGGCCGCAGTTAATGAAAACCATGTCTGCACCTTCCAGTGACTTCTTGATATCGTCCTTTGATTCCTTCGCTGCTTCGGAGCCTATCTTTGGGTCTGCTCCTGCCCCAAGTCCGCCTGTCAGGTCTCTCCCTATCAACACTTTCCGGTCCGCATCTGTGTAAAGCAGATCCTGGGCATCGGTGTTTATTGCAACTGTTTCAGCTCCGACTATACCAACCTGCATCAGCCTTGAAACCGTGTTTCCGCCTGCTCCCCCTGTTCCTATTACCTTTATCTCTGCCTTTCTTGTCTCGAGGATTTTTCTCAATTCTTCATCAGTTTCTGTATCCCTTTCGATAACTCTTTCCTCTTCCCTTAGAACTGGACTGTCATCACGCTCTGCCATACAATACCCTCCACGTCTTTAATTTTTTCCAAAATTATTAGTGAGTAATTGTATAAAAGTAAGCTTTATAAGTTTATCTAATCATTGAAAAGGTATAACACTGTTATATACCTGGCACCCTGTTTATTTGCTTTCTTTTTTCGTTTTTTCCTTGGTTTTTGACTCGGTTTTTTGCTCTTTTCCGCCAGAGAAATTGACTTTCTTGACCTCCTTCACCCACTTGGTTATCACATCTGTTAGGATCTTCCTGACGATGTCCTGAACCGTCTCCTTGGTCTTCACATCAAGAACCCCATTCTCAAGCTTGAGCTCGCATTCAAGCCTGTAATAATCAGTTATCGCTTTAACCCTTTCCAGGTGTTTCTCTATAACCTCAACTATCTTCACCTTGTACCTCAGATTCTTTCCCGCCAAAGGATGATTGAAATCAATCCTAACCCTCCCCCCTGAAACGGATTGGATCTTTGCCTGGCGACCATTTATTTCAACAAAGGTGCCGGGAACTGGGTTTATCTTCTGGCGGATAAAATTCGCAAGGGATATTATCTTTATTCTCTTGACATCCCTCTTTCCAAACCCCTCTTCTGGCTCGAAATCGAAATCCTTCTCTTTCCCTGGCTTCATTCCCTTGAGTTTTTTCTCCACACCAGGAATAATCATGCCTGCTCCTATTATGACCAGAACAGGTCCGTATCTGTAGTTAGGATTATGGATTCCCTCCTTCTTCGCAATCTCTTCAGAGGTCAGGTCAAAAATCTCATTCGTATCAGAAACCCTTCCCACGTATTCCACCTTTACAAAGTCCCCTTCTTTCATACTCCCTATATACTCTTCTTTTTAATTTAAAACTATAACATTACGTCATGGCAAAGTACTTTCTGGGAGAAACACCAGCAGAGAGGATTGATGTCAAAAACGTAATAGATGAGGACCGGTTCGGGAACTTGGAGCTTGAGACCATTGTGATGATAATAAAGGAACTGGAAAGGACCCAGACATTTAACATAACAACAGGCGGAAGCATATTGTCGTCGCCTGCTGTGCACAACGGGGTTGTGTATTTTGGCTGTTTTGACAGGAACTTGTATGCAGTATCTGCAAAGACAGGCGAAGAGCTGTGGAGATTTGGTACAGAAGGTGCAATCGGATCCTCTCCAACAATACATGACGGTGTAATATACTTTGGATCTTTCGATAACAGGCTTTATGCATTGTCTATGCACGGGGATAAATTATGGCATTTTGGTACGAATGACAAGATACTATCTTCGCCCGCTGTATCAGACGGGGTCATTTACTTCGGATCAAAAGACAAGAATTTGTATGCAGTATCAACAGAAGGTGAATTGATATGGAAGTTTCCGACGCATTCTGCTGTCTCATCAAACCCTGTTATTCACAATGGCGTAGTGTACTTTGGGTCATGGGACAGAAACCTGTACGCAGTTGATTGCAAAACAGGAAAGGAGGTCTGGAGGTTTTCCACGGGAGACGTTGTTGGCTCACCTTCCATATATAAAAACAGGATATACATGGGTTCCTTTGACCACAACTTTTACGCTCTTGATATCAACGGAAAAGAATTGTGGAGATTTTCAACAAATGGCCCCATTCAACACAATTGTAATCCAACCATACACAATGATGTCATATACTTCGGTTCATGGGATGATAACATCTATGCTATTTCCACAAAAGGCAAATTCCTTTGGAGGTTTCCCACAGGCAGCAGTGTGAGTGCATCATCTGCTGTTTTCAGTAATGTCGTTTATTTCCCATCAGTCGATTTGAACTTCTATGCTCTCACACTTGGTGGTAGAAAGATTTGGAAATTCGCAACAGGGGGCATTTTAGCTTCATCGCCAGTGATTTACAATAACACAATCTATTTTGGATGCTGGGATTGCAATCTTTATGCCGTTTCATTAAAGGGAAGATTGGTATGGAAATTCAAGACCAGCATGGGTTACCAATCTCACATTGATGTAGAGAAATCAGATACGGAGAAGGTGGCTGAGATTGTTATAAGAACAGAAATTCCTGAGAAAAAAGAGCAAGAAACTGAGGAAAAGATATTAACAGGGTACGGCCAGTTCTCTGGGAATTATATAGAATCCACAAGAACAAATTACATTGGATTCGAGATTGAGGATCCGTTCAAGATAAGTTATAAGCAAAAGAAGAGGATTTACAAGTAATTAAACTGAATAAATCAGAAATTTTTTAAAAATTCATATACACAGAGATGTAACTCGTTGCTATAACCACCCTCCAATACTGCAAATTTTGGTTTTTCAATTTCATTTATAATTTTTGTAATTTTAGAATAACTCTTTATTTCCAAATTAATATTTGTTAGGGGATCCTCTTTGTACGTATCGAAACCCACAGATATTGCGAGCAAACCTGGGTTAAATTTCTTTATCTTTTCTATTGCTATCTTAAGTTTTTCGAGATATTCTGATTCTCCAGTACCAGCATTCATCGGGTAATTTAAACAATTCTTATCCGAGTATTTACCACCACCAGGATATATGCCATATTGATGCAAAGAGACGCAAAGCACCTTTTCATTTCCAAAAAATATCTCTTGTGTTCCTTGACCAAAATGACAATCAATGTCCAAGATTGCGACTCTTTTTGCCTTTTTCAGAATCCTTGCCGCTGCTATTGCGATGTTGTTGAAATAGCAGAAACCTCCGAGGGAATCCCTGCCAGCGTGGTGACCTGGGGGTCTCATTAGGGAGAACGTTTCCTCCTCCTCAAGGGCAAGCTTGGCTGCCTGGATTGCAGAGCCAGCGGAGAGTTTTGCATAGTCAAAGATACTAGGAAGTCTTGGGGTGTCAGAATCAAAGAAGTTCCCATTCTTCACTTGGTTTAGCAAGTTCCTGGAATGAGCAAGCAGTATGTCCTTCTCAGTACATGGCTCCGGTTCAATGGAATTGAAGTTTTTGTGAGTATTCAGAAACTCGTAGACCATTCTCACCCTGTCCGGGGATTCGGGATGGCCTGGCTGCCAGAACTCAAGACATTTTTTGGAAAAGAGGATTTTCATACCATCTCCACTTCCTCTATGTCCATCAGCCTCTCGCAGTAGTGGCATCGTATCTTCAGGGGATCGCCTTTTAGAACGTGGAATTTGGTGGGGACTTTATATACGTTGGTCACGCAATTGGTGTTTGCACATTTAATTATGTTATGTATCACATTGGGTATCTTGACTCTGAATTTGTCTTTAACGTTGTAGTCTTTTATTATGTTTATTTTTGCCTTAGGAGCGATGATGGCTATCATGTCAACCTCTTCCTTGGTCAGGTGTCTCCCGCCTATCTTGATGAGACCCTTCTTTCCGAGCTTCTTGCTTTCCAGATTCATGCCCACGGTCACCACGTTGTCGAATCCCTTGAGGTTCAGAATGTCCACCACCTTGAAGGTGTGATCAGCGGAGATGTGATCTATAACGGTCCCTTCTTTTATTGCGGATATTTTGAAGGTTTTTCCTTTCATTTTATCCTCCCAACACCAGAGCAAGGATAGTCTGTCTTACAGGAATGCCATTCTTGGCCTGCTCGAAATAAACAGCGTGTTTTGTATCGTCTAGTTCCGGGTGTATCTCGTCCACCCTTGGAAGTGGATGGAGTATCCTGAGTCCTGGTTTTATGTGATCCAAAAGCTTCCTGTCAAGCCTGTAAACCCCTGCGTACTTTTTGTACTCCAGTGGATCCGGAAACCTCTCCTTCTGTATCCTGGTTGCGTAAAGGATATCGAGTTCCCTGCTGACCTTGAAGAGGTCCTCCTCTTCCCTGTACCATATACCTTTCTGTTCCAGCTCCTCCAGATACGAGTCTGGCATCTTCAGAGCCTTGGGTGATATGAAGAACATTCTAGCGTTGAAATGGGAGAGAGCGATGGCGAGAGAATGAACTGCTCTCCCATACTTCAAATCCCCCAGAAACCCGACGTTGAGGTTCTCGAGTGTTTTCTTCTCCTTGAGTATGGTGTAAAGGTCCAGGAGAGTCTGAGTGGGGTGCTGGTTTGCCCCGTCCCCTGCGTTTATTACAGGAACCTTCGCTGCCTCTGCAGCCAGCCGAGAGGCCCCCTCTATGGGGCTTCTTATCACTATCACGTCTGAATAGCTCTCTGCCATCTTTATGGTGTCCCACAGAGTCTCTCCTTTTTTGAGTGATGTGGTATTGGGGTCATCGAATCCTATCACATTGCCCCCGAGTCTTCTCATGGCAGACTCGAAACTCATCCTGGTTCTCGTAGACGGCTCGAAAAACAGGGAGGCCATTATCTTGTTCTTCAGGAGCTCGGGATCCGGCTTGCTCTCGATCTTTTTCGATGTTTCAAGAATATGGAGTATTTCATCTTTGGAAAAATCGCGTATAGAGATTATGTCACGGTTTTTGAAGTCCATCAGAATCTTTATTATATTGTAAATAAGATTTATAAACGTCTCTTGAAAGGCAGATTTTGTATAACAGTGTTATATTTATAAACCTTTACTCCAATTTTTTAATACTTCAGGTGTTAAGATGAAGCCGATTTGTGAGGTAATGGTTCTGGAGGTTCTGCCTGGGATAAGAGCGATAGTTGCCAGGAAGCTTGTAGAGAAGCATGGCTTTTCCCAGAAGATTGCTGCAGAGCGCCTGGGAACCACACAACCTGCAATCTCCCAGTACAAAAGGGAGCTGAGGGGTCATAGAATAAAGATGTTCAAAAGCAATCCCAAGGTTTTGGAGATGATTGATTCCCTTACAAAGAGAACAGCATCCGGCGAATTGTCCCAGGATCAGATAACCCTAGAGTTCTGCGGCATATGTAAGTTCATGCGCTCCTCAGGGATGGTGTGCGAGATACATAAGAAGATGTACCCATCACTTGAGAACTGCAGAATATGTCTGGATTAAAATAACCTAAGGAAGTAGTTTCTGCTGATATCTCTCTAAGCTTCAAGGGGTTCTTTTGCAAGGGTTCCTGTCTCTAATGAGTCTGCAACTTTTGAAGCATATACAACTTTATCTTTTTCTGACATTTCGCTAAGACGCTCCTGATGCTTACCTAAAGCTATACCCATTCTGCTGCCGTATGGGTCTCCCCTCTCGGAAAATTCGAGGTTGTAATTTCTAATTATTTCCATTGATTCTCCCAATGGTCTTATTCTTTCTTCCATCATATAATCACCTATTTGTCACTATTATATAGTGACATATTAGGGTATTTAAAGCTTTTGGTTGCCTTCTACATAGCGGTTTTAGGTGAATTCTAGGTGTAGTTTACCCCTTTCAAAGCTCTTGCTGGTCAGCCTGAACTGGGATGGTTTTGTGAGGATCTTGAAGTATGCCTTGTCCCCTGCCAACGCTTTCACCTCGACTGAGTTCTCCAGCTCTCTCACGTCTACGTTTTCCTGGGATTTCACTCCAGGAATTTCAATGTCAACCACAACCTTTGAATCCAGTCTCCTTATATTAGTCTTTGGTTCCTCTGTGAATTTGGGCATAGGGAGCTCTTTTCTCTCCTTTATTTCCGCTGCTTCTTCTTTGGGTTTTATCAGTTTGGGGATTCTGAATCTCTTTCTCTCGCTTTTCTCTGGTTTTATGGGTTTTTCCATTCCCTTATCCATTCCCAGCTGCTCCAAAATCTCCTTTTTCAGTTCATCTTTCTCGTCCCCGAAGGTCTGGACAGAAATCTTTGGTTCTCTTCCAGTTCCGCTGCCCATGGTTATTCTGAATCCCTTTGCCTTCCTGTTTACTGGTTTTTCCCTGAAAACTGGGGAAAGGTCAAAAACCTCGAAATCTCTTTCAAACATCTTGCTCATCTGATCCATCTGCTTCTGAACCCTTTCAAATATATCATCAAACCTAAAGAATTCGGAGTCCCTGAAACGGAATCCACACTTCGGACAATATTCCCAATCCTTCTCTACGTCCTTTCCACATTTTGGACACTTCATTCCATCACCGGGTGTCAAACAATATATTGTTTTGATTCATATTAATTTAAATATATTTTTCTCGGGTGTTTCTCATGGTTTCTCCAGCCAATCTGTGCATAATATGCAAGGGTAGCAGGGCGCTCTGTGGAAGGGAGAAGTGTCCCTTGCTTGCAAGATTCAGGGTTGAGCCGAAGATAGAAAAAAGGGTTTCAAAGGATTTTTTCGGCCCGAGCATGAACGTGTTCGTGGGAAGAATTGGATATCCCCGCGTAAGCATAGGCCCGCTCACAGCAATAGAACTGAAAGCGAGGCTTGACTCTCCTGGTTCCTGGTTCGGTATGGATTACGGGGATATAATAGAACTGCAATCCCTTCTTCTTCGATCGAAACTTAGGCAAGACGTTCACTCAAGATCAAGATTCGTTGAAGAGACGCAAGAGCTTGCCCTTGCAAGCAAACCAACAGACGTTGAGATGAGATTCAGAAGGAAGCCTGTTTACAGGATGAGCTTTTCAGATATGTACCAGCCAATGGGCCCTTCGGCAGCGTTGGAAAAGATGCGGATAACAGAGAACCCGAAGATCTCCGGAAGGGTTGAGAAAATAGTGAGGGATGATATAAAGGCGAATGAGGCCGGTTTCCTGTTGTACAAGACAGGGCAGGATGTCTACAGAATTTCCTCCATCCTTTCTTCAGGCATCATGGGTCTGGAGGAAAACAAAAAACTCGTTCCCACTAGATGGAGCATAACAGCTACGGATGACATAGTTTTCAAAAGCCTTGTTTCTGGGGTCAAGGATTTCCCCTCGGTCAATGATTACCTTGTCTATTCGAGCAACTATCTGGACAATCGTTTCGAGATTCTCCTCATGCCTGGGAACTGGGAGTATGAGAACTTCGAGGCGTGGGCCCCCGGATCCATGTGGTCCTTCAACCTCAAGAAAACAGAGATTATAGAGGAGTACGAATCTTTCAGGGGTCGAACGGCTTACGCGGACAAAGAAGGCGGTGGTTACTATGCCGCGAGGCTCGCTGTGATAGAAGCGCTGTGGGGAATGAGAAGACAGGCAAGGGTCGTGGTGTTCAGGGAGATATACGAGGGCTACACAGTTCCTCTAGGAGTTTGGCAGGTTAGAGAAAATGCTAGGAATGCTTTCAAGGGAAGACCAGAGGTTTTCAAAACCCTGGGAGAGGCCCTGAAACATATCGATTCAAAACTGAGGCTCTCAATAAACGATTACATAAATGTGAGCAAGATACTAAAGCAAAGGCGGTTGTCGGATTTTTGAACAGCTAAGCTTTAAATACCAAAAACGGAAATCATAATTAGTGATAATATGCCAAGACCAGCACTAAGGTCAAGGACCTTGAGAAGGGTAAAGAAAAGGCTTCCGGGAGGCGCATTCATAATCCACTACCTGAAGAGAAGGCCTTCCCCTGCGAGGTGTGCAGTCTGTGGGAAAAAACTGCATGGTGTTCCGAGGGCAAAACCTTCCATAATCAGGAGAATCTCCAAGAGCAAGAAAGCACCATCAAGACCCTATGGTGGAAACCTTTGCTCAAGCTGTGCAAGGGAGAAAGTAAAGGAGAAGGTGAGGTGAACAAATGTTCGAGGTTGGAAGAGTCTGCCTTAAGACGGCTGGAAGGGAAGCTGGGAAGTACTGTGTAATTGTCAAAAAGATGGATGAGAGTTTCGTCATGGTTACGGGACCGAAATCCCTTACTCGCGTCAAAAGGAGGAGATGTAACATCAATCACCTGGAACCTCTTACGGAGAGGATAAAGATAAAGAGTGATGCATCTGATGGTGAGGTCTTGAAGGCGTATAAGGAAGACAGTGTTTTTGCTAGGCTTGGTCTGGAAAAACCTAAGAAGGCGAAGAAGGCCGAGCCAGAAAAGCCAAAAGAGAAGAAGGTAAAAGAAGTGAAAGTTAAAAAAGAGAAGAAAGTGAAACATAAAAAGGAAGAGAAGAAGGTAAAAAAGCCAGAAAAGAAAAAGGTCAAAGAAAAGAAAGCAAAAAAACCAGAAAAGAGGGCTAAAAAGAAGAAGTGATTATAAACTCCTTGAAACCGTTAACGTTTCTATGCTCTGAACACCCTTTATTGATTTTAGTTTGTTCTCAAGATCGTCCAGGAACCCTTCCTCATCCGGTATTATCTTTGTGAACTTCAACGCCTTCAACCCAAAGGCTATTGGTTCCTCCTCAAGCCTCTGTGGACTGAGGCTTTCAAGGGATTTCTTCATTTCATCAAAAATTTCCGGGGATTCAGGCATTACCCTGAAAACGCAAATAACGTCTCCCATCAACATCACCTATTTTTCAACCAGTTCCCAAATTGTTTGAAACATGAGTCTTTCTCCACTTTACCTTTCCAGTAATTAATATAATCCTTTCTGTTCATCTGCGCTAGAGTTATTTCATGGCCTGGTGGTATGACTATAAGAAATAATTCAGACCATGCAGTATTATCCAGATTCCCTCTTGGTTTATCTGCAATTATAACATTCACTGAGTTCTCGAAAATAACTGGTTCTTTTAAACCAGGCTTTATATAAGCCAGCACATTTGTGAACTTGGCTTTTCTGTTGCTTTCTTTAACAAGTTTTAGTATTCCCTCAATACCTATGGTTTGGAGAATGAAATTTGTGAATGGTCCAGGAAAGTTCTCATAATCATTCATGTAGAAGCCGGCATCGGTTACCATAAGCGACTTCTTAAAAAGAGAAAAGGCATATAATGCTTTTTGTTTCGCAATTTCTCTGAGGTCATAACTCCTGGGTTCTGGTAAATCCGACTCCTTTTGCAAAACCTCTATTCCATATTCTTCCAATTGATTTTTAGCAGACCAGAACTTTCCCTTGTTCTTTGTTACGAAAATAAGTTTTTTCATGTTACGGTCCCACAAAATTACATTTTTTACACTTGTAGGTATTTTCGAGCTTCTTGCATTTATCACATCTCACTATGGTTTCATCCCCGCACTTTGGGCAAGGGAATTCAACCCAGTTGTTCTCTGCCTCGATATTTTTTCCGCAGTTTGTGCACTTCATTTTCTACCTCGTGATTATCTCTATTATTTCCATTAACATATTTATAAATATATTGGAAGCGAGCAAGTTTTCGAGCGAAGCTCCTGTTTTGGTTGAGATTTTGCCTTGAGGAAAAACTCATGTCCAGAAAAACTGGTAATCCCTGAGCTCCCTTATGGTTTTTGGTTTCATTCTGCGTTTCCACCAGGACATCAAAACCATTCCTGTCACTATCCCTCCGAAATGCCCTATATTTGCAATCTCAGGCTGCAGGTTTATCGCCCAAAGTATCACTTCCCCTACTGCTAGGAGAATTATTGGAAGTATGACTGGTATGGGAATCTTGTAAATCCATATAATCTCTTTCGGGAACATGAACCCGTAAGCTGCCATAACACCGAAGACCGCGCCGGAGGCTCCGATCATGGACACTTCCATTGCACCTGTTGTTGCAATGTACAGGAGGGCAGATCCAATCCCTGATACAAAATAGAGGACAAGGTATTTCCTCCACCCCAGTGCCCTCTCGATGGTTATCCCGAATATGAAAAGGAGAAACATGTTAAGCATTATGTGCTCTGGGTAGGGAATCGAATGCAAGAACATGTAAGAAATAAACTGCCAGTAAGCCCCCTTCAATGCAAGCTCCGGGACCAGGGAAAAAACATCATCGAACACAGGATAGAACAAAATCTGCAGAATGAAAACCACAATATTCGCTATGATTAAGGATAGGGTTACGCGCATAAAATCTCTGTTTTGATTAATTGTATCTGATTAAATAAAAACTACATCAGAAAAAGGTTGAGATATGCAAAACCAATGATTGCCAAAGCAAAACCTAGGGTCCAGATACCTCTGTTCCAGTGTAGAACCTTTCTGCCGTCCAGTGGCCCGAGTGGTATTAGATTGAAAATCGCGAGCCATGCATTTATCAGGGCCGCGTATGCCAATATCCAGTGGGAGTAAAAGAAGTTGGCCATTATAAGAATGAACATAAGGACTATGTTGAACACTGCTCCAGCTATCCCTATCTTCCCGACCTCCTCCATTGTCGGATTCTTAAAAGCCCAGAATGACCCGAATACGACAGCACCGGGAGCTGCGAATATGAAGCTTCCATTGGAGACCAAAGTAAAGAATATAGCAAGCATGATCCCCTGGGGCCACATCCTGTACTCAGCAAAGTAACCGAACCTCCTTGCAGTGAATCTGTGGGAGAGCTCGTGCCCCATGAAGGCTATACCAACAACGAACAGCGAAACCAGGAAAAATACAGGCTCGAAAAAAATCTCAGGGTACGCAAAAACTAACGAGAGTACTATGACGGATATCACTATGTCCTTCACCTCCCTTCTGGAAAACATTCCCTGGCTGGCTCCATTCATCCTATCAACCTATTTTTAATCATATTCATTATAGAACTCCTTATTAAATAAATTATTTGCTGTGGATGGGGCGAGTGGGGTGGGTGCGATGATGTTTCTTTCTGAAGAATTTTCTCCAGACAAAGTAGATGATAATAAGTATTATTATGACACCTATTATAAGGTTTAGAGTACCGTTCCCGCTCGGTGGTTGGAAGTTCAGTGTTACCATCTTTGCGACCTGGTTCTGCTCCAGACCGGGTCCCACATAGTTTATTGTCAGTTCTCCCTGTCCCTTGAGAACCAGTGGAAAGGAAAAGGTTGTCTTCTTTGTTGCCTTTAGCTGGCTCAGATAATCCACACCAATCGTTTGGTTGCCAATAACGAACTTCGCTTCAAGGGATTTCGCATCTGTTGTTCCCTTGTTCGCAACCTCTATATCCAGGAGCATCCTGTTGTAGTTTGGTTCTACATTGATTATATCAAGCCTTATTGAACCTGTCACAGGAATCCCTATACTGAATGTATCAGAAGCAGGGGTGTTGCTCTCATCTTTATACTCTAAGGTGAGGGTTGCGGTGTAGGTTTTGTACTCTGCAAGGGAATCTATGCTGAGTTGTGTACTTGCCTCCTTGGTTTCTCCAGGATTCAGGTTTCCAATGTAAACCAATCCACCCGAGAGTATGGGAACCAGATAGGAAGTGGTTGCATTGAGCCTTGCCTGAAGATGTCTGGCAGTCCCCGAACCAATGTTTTTGATCTTGAAATTTAGGGTTACAGAACCACCGGGTTCTATATCATCTGGCATGGTCTCAACAGATTCCACAACCAGCTTCGGACTCCCCTGAACCGATACTGTTACACTTTTCGTGGAGTATGCAGCCGGGTTCTGGGCTGAGTAAATATTGAAATCAAGTTTATAATCGCTTGATATCGCTTCTGTATCAACATACAGATCATAGGTTTCCTTTACAGAGCTCTGAGGACCTATCTGGTTGATTGTTTTTTTGGTCTCCTCCCCGGGCAAGAGTTTAAAGGGGTCCTTTGGAATAATCTCAACTACCATGTTCTTGGCATCTGCATACCCTGTATTTTCAATCTCGATCTCTATACTGACATCGGCTCCTGGTTCTGCAGGGTATGGGTTTTGTGAAACAAGGGATATATCCAGAACAGCCATGCTGGCCTGTCCATTAACTGGTTGAGGTAAACAAACTGCAAGTATTGCAACAATCACCGGAATCAAGACATTAATCAATTTCATATTATCTCTAATTTGTTTTCCTATTTAAATAATCTCACCGTCCATGAGGTTGATAATCTTACTCGCGTATTTCCCTATTCTGTGATCGTGCGTGACAACAACTATCGTGTATCTCTTCTTCTTGTTCAGTTCTTTCAGAGTCTCTAGGATTTTTTTACCGGTCTTGGTATCGAGGTTTCCAGTTGGCTCATCTGCCAGTATTATCTTGGGGTAATTGGCTAGCGACCTTGCTATAGCAACCCTCTGCTGTTCTCCACCAGAGAGTTGTGAGGGTCTGTGATACATTCTTTCCCCAAGACCGACGAGCTTGAGCAAGCTACTCGCTCTTTTTTCAGCCTCCTTTTTCGACTTCCCATTAATCCTCATCGGCAGCTCCACATTCTCCAGTGCTGTCTGGCTCGCTATCAGGTTGTACTGCTGGAAAATAAAACCTATTTTCTTACCGCGTATCTTTGCAAGCTCATTATCATCAAGCTCATTCGTCAGCACACCATCGATCAGAATCTCCCCAGAGGTCGGTTTCAGCAGGCAGCCAACAACATCTAGAAGAGTTGTTTTTCCAGAACCCGAGGGTCCTAGTATCGCAATAAATTCTCCCCTTTTAACCTTCAGGTTTATACCCTTAAGAACGTGAAGTTCTGAGTCCATATCTGGGTTGTAAACCTTGTGCACATCCCTTGTATCTATTATATACTCTGACATTTTCTCTCCTTATTCATATCTTAACGCCACTACCGGGTCAAGCTTTGCTGCCTTCCTTGCAGGGTAGAGACCCCCGACCACACCAAGGAACAATGCAAAACCCAGACCAGTTAAAGCCAGCCCGGGCGTGACGACAGCTGTTATCTGGCCTCCACCAAATATGCTGCTAACGAAGAATGAACCAACAACTCCAAGCATTACTCCTCCTGCTCCGCCCAGCAGACTTATCAGGGCGGATTCTGTTAGTATCTGCCTCAGGACCATACCGTTCGTTGCTCCTATTGCCTTCATGACGCCTATCTCCCTTCTCCTCTCCATCACAGCCATTATCATGGTGTTCATCACACCAAGCCCTCCGACAAGGGCAGCTATCGCTCCTATAGCAAAGGTGAATATCCTTATCTGGTCAACTATCTGCGAAGCCTGCCTTGCCATTTCCTTGGTTGTCATGGCGTCCAGCCTCTCGCTTGCATCCTCTATTTCCTCAGCTATCCTTTCCGTATCCTTTACGTCATCTGGGATTACGTATATCATCTGGTAAGTGTCAGAATCCGTCACGTCCATGAGGTCATCAAAATTCACCATAATCGATGTGTCTATGTCAGTGATATCGGTCTTTTCTATCACCCCGACTATCTCAAAATCATCATCCTTTATGGTCCAGAAATCACCAACCTCAACATTGTAGCGTTCTGCAATGCTGTTTCCCAGCGCGACAACACCGCTTTCACCTTCTTCGATCATCCTCCCATCTTCCATTTCTGCGTTCTCACCTATGAAGTATTCCCCTTTAGCGGGGTCTATACCAATAGCTACCCACTCAGGTCCCTGCATCATGACCATGCCTTCCATATAAAACAATATGGGAACGATGTCCTTGATTCCACCTACGCCTTCCACAACTTCCAGATCTTCATCAGTGAGCTCTCCCATTATGCCAAAGAAACCGGCATCCTTCTCCATAACAGTTATCTTTCCTGCGGTTAGCTCAAGACCGCTCTGAACCATTGCATCAATACCCTCTGCTATCGATCCCAGCGCAACTATCGCCCCTATGCCTATGAGGATTCCCATGGCTGTCAGGATCGTCCTGGTCCTCTGTCTCATTATGTTCTTATACGCTAGGTCTAACATAGTATCCCTTTAGATTGGAATGATGGCTTGGATAGGTTGGATAAAGCCATCTCACGCTCATTTGGAATGACGAATGGATTACTACTCGCATGCCGACTTTATTCAATTGACTTAGGTCGGCTATCGGTTGGTTGGTTCATTCCGTCCGATTATTATATACTAATTAATTAAACAACGGATATAATAATCATGCCCGGGAGATTCGAATGGTACTCAGTAAAACTCAGTGTGATAATATTTTTAGTATATCTAATAAGCCTCGCGTTTCATGATTTCGTTTTCTCTAATTTTGCAATGATATCATCCGAGGCTTTTGTGAAGCCTTGGATGTTTGTAACGCATATCTTCCTTCATGGTGGGTTTCTCCATTTGGCTTACAATCTTTTCGCCCTGCTTCTGTTTGGCTCCATTCTGGAGAAGATTATTGGCTCGAAGAAATTCCTTCTGATATTCTTCATAGCAGGTATTGTTTCAGCGTTCGGGGATGTTCTGTTCTATTCAGCAGCTGTAGGAGCTTCCGGCGCTATATTCGGATTACTGGGCTGTTTGGCCATGCTCAGACCAAAAATGATAGTTTGGGCAATGGGTATACCCATGTACATGATTGTTGCCATAGTTATATGGGCTTTCCTGGACTTGACAGGTATATTTTATCCGGATAATGTTGCACACGCCGCCCACCTCTTTGGCATGGCATTCGGTATCGCAGCTGGATTGTGGATAAGAGGAGTGTACAAAGAACCCAAAAAACAGGAAGTCAAGTACGAGATTGTATCTGATGAGGAACTCGATGAATGGGAAGAGAAGTATATGGGATGATTTGGGATGATTACAGAACCCACTCTGTTCCTTCCTTTCCTGATTTTATCTTCTTGATGACCATCTCCATGTCATTCAGGCTTATGTCCCTTCCGCCTATCCCTGCAATGAAACCAGAAACATTTGGTCTTTTTTCCAGGTTGTAGAGTGCAGCTTTCACTTCATCATAAAGTGCTCCGTTTCCGCCAAGTGAGATGTCCTTCTCCAGAACTCCAACAGACTCCAGTCCTTCGCATGCCTTTGCCAGCTCCTCTCCTGGGAATGGCCTCAGACTCTTGACCTTGATAAGACCTATGCTTTCTTTCTCTATAAGTTCCCTTGCTGTCCCTGCAACAGAGCCAATTGTTATAAGGGCAGATTTCTTTCCTTTCATGTTTACGGTCTCTATCAATCCGTTCCCATACGATCTCCCGAAAGCTGATGCGAACTCTCTGTTTACTTTGGTTATTGTCTCCTTGGATTTCTTAATTGCGTCCTGCAACTGCTTCCTGAACTGTATATAATATTCGGGTGTTCCAAGGGTTCCCATTGAGACGGGTTTGCTGGGATTGAGAGAAACCTCTGGTTTGTAATCAGGTAAGAATTTTTTGACCTGTTCTTTTGTCAGGAACCTCACTGGCTCAAAAACATGGGAAAGAACAAAACCATCCAAGCATATCATGACAGGCAGATTTGTCTCTTCTGCGATTCTGAATGCCTGTATTTGTGTATCAAACGCCTCCTGTCCATCCTCAACATGAATCTGTATCCAGCCCGTGTCCCTCTGCGAAAAGGAATCCTGCTGATCATTCCATATACTCAGCGGGGCAGACAATGACCTGTTCACCACTGTCATCACAATTGGCAACCTCATGCCTGCAGCTATGTAAAGAATCTCATGCATCAAAGCAATACCTTGACTTGAGGTTGCAGTATAGGCTCTCACACCAGTAGCCTGAGCACCTATGCAGGCGGCCATCGCAGACTGTTCTGATTCCACCTTTATCATCTCACCATCGAACTCCCCATCAGCCAGCATCTTTGCCAAGGTCTCTGAGACGTGTGTCTGGGGGGTTATGGGATAAACTGGTATGATCTTCGGCTCACAGAGTTTAACCGCCTCTGCAACCGCTGCTGCAACCTCCACCACATTCTTTGCCATAGTTCACCTCTTTTCCTTCTCCTGTTCTATCGCCTTCTGGGGGCAGACACCAACACATATCAGGCATCCCTTGCAGTAATCGTAATCCACAACCGCCTTTTTCTTCCCTCCGGTTTCCTTAACCTTTATCGCACTGTCCGGACAATACCACTCGCATATCCTGCAGCCTGTGCATTTATCAGTGACTATTGGACGGAAGGTCCTCCAGGATCCTGTCTTGTTTATTTTGGATGATCCTGGTTCCTTGACAACCGCACCTTCATTCAACGTCATCTACTCATCCCCTTTCGTCTCATCATACGCTTGTTTCACCAGGTCCTTGTTGAGCTCTCCCACCTTTCCTCCAAATGTATCATCTATTGCCCTCTGAACAGATTCCATCGAGACTAGTTTTGTAGCCTTTGCAAAAACCCCGAGCATTGCTGTGTTTACGATATCCCTTCCTAGAATTTTCAATGCAAGGGAAGTTGCATCATAGAAATGGGTTTTTTGTTCAAATCCTGGATTCACTTCCTTGGCATTAATAACGATAACGGATTCTGGCTTAAGACCTTCCTTAACTTCTGGCAAACCAGCAAGCGATGGGTCAAGGATGACGATGTAATCCGGTTTGTAGACCTGGGAACGGATTGTTATGGGCTGGTCATATATCCTTGTAAACGCCTTTACAGGAGCCCCCCTTCTCTCAACACCAAAGGCCGGGAAACCCTGGGAAAACTTGTTGTCATAACCCGCGGCCTTTGCAAGCAGTGCAGCAGCGGTGACAGCTCCCTGTCCACCCCTTCCATGAAAGCGTATTTCTATCATATTCTCGCCTCCCGACTTTGTCCGATATATCCAAGTCGGGTATCGCTCTTAAGTTATTCTTTGTCCCAGCATAGCTTTTAAAGGGTTATCCCTGATTAAGTTAAAAGTCGAATATTTCCTGGTTTCAGAACTTGTAGCCGAGTTTCTCAAAAATCTTACGCATTTTTATTGAGTCCTTCCATGTGATTGGGCTCTCACTTATTATGGTTGTGTTTATCTTTCGCTTGAGAATCTCCTTCGCGAGGGGCTCGAATGGTGGCTTGTGGTCAAGGACGAGGTGCATCCTCTCTCCCTTCAGTCCGTACTTTATGTTCGAGAAGTGGCATTGCAGATGCTTTAACTTCAGGGTCTCGAGTTTATCAAAAACCTTCTTATAATCTATAATTCCCCTGTTTCTCGCATATATGTGGGCAAAATCCACGCAGAAAGAACAACGGGTTTCCTTTACCAGCTTCATTATTTCATCCAACTCTCCCCACTGTGAGACTTTTCCTGTTGTTTCTGGAGCGAGCTTAACCTTCCACCTTTTTTTCTTTATGTATTCCTGCATATCGACTGTCGCATCCCGGACGATTCCATGAACCTTTTCCTTTGGGTATTTCCCGTAATAGGCGGCATGGAAGATGATGTTAGTGACTCCGAGGTGGTGGCCCCTCTCACATGAATCCAGGATCCTTTTCACACTGTCCTTTCTTTTCTGCATATCCTCTGACGCAAGGTTTATGTAGTAGGGAGCATGAATGCTCAGTTCGATCCCCAGGTCCCTTGCAACCTTCCCGCACTGTTTTGCGAGCTCATTTCTCATCTTTACTCCCCTCACGAATTCAACCTCCATTGCTTGGAGTTCCTTCTCCTTAACGAACTTTATTCCTTCCAGTGTTCCAAGGCCAGATGAGCCAGCAGGACCGAGTTTTATCACAAACATATAATCACTTCCCCCAAAATCTCTTTATCTTTTCCCTCGATTTAACAACCTCCATTCTGTTATCCGTAAAAACCTCGAATGTTATATTTCTTTCGTATCCTATCTTCTTTAGGAGCTTCACAACTTTTTCATAATCTATGTTTCCCTTGCCTATCGGTAGATGATCATCGAATCCCAGGCTGTCGCTGAAGTGGACATGTACTATGTTTTTTTTGAATGTGTTGGTGAATCCTCTGACGCTCTTCATGCCCCCATTGATAAATGCATGGGCAACATCCAGGTGAACCCCCAGATCCATTACCCTGTCTATTACGTACTTGTAATCCCTGAACGTTGAGATCTCCCATTTGTCAGGCATGTTCTCCAGCATTATCTGGATTCCGAGACCCTTCCCGTATTTGACAAGCTCTTTCAAGCTCTTTATGTAATTGTTCAGAATTTCTTTTTTTAATCCGGGGTCCTCGAAAAAAATCATGCCTGAATGGCCGTGGAAATTCACGAGTTTTATGCCCAGCTCATTCGCAGCCTTTATACTCTTCTTTCCCTCCTCTATCCATGCTTTTCTTATGTCATCATACGGGGTTCCCAGATCAATCATCCAGGAGGTGTGACCTATTGGAGGCGAATTGAATTTTCTGAGCAGGGATAGAATCTTCTTTTTATTCTCCATCAGAATCTCTGGCATACCGCCAGGTGCTTCGATACATGTCTCTGCATAATCAAATCCCAATCTGTATATCTCCTTTATCTCCTTCAGAATATTCATGAACGGATTGGTCAGAATACCGAATTTAGGGATTTTCGTTTCCATGAATATAAATTGCACTCTGGTTTAAAAATCAGATCAGAACAAGAACGTAAAAGAATTTAATTCTTAGGATATCAATAATATTATGTTTGATAATCTGGTTAAAGTAGAAAGAGATGGAGAGGGCTATTTAGTGGGTGATAGAGGAATAAGGCATAAGAAGGGGGAGCCTGTAAGAACAACCGAGCTGTCATTCTATGGACTACCATTTGTTGATGAAACTATAGCCGATATCAAGGAATATAAGAGATTAGAAGAAGAAGTGGAATCAAATTCAGAAATTAATGCATGGTTAGATGCAGGAATAGTTAAAGAAGAAACAGTGATGTTAAAGCTCCCTGATATGGATATTGGGGGTACAACTATCAAGGAACCTAGGGAAGTTATAAAAATAACACGGAGTATAGAGTTCTATCATTTGGGTGAGTAAACTTATCTTTTAGAATCCCAACAGACCGAATTTGAAAAGCAGCTCAAGAACGATAATAATAACACATACCGCGACTATATGCTCTGGTTTTAATTTTATCGCTTCCTTTGATTCTTCAAAGTATCTGACAAGTCCTGCAGTGCTCTGGGGCATTTGGACCTTTCCTTTCTTCGGCATGTAATCACTTAATATTTGGTGTTCATTCAAATAAAAGCTAATGGGCGTGCTGGGAATAGCCCATTTCTTGTCACCACGCAGCCAACAAAGGCATGTTGTGGTGATAGCATCTATCTTATCGTGCTAAGCACTTTCACTCCCGTAGCGCTGAAATCCTTTCACCTGCGGATTCTTCTCAACTCAATGTATCAACCTTCGTTGCCGAAAGTCCTTCCAAATCATTGCTCCGAAGCCGCAGTTATTTTCTGCCTACAGCACGGGCTTCTCAGCCTCCGCCTTTCGACGGTACAGTGACGTGCCAATCTGCACATCGCGAGTGCCTGGAGCTTCCTCACCAGCGTTGCCGCCAGCGACACTATCTACCCAGCTCGCCCATTTAGAGTTAAAAAACGGGGGTTTATAAAGCTTACGCTGAGCGTGAATTCAAGTTTTTGGCCGACCGCTTTTTGAATAAGCGGTAGCTATCGTAAAAAGTGGTCAGGTGAGTTATCCTTTTAACTAGGACTGGTAAGGGATTAGTAATCGTGAGCTGAACACCTCGTTGCCTTGGTGCTTACACCCCGATCCTATCAGCTCGTCGTCTACGAGACCTTCCTCTCCTCACCGATAGTCGCCTATCAGTTTGGAGAATGATTACCTCTTTTTGGGGGCGACTTCATGCTTAGTTAGGCCCAGAAGAAAACATCTGTTGCTTGGGTTGCCTGCGGAGTTCATAACACACTATGGCATTTTCTTTTGATAATTCCTTGTTAAGTTCATCTATTTTTTCCTTTGTTCCTTCCACATCATATACATGTCCCAGAATAATCTCGTCTCCGCTGTCTTTCCATACCCGAATCCATTGTAGTTGGTATTTTTTCGTGTTTATTCCTTTCATGAGCTTTTATTGAGGGTAACATTTAAAAGCTTTCTTCTGGTATGCCTTCAGCATTTATTCGCATATGGCGTAGCTACTCGGCGCGCATTCACGACCGATACACCAGAGGCCACGATACCCCGTTCCTTTCGTACTAAAGGTACCTTCCCCTCAGGTAATCAACACCTCCAGTAGATATAGACCGTACTGGCTCGCACCGTACTTAACCCAGCTAACGTGGCTCTTTGATGGGTGAACACCCCCACCCTTGGACGCTGCTGCACGTCCAGGAAGAGCCGAGCCGACGGCGGAGAAGCAACGAACGCGGTCGATATGGACTCTCACGCGTCACGACTCCATTATCCCCGAGGTAACTTTTCTGTCAGAGCTGGCTCCCAGCTAATGGAGACACAGCGGATCGCTAGGCCGCGCTTTCGCGTTAGGATTC
>DAOVCJ010000017.1 GCA_030670085.1 Candidatus Aenigmatarchaeota archaeon
GAGAATATAGCAGATGTTATTCTTCCCTGTGTAAAAACTGTATACTCAGCGCTGAGGGGAACTAAAATGAAAATTAAAACCGACAGCAGGCTTGCTTTTTCATCTTTGGAAATCAGGTAGCTAGCGATAAATATCAAAAAAATACCAGCGACTGTTAGGAGGGTATAAAAGCCTTTAATAACTGCAATGGAAGGTCCAAAAAAATAGAAGGGTATAGAAAGAAGATACGCTGTAAAGGTTCCATGTTCAAGAAATTTACAGTTTCCTAAAGAATACTCTTTAGCAAGATAGTTCAGCTCCCATCCGGTCACATTTTCCATATAGGGAAGGTTTACTAGGAATAAAAACGCAATATAGACAAGCAGAATCACTATAAGAATTTTTAGATAATTTTTGTTTATGTCTTTAAATTGTGAGAATATTTCTTTCCTTTTTTTATATAGAATGAAACCAAACAGAAGGAGTATTATTGTATAATATAAAAAGATGGGCCATACGGAACCATATTGGTAAAGCGCTATTGACATATCAATTATATTATCCTTTTAAGTTTTTTAAGTAGTGCTACAAGATGTGAAACTCGAACTTGGAAATTATTTGTTCTTTTTCTTTTTTACTGGGTATGTCAAATAATTTTAGAAACCTAATAAACATTTTGCCCCGGCCAACGAAGTGGGTGAAATGACCGGAAACAAATAAAAATCTCCGTTCTAATAAACCATATGGAAATAAAAGAGATAAAGCTGGAAGAACTGGATTCTGAAAAATTTATAGAAGCGAAAACGAAAGAGATTGGTTCTACTGTCGGTGACGGTTTAGCGATAAATGCGTTGTCTGGGGGAGTCGATTCTTCAACTGTAACCATGTTGGGACACAAGGCCCTTGGTGACAGGCTAAAGACGTATTTCATTGAGAACGGTCTCATGAGGGAAGGAGAGCCACAACGGGTTGTTTCCCTGTTCGAGAAATTGGGTGTTCGTGTGGAGATAGTTGATGCGAGGAAAAACTTTTTCGAAGCACTAAAGGATTTGACAGACCCAGAGGAAAAGAGGGAAGCTATCACTCGTGCCTTCTACAGGGATGTTTTCAGCAGGATCGTGAAAGAAAGTGGTGCAAAACACCTTCTACATGGAACGATTTACACGGATGTGGAGGAAACAGTCGCTGGCATAAAAAGACAGCACAACATCCTCGCACAGCTGGGAATCGATACACAAAAGGAGTACGGATATGGTGTCTTGGAACCCTTAGTGGAGTTGAGAAAGCCAGCTGTAAGAAGGGTTGCGAAGGCCTTGGGTCTTCCAGAGGAGATATACAACAGGATGCCCTTCCCAGGACCTGCCTTGGTAGCCAGGGTAATAGGAGAGGTAACACCTGAAAGGATCGAAACAGTCAGAAAAACCACCAAGATAGTTGAAGAAGAATTATCCAACACAGTAGCATTCCAGTATTTCGCCATCCTACACCCAGACAAGGTTACAGGAATGAGAGACGGAAAAAGGGACTACGGCCTGCAGATAGAGGTTAGGTGCTGGGACAGCAAGGATGCAGTTACAGGATCTCCAACAGAACTTCCTTACGAGACCCTCTCCAGACTCGCAGAAAGGATAACATCAGAAGTGCCTGGGGTTGTCAGCGTCACCTACAACATAACCAAGAAACCGCCTTCCACTATAGAGGCTGTCTGATAGGATCAGTTCCCAGCGTTCTTTCGGAAACACATTTAAGTTTTTAAAGGCAGGAACATATAGATATAATAACGTCGACAGGTGTGGGTGAAATGATGAAAATGGAGATTCTGGAAAGGAAGAAGAACCCTCTTATGAAGAGGGAGGAGGTCATGTTCAGTATGGAGCATGGCGGGAAGGCGACTCCATCAAGGAAGGATTTGCTTAAAGAGGTTGCTGGAAAACTGAAAGTCAAAGAGAATCTCCTGATAATCGACAGAATATTCAGTGCAACGGGAAAATCCCAGTCAAATCTCAAGGTCCTTGTTTACAAAAAACCGGATGACATCCCGAAGGGAAAGCTCGAGAAGATGAAGGCCAGAATGGAAAAGAAGGAGGAGAAACCCAAAAAGGAGGAAGTGAAACCTGAGGAAGCAAAAGCGGAAGAGGAGAAAAAAGAAGGGGAGAAACCAGAAGAAGCAAAGGAGGAAAAGGTTGAGGGGCCTAAGGAGAAAGAAGAGGTAGAAGAGAAACCAAAAGAGGAAGCAAAGGAGGAACTGGAAAAACCAAAGGAAGAAGAAAAGGGTGAAGAAAAGAAAGAGGGTTAAAGATATAAATTCTTTTTGTATAAATTCAATGTGGTAGCATGGGCGGACAAGAAGGTGGAAAGAAGGAAGCTAAGAGAAGGGAGAGAAAGGCTAGAACTGGGAGGAAACACGAATCTGTAGGTCCCAAGAAAGTCTACACCATGAACGGAAGTGAACTGTCAAGAAACAAAAAACCATGCCCCAGATGCGGTCCAGGAACATGGCTCGCTGCCCACACCGGAAGATCGTACTGTGGAAAGTGCGGCTACACTATTTTTGAGAAGAAATGATTACTGTTTAGGATTTCTTACCATATTCTAGCCTCTTGTACACATATCCATGCGATCTGCCCTCAAGAAGCTGCTCTATCGCCCTTGTTGCAACCCCCAGATCCGATGATTTCCCTATAATCGAAACCGTCTTCCCGTAAACAGAGATTAACGCACTAGTACACTGTTCTATTTTTCTCCTGGTCTTACCCTGTCTCCCGATGACCCTTGCAAAAAGCCTCTTTATCGTGTTAGGAGTCTCACCGCTGAGGCTTATCACATTCAGCTGATACTCATCATCTAGAAGCAGAAACGCTTTTTCAGGGGAGAAGCCTCTCCCTATTGCCTTAACAATCTGCTGGGCCTTCAGAACATCAAGGCTTTCACCCTCTATGCTGACATCAAACTCAACGGTTACCTTTGTTTTTGTTTTCTCTTCCAGCTGTTTCTTGACCCTTCTGTCCTTCCCTATCAGTACGCTTTTCCTCTCCTCAGGTATCATTACAGTTGCGATCATAGGAAACCACAATCCTGGCAGCTTTCGCATTTTAGAACATCCAGGCAGCTCTTCTGCACAGCAGCGCCATTCTCCCTGAGTTCCAGTTCGATTCCCCAGTTCTCTGACAACGTTCCCGCCTGCTGACATGTCAGCCTTCCCCAGGTCTCACAGAAATCCCTTGCTTCCGGTACATTGCGACTTATTAGAAACATGTATACTATGGAGAATGATAAAACTATCAAAACGATAAATACGATTATGAGTAAAAACAATCTTTTCATATTATTTTACATAGCCCTTGCTTCTTAACCAGTTTGCCTGGGTTCTGGTGTATATCCAGATTACGTCTCCCTTTTCACTGGGTTCAATGTCCCATGGTTTAACTATAACCAGGTCTCCTACCCGGATCCTCATCCTTCTCCTGAACCTTCCAGGCATCCGGCACATTCTCGTGTTTCCGTCCTTGCAGGAAATCCTGAATCTGCTTGCCCCGAGCAGCTCCATTATCTCCCCTATGGTTTCATTACCTCTCGGGAGCCTTACCCTTGTTATCCCCTCTTCTCTCGTTCTTCTTTCCATACAAAGACCTAATAAATAATGGTTTTAAGAATATAAATTTTTTAACTATTCATATACTTAAAATAATAATATGGTCAAACTCGTTAAATCTATTCTGATCATTCTATTGGCTATCTTAATGGTTCTTATTTTTAATGAACCGGGTCCGATTTGGCTTTTTGCTATTTTTCTTATCGTATACTTATTAAGAAATCCAATCAGAAAAACAATTAATCAAGTATTACCTAAACTGTCAATAAAATACTTCCTGGCCGGGTTCATAACCGGAATGTTCATAGAATTCCTTGCCATTTTGAACAACATGAAATTACCTCCAGAACAGCGTGTATTGTTTCATCCAGACCCAATAGCGGATCTGATTTTAGGGGCAGGTCAGTATATTGCATTAACCGTCGGGACTTATTTCATCCTGAAAAAATGTGATTTTTCAATAAAAGAATTCTTTGTATTGGGTGGGGTTTTTGGTTTGGTTGTTGAACAGCATGGGGGCATCCTTATGCAGCTGTTGAATGGAAACATCCTTGGTGGGATATACGTATTTTTGAGTTACAGCTCTCTTTTAGCTTTTCCTTATATGTTATTCAGTAAAGATTTCAGCGATTTTAACAGAACTAAATCAATAATTCCGAAGTATGTTATTGCTGTATCAATTTTGGTATTTTTCTATGCTTTATTTTTGTTATATATTTTGTTAATGTATCCGTTATTTGGTACTTAGATTTAAAATCCTTGCATCAAACCTAAAAATCTAAACTTTATTAAATCTAAAAGTTATCAGATGTGCTTTTTCGCATTTTTCACAAATGATTCTACATTCAGTTGTAACATCCAAGAGTCTACAATTTTTTAAGACAGTTTTTGGTCTCACCATGCATCTAATTTGCATGACATTGCCACATTTATCACATTTTATTTTCTCCATTCCCTTTCCTCCTCAAAACCAATTCCTGTTTTATAATTTGAGTATGGATTTAAAATCCTTGCGGTTGAACCTAGAAAATCTCAGCAGGCATCTCAGAGTAATCATTTACGTTTTTTTGGTTTTGTGTAACTTTTTTCTCCCCAAGTAACAGATTGGATAGGATACTTGCTTTTTCTTCTGCACTCCTCTATTTGTTTAATTTCACTCTCTCTTTCTTTGATGTATTCAGGAAGCTTTTCCAAACGTTTCTTAAAATCTTGAACCCCATACGAACTGGAAGGGCCTATCCCTGCTTCTTCTGCAGCCCTTTTCGCCTTTTCTAATTCTCGCTGCCAATGTTTAGGTACAGTCGTTTTTAGTGAATATATTTCTCTTTTCAATGTTTCTACATTTTCGTCGGTATAACGATAAGGAATCTTTTTTCCCATATTTGAAATTCCCCCAAAAAGCTTTAAAAACCCAAAAACCCGTTTTTCAGCCTTTCCGTGCTAATACAAATAACCCAAGGTCAGTTCTATCTCAATGGGCTGGTACATGTCCTGATCCAGGACCTTGAAGAAGGATAATTTTGCAATATCGGTTAATATGTCGCTCTCCACCACATCAAATTCGTCTCCTGCTGCCCACAAAATCAGGGATTTTATAAGAACCCTTTCATCCTCCTCAAGGGAATCAAGCCCTGAGAGCCACGCTGTTCTTCCGAATCCTCCAGATATGCCATGATTTATTATGCATGCCGGGGTCCCGGAGTTCTCCTGCATCATAGCTATCCTCTTCGTATCGTTGTCCTTTTGCCAAACCCTCTCACCCGATGAGAGGAAGTTCTGGAAATAGTACGGTTTCGGGTATGTCTGGCCGCTTGAATTCGGTATGTGGTGGAAGTATTTGTATACTGTGTATGACTCTGGGGTGGCAGTGGATGATGTGAAGAATATGTTGTTGGTGTTGGGATTCAGAGAATTATTCCATACCAGGCCGAATATGTCTGACTGAACGGGATCTATATCACCTGAAGTCAGATCCCTTACCTCCACTATACCCTTGCCTTCTTCAAGGAAATTCAGGATCTCAGCTCTATGAGCGCCAATATCATAATCCCACAGAAATATCACATCATGCCTATGGGAAAAGCTGATGTTGGAAGGTCTTATTCTCGAGACATCGAATCTTATGCTCTCCCCGTTAAGGTTTAAATTAGTCAGAATACTCTGCAGAGTGGTCATCTCTGAGGAGCTGCAGATGCATCCCACTGATATGCCTGATGGTGGAACGCCTTTCACCTTAACACCGAACTGTATGTTCGTCTTGTTCAGGATATCCCTTATTTCGCTCTGAACCTCGCTTGGGTCCAGCCAGTTCACTCCATTCTCATCCAGTGTAAAAAGTATGTCCCAACCCTCTAAATAAAGCTTGGTTCTTGGCCAGTCAGCCTCCATTCTTGGTATGTAGGTGAATTGAAAAAGTGCAATGAACATAACCAGTGCAACAATGACTATTTCAAATATATGTATGATTCCCTTCATAATTAGATTTGTGTCCAGCTGATTAATAAATTACAAATCTTTCTTCATAATCTCCCGCAACAATATGGTGGCAAAGGCTCCCTTTGGTAGGAAAAATTTCACTTCCAGTCCATCTTCTATACCCTTTAGTTCCAGGTCAGAAACAAGAACCCTCCCAAGCCGCCTAGTTCCATTGGCCCCTGCGTTGGAAAGCTGCTCCATGCTCATTTCTGCCTCCTTCAGAACCCCCGCTTCCATCTCTCCTGAGGGACCCCTGGCTTGCATCATCTTTGATCCATAGATAGGGGCTGTGAAGCTTATCTCCTTATTCTCATATCTGGACTGCTCTGCTGCTAGGTCTTCAACCATGAAGAGTCCTCCTGTGTCATACTTCTTTGCAATGTCACCTTTGAGAATCTTATCAAAGAATCCGGACTCGACCCTCTTTGCCAGGTACTGGTTACAAAGGTAACTCTGATAGCTGGATATTAGGAGGCGACGCAGCCACTTATCCTCCTCATTGTAGTTTCCCTGTATGATATTGAATCCCTTGCTGACGTTCTCGCCGTTCAGGCCGAATCTCTGGGGGCCATAGAAGTTAGGCAATCCCCTCTCCATGATCCGGTCTGCAATCGCTCTTGCCTTTTCCAGAGCCACTATGAGTTCGCCCTCTATGCCCGTAATCTTGATTGTGAAGCGGTTTCCAAGCAGATGCCCTGCCCTTAGTTTGTTGGTATGCATCCGCAACCAGTTAACAGTAACGGGTAGGTTTTCAGTTATCTTTTCCTCAACATCTTCCAGGGATTCGCTTTCTGTTTTGCCTATCTCAATGCTGAACGTTTGAGTCGCCCTTGCATTCTTGTCCTTCATACCGGCACAACCAACCCTTTCCAGATCAACATCAAAAATCTCGGCCAGTTTTTTCTGGGTATCTCTCGTGGTCATCCCCTCCCTGGTCAGGTTTACGTAGAGATGCTCCCCCTCCCCGCTAGTCTCATACAGGGGAACCTCCTCTACTATGAAATACTCGTTCTTCTCCCTGATTCTTCCGCCAACCCCAGGCAGGTCCTGGGTCAAGCAGGGTAAATCCATCCTGAATTTTTCATTTGTCATGCTAACCCTAGAAATATTCTCAGAATGTTATAAATATTCCCAAAAAACAAACTACTTCTTTTTGGTTATTTTATGCGGTCTGGTGCCCTTCTTGACTATGTTCAATACCATGTCCGGGTTCCTGTAGTACTCAGAGATAATCCTCCCGACCTCGTTTATGTCCTTGACTTTGTTTTTCACGAGCCATTCTAGGATATCCCTCTTATCCTTCAGATCCTTGTCTATATCCTTCTCGGTCATTCCTGTGTAAAGCTTTATGTCATTCATCACCCTGTAGGATTTGGAGAGAGAGACTATCTTGTCCTCTGCAGCTATCCACTGGAATATAATATTCAGGTCTATCCTTGCCTCCTTCAACCCAGATGAGGGAATCAGTTCAGCTATCTGCAGAACCCTCCTTATGTTCTTCCTCCTGTCCCTGTGCATCACAACGACCAGCTGCAATCCACCCAAGAGAGCGGAAGGAATCCCTATCGGGGGGTTCACGAGTCTCCTAAAGGCTTCTTCTGCTGTATTTGCGTGAAGGGTTGAGTAAACGGAGTGACCTGTGTTTATTGCCTCGAAGAGAACCTCTGCCTCTTTCGAACGCCTAATCTCTCCCACTATCATCCTGTCAGGCCTCATCCTCAGGGAGTTTATCATGATTTGCAACATGGTTACCTCACCCTTTCCTTCCGGGTTCGGGGGTCTTGTGGTCAGGGGAATCCAGTGCAGGAAGTAGGGAAGCTGTATCTCCCTGGTATCCTCTATGGAGAGTATCCTGTGGTTTGGCGGGATGAAACATGTAAGGGAGTTCAGGAAAGATGTCTTCCCGGATGCTGTTCCTCCAGCAATCACTATGTTAAGCTCATACTGAATGGCCAGCCAGAGGAGCGCCGCAACATCCGAAGAAAGCGTGTTCATCTCTATGAAATCCGTCATCGTCCAGGGTCTCCTGGCGAACTTCCTTATGGTCAGGGTGTTTCCCCGGGAGCTTATGGGAAAGAGTGTCGCGTTCGTCCTGTCCCCTGTAGTCAGGTACGCGTCCATCAGGGGATTGAGGTTGGTTATCTGCTCCCCGACCCTTCTCCCCACAGAGGCCGCGTAGTTGTATATCTGATCCTCTGAGTAAACCGTGAGATTGGTTTTGAGCCAGCCCAGCTTTATGTGATAGACCCACATCGGTTCCTTTGAGGAGTTTATAACAATCTCCTCCAGGTTCCTGTCCTGGAGTAGTATCTCTATGGGTCCCAGGCCAAGGGACTGGTGGAAAAGCAGACCTATCAACGCTTTCTGTTTTTCCTCAGGAAGGTTTGGGAACCTCTCCTTTACCATTGTGGTTGTTCTTTCGATGAACTTTTCCTTTATTTTCTTTGCCTCCTCGGGGTTGAGAATCTCAGCGGGTCTTATCTCGAGTTCCTCCACCATCTTCTCTCTTATGGAGTCCAGGACGGCTTCGGTTGCTGGTTCAATTATGGGGAAAATCAGCTCGTATATAGGGACGTATTCCTTATCTGGGTCAGCATATATAGTGATATCGGCCGGGACGTTGTTCACAACCAGTTTGTATTTGTCTATCGTCCTTTTCATTCCATCACCGGTAATATAAATTTAATTTTTCTCTTTAAATTTACAATCTGAAATTACTTCTCCATCTCCTTCAGTCTTTCCTTGTACCTCCCGATTATGTCAGCGAACACAGCGTCTTTTCTTTCCTTTTTCTTCTCTTCTCTTTTCTCTTTCTTCTCCTCTTTCTTTGGTTTCTCCTTCTTTGGCTCTTCCTCCTTCTCTTCCTTCTCTGGCTTCTTTTCTGACATGTAGGGTTTTGGTTTTCTGGATTTGACTATCAATACTATTATCAGGATGATGATTACTATCAGTATTATCAGGAATGCGAAGTACATGGACTGTAACAGCAGCGCTGAGAAAAGCGCTGAGAAATTCCCTGAAAACAGAATATTTATCAGGTTTCGGATATATGTAATGAAGCCGTCAAAGTGGAACCTGATAGTGGGGATGAAATTCATTGCAAGGTAGCGGTTGACAAAGAATATGTATATCAGAAGCTCCCCGAGGACTATGATCTCTATGTATATCATTATTACCTTTTTTGTAAACCTCTTCTTCATCGGGATTCCTGGCTTTCTCGGTTTTTTCTCCTTTACTTTCTCTCCCTTCAGTAGCTTGGGTCTCCTTATTCCCAGACTCGGTTTGCCTGCTATTGGGTAGTGGAGCTCTATCAGTTTATGCTCTTCTAGAACCTCTCCCCACCCCCTTACAGTATCCTCAGAAACACCAATCTTCTTCGCAGCCTCGGATATCTTTATGCTTCCCCTTTCCTTCACCAGCTTGTACAGCCTGTCTATTTCTGTCTCTATGTACGGGGTTTTCCCTGTTATCTTGTATATGGGTTTTTTGGTATCAAGCTGGCTTACCAGCGTTACCTCCATGTCCTTCTTTTTCTCTGCCATCCTTTCGACCTCCGGCCTTGTTCAATTGTCCCGAGCCGGCTTCCAATCTTTCGCCTCCCGCATTCTTTCAATCTATCAAATTCGACGGATTGAACCAATGTAACCAATCCGTCAATCCAACTTTCCAATGCGGGTCTCGTGTATCCCACCATATTATTATTTTGTTTCCGGTATTAAAATTGCATAAGCGTTACGGGGGTATCATCCCGTACTCCGGCTGGAAATCACATAATCCGTAGCATTTTGACCACTGGATCATTATCAATTCGCACTGCTCAACGGTTGTCTGGTTGTAGAAGACCTCGCCTCCCTCATCATATATTAAGCAGTAGAAGCTCGTTTCATTTATGCTTCCCCATGCATCCGCCCCGACAATCTCATAGTAATAAATCGTCTCGTTTGTTTTTGTTATGGTTTTTCTCATGCACTCGGACGGGTTATAACATTCTCTGCATTTCTCATACTCCTGGTCGCAAACAGGCTCCGGGTTATCACAGCCCGTGTTGTAATAGCTCTTGCTGCCATTCGGGATTATCTCCCTGTAGAAGTATGTACAGTCCTCTGCATCGCACCACCACTCCGTGCACGGGCTCTCGGTTTCCCCAACAATCTGTCCGGATTTCCCGTCAATAACAACCCAGTAGTTTGTCCCGCCTATTGTAAAATTCGCATTCCAGCAATCCTCTTCGTATGAAGTTTTTATGTCATCATCCCCGACTTCAGGATACTTTTCCTTTATTGTGTTCTTTGCCTGGGATTCTGTGAGGGGTTCCTGTGGGTACCCATATTGAAAGTAAAGACCAACAACCGCGATAATTATTATCAGAACCCCAATAGCCGCTTTCTTACCCATTGCTTTATTATTGTTTAAACTTTCATAAATTGATTAACCTTAGAATCAGCTCATTAAATCGGTTAAATTATATCTTGCTGCGTAGGTTGAGTTTATCCTGAACCAGCTTGGGAGGCCTCTGACTGGAACCCCCGTGTGGGTGGTGGTACGGAAGTAGAGGTAAGCAAGTGAGATCTGATTTGTCTTGACCGGTATTCCCCAGTTCTGGAAGTCAGGTATGTTCACAAAGGTCTCCATGCCGTTTGTTGATTCGCTCAGGTTGTCTTCGAGTCTCTGCAGAAGATTGGGACCAGAGGAGTTTTCGAATCTTGAGTAGTATCCTTTATCCAGGGCGTCATTGATTGGCAGGGACCACAAACCATTGGTGTTCTGATCCAGATATAGTTCCGGGTATCCGGACTGGTTCAGAAGGGTTTGGGTAAGGTTAACCGCGTTTCCCGTTCCCACTACGTAGCACGATGTTCCCGGAAGGTCTGAATATTCACCAACAATACCAGCAAAACCAGATATCCCGGAAGCGTTCTGCGTCACCAGTATCTTTTCCCCTGGACTTGGATCAGAGGGATTATAGGTTACGTTGCCTGAGCAGCTTCCTGAGGAATCCGAGCCCGTGACAATCTTTATCGCGTGGTACGGATAAGGATAGAACACTATGCTCCTGGGAACGACTCCGTTGGTTTTGTAGGGGAATATGGGATCCTCTATATTTTCCAGAGGTATCAGAATATTTTTTTCAACGTTCTTGCTTATCTTTGCTGTCTCGAGCTTATCCGAGATGTTGAAATAGAGCCTAACCCTTGCAAGAAGATAGAATCCGTTGTAATTCTGGATGGAGAAGTTGGAGTAGTCAAGGAATATGTTGAATCCCGGAGTTATGGAGTATATATCGTTTCTCCAGTCATCCATCGTGTTGTTCTGCATAACATAAGTCTGGTTCCCGAAAAGGGTTCCGTTCACAATAAGCTCCTCCAGCCGGAGTTCTGCGCTGTCCAAGGGCTGACCCTCCCTTATCATGTAGTCTGTTGCCCCCAAACATGCCCTTATCCCTGAAATCTCCGTCGCCCTCACGAAATCCGTTTCGATGCTCCTTTCTGTTTCCTTGAGCTGGTCTGCAATTATCCTCTCTGATGTCCCGAATTTCATGGTCTGAATAGATGATATGTAGTAGGTCATGAAGAATAGGATGGGAATTGTCATCAGTAACGCAATAAGTGAATATACCTGACCTTTTCTGGCGGGTTTTCGATACTTCATATCCACACCCTTACCTCCATCCTTGATGGTCCCCACAGACTAGGAATCCCTGCGACAGAAGAGGTTTCTGTCTGTATGCTTGTCGCCTCTGCATACTTGCCCAGGGTCTGGTTCAGCCTGTAAACCGAATCATCTACTGCTCCCTGCTCTGTCTCATTGACCTCCCCATAGCTCACCATGGAGGGGATCCATATCGCGTATTCCAGTGAAGTCTCAGGAAGTATGTCACAGAAGGCGCATCCCGTATCATCAACCTCTATGTAGTTTAGGATTGATGCGTCGTAGTAGCTTGGATCAATGTAAAAATTTGCAGGGACAACCCTGTCTGACGGGGAAGTGAAAAGCCATATGGGTGACTGGCCCTCAGGCCACATATATATATTCAGTTCGCTGCTGAAGAGCTGGGCAATGTGCAGGAAGGTGTTGACGAGTGAATTGTTTTCGAAATCAATGCTGAATGTTTTCGGGTTGCTCGGGGACCCGCCCGCGTTCTCACTCATGCCTATATCAATGTAACCGTAGTAGAGTTTGTTTTCCTGTCTTTCATACTCCACCTCCACATAAGAAGAACCCTCAGGGTCATTGAAGGGATCAGAGTATATTATCGTGTCATCCCTGCCAACGAACCTGTCTCCCCATGAGATGTAGTAGTTCATCTGGGCAAGAACCCAGTTGGTTCCCTCTGTTGCCATGTCCGTGAAGTTATAGGTCCTGTCAACGGTTTCATTGGCTGGCGGGTTAAAGGAATCATACAATGTGTTATTGAACCATATCCTGCAGTCGGTTGAGGTTGTGTCCTCTATATCCAATGCTCTTATATGGAATATCACGTTCTTTATGGTTGCGTTCTTGGGGATGTGGAAGGAGAGCATCTCCCACGCACCACTTCTAGGAGACCAGCCAGAATTAGGGTGGCTCACTATGTGGTCAAAGTAGTATCTCTCCTTAACGGTTTCATTAGCAGTCTCGAACTCCTCTGTCTGATAAGTAACCTCCAGTCTCATGCCTGGATGGATGTGGGTGTTGTATTCATCGTTCTCCATTCTCAGGTATATTGTGTTGTTCCCTGACAACACGTAATTAGTCACGTCCACCACACCAAAGGCAGCTGTCGCGTAGCCAGGCCTGTACTCGGAATGGAGCCAGTTTATGCTTCCGCTCACCTCATTCCCGTTTACAGTAAGGCTGTGAAGTGCTGAGTAATGTATTGAAACATAGAATGTTGCATTTATGATATGGCTTACATTTAGTTTGAAGTACTTCCATAACTCCAGGTCCCCTCCCCATCGAGCGGCTCCCTCTGGGTGGAATGTGAAGACCTTTGTTGTGTTCTTCTTTATTTTGGTGGCCCATGCCCTTGCAACCCAACCGGAAACCGGTTTTCCCAGCTCGTAACCCGAGACCACGGTGGAGAGCCTCGAAAGGAAGCTCGCGTTGTTATTTCCCTTCCTGTAGATACTGGTGCCGCCTATAAGGATTTCGTAGTTGAACTTATCCGGTAGGGTCTGGCCCAGGGCCTCCTCTGTGAGGTTCCTTGCGTAGTCCTGATAGGTCTGGTTTCCTGTTGCCCAGAATGCGCCCATTATCTCCAGAAGGGTCTTGTTCATATCATCCTGCTCAAGTATGCTCTTGTTAAGGCACTCCTGAACGGTTTGCAGCTCCTGGAGGTCCTGGATTTTAATCTTCTCCATGACCATCATCAAATCCTTCCCCGCTAGATACAGCCTCTGGTACTTCAGTTCTGGGTAGGAATAAGTGAAGCTTATGCCAGCAAGGAATGTTGCGAGCAGGAGCAATACAGATATTGCAATCATGGCGTCTATTGAGAGAAGGAATCCTTTCTTCATTATATTAATATTCGTGGGATTTGTTAATATTGTTTGCAAGTTGTTCATAGGGGTAAAAATCAGAATCGCATATATTTATAAATAAAAAACCCAAAAGGTTCTTATGAATTTAAGAGGTTTTCTGAAGAACACGTTCAGGACGGATATATTTTCCAGACTGAAATCGGACCAGATCCTTGAGGAGAGGATCAAGACAGAGAAGGAAATCGAAAGGATTTCTGATGAGATAAAGTTAATCCAGGACAAGGTACGAGCGCTGATGCTAAGCTCCAAGGGACAGCCGAGCACGATGAAGATGCTTAACATACAGAAGATCAAGGCATTCAGGCTCGAATCCTCAACTAAACAAAAGGAAGCATCCATACTCATAAAGAGACTCCAGCTTATTCTGCTTCTCGAGGCCATGAAAGAGCATCACGAATCAGAGAAGAAGAACGAGTTCATTGAGAAGGTTCTGGGTTCTGATATCGAGCATCTTAATGAGATGCTATTTGACACGGATGTCAGGGCGGCGCTGGAAGAAGGAAAGATGGACAAGGTAAAGGAGAAGCTGAAGAGGGTTTTTGCAAAAGAGGAAATTCCCATGGATTCTGAGTCACAGGACATTCTCAAGGCAATAGATGACCTGGAAAAGGTTGACGAGGACACTGCTGCAAAGATTGCAAAGGAGAAAGCAAAAGAAATGGTGGAGATTCCCCTGAAGAAGAAGATTGAAGAGGAAGAGTAGTCCTTTTCTTTAAGACTTAAAAACCTGTTTGCAAATTCTTAATAGTTGATGGTTATGGGAGACCTTAGGGAGAACATCCTCAGACAGGAACTGCAGAGAGAGATTGAAGAAGCCAAGAGACTTGAAAGGGACGGGAACAGGAAGGAAGCGTCGGAACACTATCTCAGGGCTAGCGAGATCTACAGGAGGATAGCGTACAATGCTCCTCCGGAGAGAGCGCAGGAGATGTTTGGTGTTGCATCCAAGTACGAGACGTTTGGAAAAGCACTGGTAAAGGGAACCCCAGAACCTGAGATGCAGGAGGAAATAATCAGCACCCTTATAGTGTCTCAGAAACCCGAGGTCTCATGGGACGATATCGGTGGTCTGGATGACGCCAAGAAAGATATAAGGGAAGCAATAATCCTACCATTTGTAAAGGCAAAACCCACTTACATAAAGGCTCCCAGAACCATACTTCTTTACGGTCCGCCTGGCTCTGGCAAGACCCTCCTTGCCAAGGCAAGTTCAAACACCCTGAGTGCGACCTTTTTTGAGGCAAGGATGCCCACCCTGCTCTCGAAATACTTTGGGGAGTCCCAGAAACTGATAAATGCCCTGTTTGAAAAAGCAAAAAAGACCCAGCCCTCCCTTATATTCATAGATGAGTTGGATTCTGTTGCGATGAGCAGGGATTCGAATATCGATGAATCCACCAGGAGGGTTTTGGCTCAGCTTCTCACGGAAATCGAGGGATTCAACACAAGCAAGGATGAGAGGGTTTTGATAATGGGTGCCACCAACAAGCCCTGGGACCTGGATGATGCGGTTGTGTCAAGATTTCAGAAGAGGATATACGTACCGCTCCCAGATGACAGAGCAAGGAGAGCAATCCTCCAGATTCACCTTGAAGGCGCAGATATCAGTGAAATAAACATGAGTTCCCTTGTGGAGAGAACAGTGGGTTTCTCAGGTCGGGACCTCGCAAGCCTGTGCCGGCAGGTAATAACCAATATGGTAAGGGAGCAGAACCCCAGCATCGAAAGGCTGACTGTGAAGGAACTAGAAGCATATTCCCTCAAGTACAGGTCATTGCAAGTGAAGGATTTCGACTCCGCATTCGAAAAAATAAAGCCAACCACCCATCCAAAGGACATAGAGAAATACGAGGGATGGAGAAAAGAGTTCGGTGGGTAAAGTTTTGTTAGACTCTCAAACAACCCTCTTCTCGAAGAAATCGGTCAGGAGTTTTCCAAACTCCGGGTATCTCCTGGCATGTGAGATTAGCTCCCTCTCTTGGAGGATGTCGAACTTCTTGGTTATCTCCCTCGCGAGGTACGAAGCGATACCCTTCGCTTTCAGGGTTTTCTCGTCTGTTGTGAGGATCTCCTTCAGCTTTGGCCGGACCTCCTGGAAGGTTCTCTTTACCTCGGCCACCCAGAATTCGTTTTCTATCCATATCCTTCCCTTGTCCTTGTATTTCTCTATAAATTCACCTGTATGCCTCTTGCTGAAGACTGATGGTCCGACAAGCTTTCTCTGCCTTGGTAGGGACCAGGACTCCAGCTCAAAGAATATTATACACTTGTCTAAATCATTAGTCCACACATCCCGGTTCATAACCCTGAAATCATTGTCCTCAAACATATCCCTTATTCTCTTTCCTGTCCTCCTTAGCTGGGGCCAGAGAATATCAGGGATGATGCCTGGCGCTTTGAATGAAAACCCGATGAACTTGGTCTTTCTGCTGAGCATCTCCCTCTCGAGCTTTTCTACGTCTACCTGGAAGGGCTTCCTGAAGAAGAAATCCCTTGTCGGCTTTCGTAAAAATTCCCTGCATGCGAAAATGAATCTCATGAAGTTCTCTGGGGAAAGAGCAGCTGCTACATTTCTCCCAGGATCAACAGGGTCTATCACTATCAGGGGCTGTTTAGGGAATTTCTTATGTAGATAATCAATGTCACCAAACCCGCTGAACCCCTCCAGGTTTATCAGAACCTTCCCGGGTTCCCATTTTGCAGCAGCCTCTACGAGCATACGGAAGTTTCTGTAATTTATCGTGAGCAGTTCACACAGGTATCCTGAGAATCCCAGGGTCTTGGTGTCTGACCCGTAAAGTCCCTGACCCTTACACAACTGCTTGAGAAGCCTGACCTCTGGTATGAACTTCGGGAACAAATGCTTGGAAAGCCACTCATTATGGAAGGGTGTCCTGTCCACTGCGGATTTTATCCGAAGCGCAGAGTCCACTTTGTAGCAGGGAACTATGTCTATTTCATAGCCATTCACATTTGCTCTTACGTAGGGATGCTCTGCAAAGGCAATCCTGTGTTTCCCCCTCAGCTTTTTGACAATATTTTTCCCTATTTCCAGTCCCTCTTTCTCCAGCTTCTCCCTTGAACGGTTCTTTGGGAACATTATAAAGACATCGAACTCCTTCTTGTCCGGCATCCATGTATCCCGGATGAAGCTGCCGGCAACGAGGTGGGAAAACCCAAATGGCTTCAGAATCTCATCTGTCGCGGATTTAACCTTGTCAAGAATCGCACTGGTCTCTTGTTTCTCCTGCTCGCTCGGGGTGACCTCTTTCAGAACGTCCTGGAGTATCTTATCAATTCTGTCATTGTCCATAATTATTACTTATCCTGTTTAGACTAATAAATAATTTGATTCGTCAAAGTAGTGCAATACAAATTTAAAACTAACTTTCAATTCTAAATAAGTGGTTTTTGACGATAATAGGGTGGTGCTATGAAGAAGATAATTCTGGGGTTGATTCTGGGGATTTTCCTTGTTTGTATGAATTCTGTTCACGCTGTCACCTACATAGACAGTTGTCAAACGCTTGATCAGGCGGGTGAGACATACATCCTGAATACAGATATATCAGACCACTCTGGAACATGCTTCACAATAGCTGCAAACAATGTAACACTTGATTGTGATGGTTATACAGTAGATGGACAGGGTGCTAATACTGGAGTTTGGGTGAATGGTTACAATTATGCCAAAGTCCGAAACTGTACCATAAATGATTGGAGGATTTCAGTTTATTTCAAAGGTGGTAGCAACGCAGATATTTACGATTGTGCTATAAACAATACGGAGTATGGTTTTTATTTAGACCAATCAGAAGATTCTTCTGTAAGCGACAACACTCTGGATAATAATGATTATCCTGTTTATGTATGGTATTCCCATAACAATACATTCACTAACCTTACTATAAATCCTACGATTGATTGGGGTTGGGGGTTGTATGTGAGAAATTCAAACAACAATACATTTGATGATATAAGAATTGACCATGCTGAATTTGGGTCGTATGTGAGGAATGCATCTTACAATAATTTTTCAAACCTTGACATAAACAACACTGTCAAATTTGGTTTCTACATATACCCAGATATTTACACTAATTACAACACACTAACAGATTCATCAGTTAAAAACTCTGGTTTGTATGACCTTTATTTGAGAAGAGAGAACTGCTATACTTATACTGTAACCAACATAACAGGCACAGGTGACTTACCAATAGAGTTCCACAAGATACCAACTACCATCCAAGATAAAGAATTGTCACAGCTCATAATCTGCAACACATCAGCAGTTATAGACAATATAACTATGGACACAGGTAATAATGGTTTATTATTGGCAGGAGCATACGACACAAATATAACAGATACAACAATCAACAACGCTTATACAAGTATGTTGCTCTGGTCTTCAACTAATGTAATGGTTAATAACTTCAACTCTCAAGGTTCAACATTTGGTATGCATGCTTTTATTGATTCTGACATGAACATCTACGATTCTTCAATCTATCATTCAAAGATTCGTAATGCAACCATAAATTTTTATAATTCAAACCTTACAGGCAAGCTATCAGCAGTAGAGCTTGACAATAGAAATGGAGATAGTTTTGTTAATATTTATGATTCAGAGATAACAAGAACATCTACCGACACTAACTATGGTGCTATATACCTAGATGGTTCTGGTGCTTATGATAATTATGCAAATTTATACAACACAAGCTTGGAAGATTACATGGTAGAAGGTTCTCAACTTAATGTCTACTGGAATCTTGATGTGAAAAATCCATTGGAGGCTCTGGTTTCGATTAAAGATTTGGGAAACAACCCTGTATCTGAATTCTCAGATGCCTTAAAATCATTATGGCTTCGCGAGTATTACGTCACTCCTTTTAATGTGAGAACTGATACTACACCGCATACAATAGAAGCAACTAAGGAATGGTATGAAGATCTGACAACCAGTATAACTATGGATGACAACAAAAAAATTACCTTGACTTTGAATTGCTTAGCAGATGCTGG
>DAOVCJ010000022.1 GCA_030670085.1 Candidatus Aenigmatarchaeota archaeon
AGAAATCCTACCCTTGGAGTCAATCCTGATTTTCCGAAAAGAAACAGTTTCAGGGCTAAGGGAATCATTCACTTCTCTCTCGAATGTGAACCCGTTCACCCATACTCTCCACGAAAATTTAATGTGAATACATATATTTAAAGATTTTGTGGGACGTGGGGTGCTCAGAACAAGAATTTCCCTTTCCTTATTATGATTTTCCCGTCTACTGAGACGGTTGGTTTCCTGAAGACTGCGTCAAGATGTATATCGCTTCTCACCGTTCCCCCGAAGGTTGCGTTGGTCCCAAAAGCAACGTGAGAGGTTCCAAGGACCTTCTCATCCTCCAGAACGTTCCCGATTATCCTTGCCTTTGGGTTTATTCCTATTGCAAACTCCGCAACGTTGGAGCCATTCTTTGCATGGGTTATCCACTTCCAGAGAACCCCGTTCTCACAGTCCACAGCTTCTCCACCTTCTATATCAATCCTGAAGGGTTTCTTCACCAATCCTATCTTACCAAATTTGGTTTCACTGTCAGGGGCGCAGGATGCATCCACAATGAGCTTGCCTTCGGTTTTCCCTTCCATCGGGGCAAAGGCCACCTCACCTGTGGGTAGGTTATATGTCTCTCCTTTTTTAGGAATCCCAGCACAAACTATAATCTTCCTGTCTCCCTCGAAAACCGTCAAATCCGTTCCTGCCCTGGTCTCAACCCTGATCTCATTCCCGGATAGGAACCGTTTCACTCGTTCTCCGAACTGTTTCATCTTCTGGTAATCAATAGGGATTGCCCTCAGAAACGTTTCCTTCTCTATGTTGGGCATTGTGATTACTCTCGCTCCTTGGCCTGATGCCTGCTTTGTTGCCCTAGTGTGGGTGATTGAAAAACTCGTGGGAGCAATTATCGCGTTCATTCCGAGCATCTTTTCAGCAGCCCATCCCGGAGGCTCTTCACCATGTATTTTCGCTTTTGGAATTTCTATCATTTCGCAGATACAGAGTTTTTTCCCAACCCTTAGCAAAGAATTCGCAACGTCAAGCTTCCCTTTGTCTGTAACAACCAGTGCTTGGTCATCCTTTTTAATCCTGAGGCACTGCTTCCAGACTGTTTCAGAAATCCTGTCAATGGAATGTTTCATAATAAAATAATTGTTTCATCCTATTAAAATCTTTTCGGAATGTTTCAGGGATTGTTTCACAGTCAGAACCTGCTAAGCTATTGATTCCGGTTCCGACACCTCCGTTTTTATAATATTATACTATTGTTTCACGACTTTACCCGGAGGTTTCCAGAAGTATTTAAATGTGTTTCGGACTAAATCTATTAATGGGGGTGTCCATGAAACAATTAATACTAACTGTTTCAGTACTCTTGGTTTTCCTTACATTTATCTCTGGAAATGGTTTGGCGGTTGGTCTGGAATACTACGGTATTGATTCTGAGATAAACGATGACATGGCAGTGAGCAGCAAAGTAACACTCAAGTTCGATAGCGCTATATCACATCTTGATTATAGATTTGATTTTGAGATATACGATCTGGAAGCGGAAGCAGATTTCAACTGGGTAAACTGTGAGCTTGATGTAAGAGAAGGTATGAGCGATGTTTCGTGTGATTTCATGGGCATGAGCTCTGCAAAGAAAACCTTGATACTCGAATTCAAGTCAAAAACAGGGATCAAAATGGTTAATGACAGGTATCAGTACTCGTTTGAATATGACATATCCCTGCCTGTGGAGAGACTATTCGTGAGCATAAAGCTTCCAAGAAACGGGATCCTCGCTGAGGAGGTCGCGAATGAGTCATACTTTCCACCGGATGGGGAGATATTCACAGATGGGAGGCACATAATAGTTTACTGGGAGAGACAAAATCTTGATGAGGGGGATTCTGCCCAGTTCTCGATTCTATACACCATACCCCTGGTCGGCGGAATGTTCTACAACATAATAATCACTGTCATGACCTTGGTAGTGATAGTTGTAATGGTGGGATTAGCCTTCTACATAAGGAGGGCCCCCAAAACAATAGATGCGGTTAAGGCGGTGCTGAACAGGGACGAGAAAATAATAGTGGACATTCTTAACAACTACAAGGGAAAGATGGGACAAAAGGTAATTGTGAGAGAATCCGATTTCTCAAAGGCAAAGGTTTCAAGGCTGATTAAAAACATGAAGGAAAGGGGAATAATAGACATAGAACCTGTTTCTGGAAGGGAAAACAGGATTATGCTGAAGTTGGGAGAGTAAGCAATATCAAAACTTAAATCCTGAAACCCAATTATCATCATGCCTGCTAGGAGATCTAGGAAAAAACCAGAGAAGCAGATAAAGATCGCTAAAGAGAGAATAAGAATTCTTTTTAAGAATGCGGAGGAGGAATTCCGAAAAAACCCAGAGCTATCCCACAGATGGGTTCAGATGGCCAGGAAGATAGCGACCCGTTACAACATAAGAATTCCCAGAGAATTGAGAAGGAGATTCTGTAAGAAATGCTTCAGATTCCTGGTCCCGGGGGAGAACTCAAGAGTCAGAACGAATCCAAAGCAGCAGGCAGTTATCGTGAGATGCTTAGGGTGCGGGAACATCATGAGGTTCCCCTACAGAAGGGAAAAGAAGAAAAAGATTTAAGCTTTTTAATCAGCCAGGAGAATTATTAATCAATGAGGCTGTTAATCTCAATCGGGATGGTCATAATATTCATATCTGCATTCTTTATAATATTCACTGTAGACTCCATTATTAAGAACGATCTTAACTGCCTGACAGGAGAGGACGGAAAGACTGTCTGTAACCTGGAAAATGTGGGATTCGCCTTCATAGTCAAAACGGTTGTGATAGGGTTCTTCATCCTGCTGGATATAGTTGCGGTTTACCTTATAGTTACCAATGCAATGCCTGGCGTTTACTATCTCAGGAGAGGGGAAAAGGAGTTCTAGGAGCTTTGTGTAATAAATAACGGTTTCGAATCACTTTCTGCAAATGAGGTCCATTTTCACAGAAAATCAACCATTCAAATTCTTAAGTAATCTTTTTATGATAAACAACATGCTAAAAATAAGAGCTCATCATTTATTATGTATCCCAAGATTTTATAGTGGTGGATACAACAAAGTTTTTGGAAAGAATCTAAAAAGAATCTGTTTCAAAATTAGAAAGAATCCGAACATAAAAATAAAGATAATAAAGAAATGTGATGATATTTGCAATAAATGTCCCCACAAAAAAGACAATATATGTAAAAAAACTCCCAAATTAAATTATTGGATTCTTGCCCAAGACAATAAGGTTCTTAAAAAACTCAAATTGAAAGAGAATTCAGTTCATAATGCAAAAGATGTTTTCAACTTATCCATAGATAAAGTGAATTCAGAAAATATAAGGAGTATTTGTAAGGGGTGCGTTTTTTTAGAAAACTGCATGCATATAGGGATAAATAATTCCTTTAAGAAAGACCTAAATAAAAGGTCAGATTAGACTTTTTACACAAGGCCGGTTCTAGGCAAAGGCTTTTATTTCTGCGTTAATTTATATATGAATTTATAAAGATAGTATACAAACGAGGGAAAGTATGACGTCGGTAAATGATGTGGATGCGCAGGAACTCATAGAAAGAGCAGCCAAGGAGCTAGAGAAGCTAGAGGAACTGAAGCCACCAGAGTGGTCAAGGTTTGCCAAGACAGGGGTACACAAAGAAAGACCACCTGTGCAGGAAAACTGGTGGTGGCTGAGGGCAGCTTCACTCCTGAGAAGGGTTTACCTGGAGAGGTCGGGTGTTTCAAGGCTGAGGGGCATTTATGGCGGCAGGAAGAGAAGGGGCCATAAACCCGAGCACAAATATAAAGCGTCAGGAGCGGTTATAAGGAAGGTTCTGAAGCAACTGGAGGCTGCCGGTTTTGTGAAAACTGAGAAGAAAAAGGGAAGGATTATAACTCCAAAGGGGCAATCATTTTTGAACAGAATCGCAAGGGAGATGAAGAAGCCTGGGGTGAAAACATGACCAATGGAGTGGATGGTGTAGATCTGAACCAGCTTGCACAGATGAAGCAGATAGAGGAGATGAAGAGGAATATACTGAACAGGATATTGACCAAAGAGGCCTTCGAGAGGTTATCAAGGGTAAGGTCTGTGAACCCTGTCCTTGCGAACCAGGTCGATCTTTATCTTTTGCAGACTTACCAGACAGGAAAACTCACAGAATCGATAACAGATGAAAAGCTGAAGGAGATACTGAAGCTTCTGTCAGAGAAGAAGGATTTTAACATAAAGCGTAAGTAGGGGATTTTATGAGCAGGAACAAACCTTCCGGAAAGAAGACGAGGCTTATAGCAAAGGGCAAAAGAAGATCTGTTCCCAGGTGGGCAGACATAAAGAAGTTCGGGCTGAAAAGGGCAAGGACAAGAAGGATCAGGATAAGGACAAAGCAGTGGAGAAGGGATAAGCTAAAGATTTAAGGAGATGGCATGGCAGAAAAGACTGGTTCTAGCAAAGAAACCGGAGAGAGAATTCTAAATGTTCCTCTTCGAAGGGAATGGATTAGGGTTCCCAAGAACAAGAGGGGCAAGAGGGCGCTTCACGCCCTCAGGGGATTCGTATCAAAGCATACGAAGTCATACAATGTGAAGATTTCCCAGAAGGTCAATGAAAAAATATGGATAAGGGGAATCCAGAAACCACCTCCAGACATAAGGGTAAAGATAAGCAGGGACTCTGAAGGGGTTGTTCATGTGATGCTCCCAGAGGAGATAGCAAAGAAACCCAAAAAAGAGGAGAAGAGGGGAAGGCTCGAAAAGGTGAAGGAGACCCTTGAAAAGGAAAAGGGACTGCCTCTGGGCGGTGGCAAAGAAGAGATCCTGAAGAAGGGGAAGAAAAAAGAAGAGATGACCGAGGAAAAGAAAGAGGAGAAACCAAAGGAAGAAAAGAAAACTGATTCTAAGAAACCCAAGAAATAACCGAACTACTCTTTGTACTCAACTTTAAAACCTTTCTCTTCCAGAGAATCCAGACGAGTTTCAACCCCTGGTGTGAGTTTACCTTTATATGAAATATTCATAAAACTGCCATGATCCATTCTACCTAGTCCTTCAAGACCCTCTTCCACCAAACCCCCGTATATACGTGACTGTTCAACTAATCCGACATCTCTTCCATCAGGAAACGTAATCTTTATGTATGACATGTAATAGAATTGACCAAAAAACTTATATTATTGTTTAATGATGTGCAAAGGAATAATAATCTTGTTTCTAAGAATAATGTATGAAGCCCAAGGAGTTCAGGGAGCTTGTTCAGGACAAGCTCAGGAAGAGGGTTACTGAGGAGATCCTTGATCTCGTTCCCGCTGGTTTCCAGAGAATCGGGAGCATAGCCATACTGAACCTTCCTGAGGAGCTACATAGAAACAAAAGAATGATTGGAAACGCGGTTCTGAAGAATTTCCCATATGTCAAAACGGTTTGCATGAGGACGGGTTCGATTAGCGGGGAATTCAGGGAACCCAGGGTCAAGATCATAGCTGGGGAGAAAAACACAGTAACGATACACAGGGAGAACAGGTGCGTGTACAAGATAGATGTTGCAAGGCTCATGTTCTCAAAAGGGAACCTGCTGGAGAGGGGAAGGCTCCCAAGCATTGTGAGAAAAGGCGAGACAATCGTGGATATGTTCGCTGGCATAGGCTACTTCTCGATTCCGATTGCGAAACTCGCTAAACCTGCCAAGGTCTTTGCAATAGATAAGAACCCTGTGGCGATTGAATACCTGAAGGAGAACATAAGGCTCAACAAGATTGGTGACAGGATGGTTCCCATGCTGGGTGACTGCAGGGAGGTCAGGTTCGGGGACATAGGGGACAGGATAGTAATGGGATTCCTCCCCAAGACGTATGAATTCCTCCCAGCCGCCTTCGAGGCGCTTAAACCCGAGGGAGGCGTAATCCATTACCATGACATCTTTGCAAAGGAGGAGCTTTGGGAGAAGCCTGTGCATATCCTTGAGACCTCGGGATTCAAGCATGGTTATGTTCTGGAGAGAATAACGTACAAGAACATAGTAAAGGAGTACGCTCCTAATGTTTTCCACGTTGTTCTGGATGCAGAGTTCAGCAAGAGAAGGTAGCAGAAAAAGACAGTCAGGATTTTCTGAAAACCATTAAGTAGATGCATCCATACCCCTTGGGGTAAAACCTCTCCAGCCTTAACCTCATTTTCTCCCGGAAAGAGAAACGTGTGAGGTCGCCCCATCTTGGTTTCTGGAGGATAAAGAGGGAATCGAATAATTCAAGGGAGAAACCGCTATCTTCGAAAAGACCAACCAGTTCATCCTTGGAGAACAGATACATTTCCATATCCTCACCTGATATCTGGAACCCCTTGTTTTTCATCTCCTTGGTCTGCCTGACTTTTTTCTTGTCATCAAGGGAATCGTAATCCCTGTCCCATATACTCGCAACAGAAACTATTGCTATTCCCCTGGGTTTCAGAATCCTCTGCATCTCCTTTATTGCTTCTTTGTGGTTGCACACATTCAGAACAGAGAACATACACAGGATTGAATCAAATTCCCTGTCTTTGAAGGGAATCCTCTCTGCACTGGCCTGCAGGACCGGATTTTCAGATTTAACCAGCCTTAGCATACCCTCGCTTATATCCATGCCTGTGATATTTTTTAGCAGGGGCAGGTGGAAACCCGTTCCACACCCCACATCCAGAATCCTGCCAGAGGCGAATCTCTTGACAATGGGGATTTCCTTTTTCCTGATTTCAAGGGTTGTGGGGCTGGTATGCCTCATATCGTATGTCCTGGAAAGCCTGTTGTATATGCGCCGGAAATTCATAATTTATATCAAGCGCTTCAAATATTTAATATTAACAAAATCATGGGGGTTTCATGAAGAGGTTTCTGAAGTTTGCAACGGTCGGGGCGAGCGGTATTTTTGTTAATGAGGGACTGCTCTGGTTTTTCACCGAAATCGTGGGTTTCTTCTACCTTGTTTCCTCTGTGATAGGAATCGAGGTCTCGATCATAACGAACTTCATTCTGAACGAGTTATGGACCTTCAGGGACAGGTCCAAGGGAAAGGGAGGGATATTCGGAAGGGGGGTTAAATTCAATGTGGTTTCGGTTGCGGGTCTGGTTATAAACATATCTGTTTTGTATTTTTGCACGACATTCCTCGGTATCTACTACCTGATATCCAACCTGATTGGGATATGTTGCACGTTTTTATGGAACTACTTCGTGAATCTAGGCTGGACCTGGAAGGCTGAAGAGAAGGAGGGGAAAACCAGGAAAATAAAGATGGTCTCTATTGTCATCCCAACCTACAATGAGAAGGAGAACATTCAGAAGTTAATCCCAATGATTTTCCAGGTTCTCAGGAAAAACAGAATAAAGGGCGAGGTTATAGTTGTGGATGACAACTCCCCTGACAAGACAGGAAAAGCAGCAGAGCAACTGAAGAAGAGGTTTCCTGTGAAAGTTGTTCACAGAAAAGGAAAACTGGGACTAAGTTCTGCTGTGATTGAGGGCTTCAAAATAGCGAAGGGAGACGTTCTCGGTGTGATGGACGCTGACCTTTCACATCCAGTTGAAGCGTTGCCAGAGATGGTGAAAAGCCTGGAGAAATACGAGATGACCGTGGGCAGCAGGCACGTCCCAGGCGGTGGGATAGAAAGATGGCCACTGCACAGGAGGGCTTTGTCCAAGTCCGCCATACTGATGGCGAAACCACTTACATCCCTGAAGGACACAACCTCAGGCTACTTCATGATCAGGAGGGAGGTTCTGGAAGGCCCGGAGCTGAACCCCAAGGGATTCAAGATATGCTTGGAAATAGCAGTCAAGAGCGGAGCAAAACTAAAGGAGGTTCCCATAATATTCAGGGACCGGGCACACGGGGAGAGCAAGCTTGGCGGCAATGTGATGTGGGATTACATAGTCCATCTCAAGGACCTCTACAAGTTCAAGATAAAAAAGAAACTTCATGAGTAATATATGTACGACCCGATTCGATTATCCGAGATTGCAACCCAAGTCTCGAAAGGGAGTGAGAGGAAGTATTACCGCTTCAGGCCTGCAAAATTCTACGGGGGTATAGCAACAGCGGATTGTGTGGGATGCAATTTGCGTTGTGTCTACTGCTGGGCATGGAACATTGTGAACAAGCCTTCCCAGGTAGGAGAATTCTATTCCCCTGCCGAGGTTGCTGAAAAACTCACCAAGATCGCAGGCAGGCACGGCTTTTCAAAGATTAGGGTGAGTGGGAACGAGCCAACCCTGAACAAAGAACATCTTTTGTCATTACTCCAAAAAGTTCCGGATAATCTGCTGTTTATTTTGGAAACGAACGGGATCCTTATAGGGCATGACAGGGATTATGCAAGGGATCTCAGTAAATTCAAAAACCTCCATGTGAGGGTTAGTTTAAAGGGAGGAGATTCGAAAGAATTCTCAAAATTAACAGGAGCAAAGCCAGAATTCTTTTCCCTGCAGCTCAAGGCCTTGGAGAATCTGGAAAAATATAAGGTAAGCTACCATCCAGCTGTTATAGATATCGTGAGAGACTTGGATGGGTTGAAAGAAAGACTGAGTGAGATAAAGCCAAGTCTATCAGAATCCCTAGAACTCGAGCCTTTAATCGAATATCCACAGGTCCTGGCGAGACTGAAAAAAATAACTTTTAATTAACCAAACTCCAAAATAATATTTATGTATTCCAAAAGAATCCAGTCTGTTCTAAAGCGAAAGAGAATAGAGACAGGGAACAGGATAAGGATCAAGAAGGGAAAGAAGAGCTATGAGGGCCTCCTGATGCCGAAAACTGATATGGGTGACCCGGAATCTGTCGTAATTAAGCTGGACTCGGGCTACAACATCGGCCTGAAGTTTGAGAAGGGAACAAGGATAGAAAAGAGCAAGACCCCAGAACCAGAGGGGGTCCTG
>DAOVCJ010000024.1 GCA_030670085.1 Candidatus Aenigmatarchaeota archaeon
ACCCGTCCCAGTACCGCTTATAACAGCAGCCATCAGAAACGAATAAACTATCTCAAGACCGAAGAGGAAGTGAGCGATCGTTCCCAGGACGATTGTGTTGAAGACAACCCCAACCATTGCGAGGTTGACAGAGACATTGGAAAAGCGTTTGAATACTCTGAAACCTAGATTGAACGTTCCGGTGAAGACCACGAATATCAGGGCAAGGAGTCTCAGGAAATCCGGGACAGCTCCCATCTGCGATATATCAACCAAAGTCACGTTAACGTAATACATCACATAGGGATTCAGGTAGAGTGTGGGACCCAGAACAAGCCCAAGCAGAAGCAAAAAGAAGGTGTCAGGAATTTTTCTCTTCTTCAGCAGGTTTGCCAGCAGTATCCCGAGCCCAAGCAGAAACGCGAAGTATGCAACCGTCAGGGTCAAATCAACCATGATTAAATATTGAAAGGGAGGTTTTTATTGTTTTTTTAAATCCTCTTTATAAGGAATTGTTATGCCAAGGATCACTCCAGAAACCACGATTAAGCAATACCAGGACTTCATCAGGGAAGTCTACGGGAAACCCAACGATCGGCATTTCAGCCTCTGGGACATGTTAAGCAATGTAGAAAGATTTACAATGAGATCCCTAAAGGGCATCAGAAAAAACAACCAAAACAAAACCAGATTTAACCTTTTGATTGCCCTCAGCTGGTTTATGTCTACACTGAACCGTCTTCACATAGAACTTGATGAAAGCGTATGGAAGCGATTTCCCTACCTGTGCTCCTACTGTGCCTCATGCCCATGCTCATGTATGGAAAACGGAATAGATAAAAGGAAGGAAGTTCCGGTAGACAATTCAAAAAGACCAGTTACCCTTGAGGACTTCCAGACCATGTTTGGGAAGATATACCCCACTGAAAACAGGACCATAGAACATGCAGGGGTCCATCTGGCTGAAGAGCTGGGTGAGTTCTCAGAAGCAATACTCGCCTACATGGGAGAGCATAAGGATGGATTATTTGAAAAGGTTATTCTGGAGTCTGCTGATGTCTTTTCCTGTATTATTAGTGTTTTCAATTCAATGGGGATTAACGTTGCAAAGGAGCTGTCGGATATGTTTTCTAATAACTGCCATACATGCAAGAAATCCCCATGCGAATGCAGTTTCGGTTCCATTGTAAAATTCAAATCCTAATCATTCCATTCCCAAAATCTATTTTATTTCTTCTTCCTGGTTACAGCCTTCTTGACTCTTATCTTCTTGGAAGGCTTTCTACGTTTTAGGAATCCGTCATAGGTTTCCCTGTAAAGTTCAGACGCCTCCAACTTTTTGGTATCCCTCTTGTAGAGATCATCCTTTATCTTCTTCCCTGTCTCTTTCTCCCATTCTTTTATTGGGATTCCCTGGGATTTTTGGGTTTTGTCCCTGTACCACTCCGGTATCACATTGAATGCACAGAATGGGATTATCCTACCATCAGTCATGGTGTAGTGTATGCAGCACCTCTTGACCCTCTCTATGTCATAGTTGTAAAGGTCCTGGAAGTGCATCATCCCTATGAAAAGTGATTTGTGATGAAACGCTCCAAGGGCCTTGTAGTCATGCTTTATCAGGGCGTTCCATAGGATTTTACCAAGACTGAAACCCTTCGGGGCTTTCTCCTTGTCTATGAAGGAGTTCAGCTTGAACAGCAGCCTCGTGGCAGTGACGTATTTGTTTCTCTTACCTGCCTTTATCTCGTTCCCGAGCGTGTCCAGGTATTCAAGCAGACCCTCAACATCGATAAACCTTGTTATCGGGACCATCTTCCTGTCAATCTCAAAGACATACGTCCCCATGCCGCACGCGAAGTGTGTTGAGAGGGAATACTCTGACTTCTTGGTCAGGGCCTCGACAAAATTGGTTATAGCCATCATACTGGGGACGGGGTAGAAGTCATTCGAATTTATTTGCCCATCAGTCTGTTCCTCTATTGCCTTTATGGTGTCTGGTATGGTTATCCTATGCTTCTCCCTCTCCTTTCTCGGCATCATACCCACAAGGGAAACTGGCTGGTAGTTTACAGACCTTATGACATCTATGTTCTTGAACCCGAATTTTATTATATCACCAATCTCATGGTCATTAACATTCCTTATAACAGTAGGTACGAGAACAATCCCTATCCCTGCTTTCCTACAGTTCTCCATGACTCCTGGTATTTCCCAGTGGTTCTTTATATTGGTCTCTGGCGTCAGACCATCAAAGCTCAGATATAGTGTATTAACCCCGGACTCCCTTATCCTCTTGGTGAAATCCGGGTTCTGGGAAATCCTTATGCCATTCGTATTCAACTGGACGTGGTCAAAACCCTCCTCCTTACATAGCCTTATTATGTCAATCAGGTCCGCTCTCATCGTTGGTTCCCCGCCCGTCAGTTGTACGGCTGTGCATGCTACTGGTTTTTCGTTCCTGAGCTTTGAAAGCATCTCCCTTATCTGGCCCATGGTGGGTTCATAGATGTATCCAAGCCTTTCAGCGAAAAAAAAGCAATACCAGCAGTTTCTGTCGCACCTGGTTGTTAGGGCGATGTTAGCCAGGGCAGTGTGGCTCTTGTGCATATTGCATAGGCCGCAGTCCTTTGGACAGATGGGATTCTCTTTCTTCACGTTCGGGTTCGAGACTCCCCTTCCATCTTTTGCGAACCTCTTTGCCCTCATGTACATTTCGTAATCCCCCCAGTACAGGTCTTCGAATTTCCCGTGCTTCTCACATTCTTTAGCTATCCAGACCTTGCCGTCCCTGTAGAAAACGACAGCTGGAATTATCTTCAGGCATTCCGGGCAAAGGGATTTGGTTTCTGCGAGGGGATTTTCTATGCTCATTTTTTCACTCCAAGATTTAATAGTTTTTAAAAGTATTAAATATTTATTTATAGGAGTTCAAATATTTAAATGTTACGTGAGGAATATTATGTCCGACGGAAAGATGCTAGAGGAGAAGATATACTCGACCTTTTCAGACGTAGCGAGCTCTATTGGTTACTCCCCGCTTCACGGAAAGATAATAGGGGTCCTGCTCGTTCAGGGAAGGGATATGTCCCTGCAGGAGCTTGCCAAGGAGACGGGTTATTCAGCTTCAATGATATCCCTGAGCCTGGATCTTCTTGAGATTCTAGGGGTGATAAAAAAGGTAAAGAAGACCGGAGACAGGAACCTCTATATCGTTCTTCGGGGGGACCTGCTTGAATGCCTGAAGAACGCGATTATACTCCGGGTAAAGAAGAGCATAGATTCAACCCTTCTGGATTTCAAGAAAAGCAGAAAAGACCTGGGTAAGCTGAAGGGTGACGAGAAAAGGAAGATGTTCAAGACTCTGAACGTCCTCGAGAAGGAGATAAACAGGCTGGAGAAGTATATAAATCTCCTCTCTGGAATAAGGTTGCCTTGATTTTAGAAAGCTCACCTGAAATCTTATCCAAGGTCCTGTATTGTTTCCAGGAGAACGGGATAAAATAAACACCAAGTTTCTCAACATCATATTTTCCATTACTACCAATACTTTCGTACAGACTCGTGCAACTAGTTAAATTGTTTCCCTTCTCTAGTACCTCTTTTTCTGTTTCTGGTATGACCTTTATCCCGAAACTCTTGACTCTCTCTAACCCACCATCCCCAAATTCATAATCAAAAACTATGAGACCATCCACTACAGGCGGCATGTTCAGATTCTGTTCATAGAGGAGTATCTTGGCCCAGTTCAGAAAGTCCTGTGTACTTTCAATATCAAAAGTTGGCTGCAAGAATATGTAATCAGTCCCCGCTTCTATTTTGTCTGCGAGTCTTTTCAACTCGAATTTCGGGTCATCCGGATATTGGTTAAGGGCAGCACCGATGCTGAATTTGTGAGCATTGTCTTTTGCAATCTTAATTGCATCGCTCGCAAATATTTTACGTTTCCTCTGGTCCTCGGGAAGGTCCCCGCCTATGATGAGCATGTGTTCCACACCAAGTTCTTGGGCTTTATGGAAATCATCCATGACCTCTTCTGGCTCTTTCTCTCCTACAGCGTAATGCACGGTTGCTGGTCTGAATTGGTTTACATATGGGAAAAAATCTATCGAATCTATTCTTTTTGGCTTGGTTACTATGTTGAACGAATCAAAGTAACCTGATAATTTTTCGATTCTTCTTTCAGCCCAATCCGGTACACCATCTTTTGATGGTGGGGGTATAATCTCCGCTGATGTAAAGAAATCCTTTTTCATTAACTAAATCTTTATTCCGGACCCTTGAAATAAATTCTTGAAACAAATATTCCGATAAGAATATAAACATGTAATCCAAAATATTCCCATGCTACCCGAGATTAAAAGCATAAAAAACAGAAGAAAACTCCTTGGTCTGACACAAAAGGACCTTGCAAAACAGGCAGGTGTTTCACAATCCTTTATTGCAAAGATGGAGTCCGGAAGGATAAATCCCTCGTACAACCATGTAAAGCAGATTCTGGATTTTCTGGAGTCTCTGGAGAGTATAGAGAGAGAGGAGCTGAGGGCAAGGGAACTCTATCACAAAAGGGTCTTTTCCCTGAGTACTTATGATAGAATACCGTATGCTGTTGAACTCATGAGAAAGCATGAGATTTCTCAGCTGCCTGTTTTCCGGGGAAAGATGCCGGTAGGATCGGTTACTGAAAAGGGTATAGTTGACCTGATGTCAAGGGGCCATGATTCTAAGAAGCTCTCGAGAATGAGAGTAGCGGAAATCATGGATGAGTCGTTTCCTATAATAAGCCAGGAGACGCCCCTGAGCGTTATCTCCTCCCTCCTTCAGCACAATCCTGCCGTTCTTCTTTCAAGGGAGGGTGATATTGCGGGTATAATAACGAAGGCAGACATAATAAAAGTTATAAAGTGACAATCCAACAAAAAAGGAAAACGGTGTGAAAATGGACGCTAAGAAAATAAGGGAGGACTTCCCCGTGCTCCAGAGGGAGATCTCAGGCAAACCCATAGTTTATTTTGACAACGCCTGCATGACTTTGAAACCGAGGCAGGTTATTCAGGCAATGAACGAGTACTATGAAAACTACTCTGCTTGCGTCGGGAGGAGCATACACAAGCTCGGGAACGAGGCGACTGAGAAATACGAGAATGCGAGGAAGACCATTGCTAAATTCATCGGGGCAAAGAAGGAAAAAGAAGTAATATTTACCAGGAATACAACAGAGGGGATAAATCTCTTGGCAAACTCCCTTAACCTACAAAAAGGGGATATTGTTCTAGCAAGTGACAGGGAGCATAACTCGAATCTGATTCCCTGGCAGATTCTGGGAAAAAAGAAGGGTATAGAACGAAGGATAGTGAAATCAAAGCCGGATGAAACCTTTGATATCGAAGGGTTCAAAAACATGATGAGCAAGGATGTAAAGGTTGTTTCAATCATTCATAGCTCGAACCTTGATGGTTACACCCTGCCGATAAAGGAGATAGTAGATATAGCGAAGGATAACAAGGCCTTGGTTATCCTTGACGCTGCACAGTCTGTTCCGCATAAAGAGGTTAACGTAAGGAAACTCGGTGTTGATTTCCTCGCATTTTCCGGGCACAAGATGTTGGGTCCGACAGGGACAGGGGTTTTATACGGAAGATACGATCTCCTGGAGAACTTGAACCCGTTCATGGTGGGAGGTGATACTGTTGAAAGAACGACGTATGATTCCTTCAGGCTCCTCCCTCCTCCTGAGAAATTCGAGGCTGGCCTGCAGAACTATGCCAGCATGATTGGTCTTGCAGAGGCAGTAAGATACCTTGACAGGGTTGGAAGGGAAAACATTGAGAAGCACGAAAAAGAACTGAGCAGATTCATCACAGGAGAGATGCAGGGAATGGATGGCTTGAAAATAATTGGAGTCCAGGATCCGGAATTAAGGGGAGGGATAATCTCCTTCGAAATCGATGGGATAGAGTATCATGATGTTGCTATAATGCTTGATGACCAGGCAAATGTTATGGTCCGCTCTGGTCAGCACTGCGTACACTCCTGGTTCAATGCCAGAAACATCCCTGGTTCTGTAAGGGCTTCCCTTTATTTATACAACACAAAGGAAGATGCCGAAACATTTATAGAAGCTTTAAAAACAATTACCAAACTAAGATAAAGTGATAACCATGTCTATTTGCGTTGCAGCATTGGTTGTGTTTGCCTTCATGGGCGTATTCTCAGCCAGGTACAGGTACTGGGCTAAGGAAGCTTTTGATTGCGTGGGTAGGAGAGTCACTCTAAGGCCGTGTAAGACAGAGTTCAACCAGAAGGTTCGTGCAAAGATAACATCAAAGCTCCTCAAAAAATCACAGAAGGCAGCAAGGTTTACACACAAGCACTTTGAGGCAATATCCTGGGTCTTTACCATAATACTTTTCGTTTCCCTTATTTTGACCGCTGGGGGTTTGTACAACCTCTTCACCTATGGTACCTGTGATCCTGCGCAGCCGGATTCCTGCATATTCACTGTTCAGGAGGGTGTGTGCGCTCCAGCATGCATGCCGTGCAACTGCGGTCCCCATGAAATAGGCTGCGATGCCCCTGAATACAAGGCATGCAATGGGAACTGTCAGTGTGTCTGCGAATCTATGGGGTCAGTGACATCCTGATTTCTAAAAGAATTAAACCCCGGTAACAAGTTCTGATTTTATTCTGACCACGAATGCTGCCCCTATCAGAATCAGGGCTGAGCCGATTAGCTGCAGCATGGGGACAGGTTCCCCGAATATTATCACACCCAGTATAAGGGATATGACTGGCGAAAGCAGGAGCAGGGCAGCCGCTTTCGAAACGTTAATCAACCTTATGCTCCAGTACCAGGAGAAGACGTAACCGAAGAGTATGCCTGTCGAGATTATCACATTGACTATCTGCTGTGGGGACAGTGTGAGCAGCATCCCAGCCTTTCCAAGTGAGAAAGCGATCGCGAAAAGGAATATGCCGCCTATGAACATCCTTGCGAATGAAACAATCCAGTTCGATTCCTCCTTGAGCATTGCGTACCTTGCTATTGTGTTCTCAACACCCCATAGTATCGTTCCCAGCAAAACCAGAAGGTCTCCAAACGAGGGGTCTGTCCAGAAGGTTGCGGGATTTATATGGGCAGACATGAGAATGAAGGTTCCGATAAGCATTACCAGAAGAGCGAGACCCTGCTTCCTGCCCACCTTCTCTTTCAGGAATATGAATGCGAATATGGTCACGTATATCGGAAGGGTCTTGTGAAGAAAGGCCGCTCTTCCAGCTGTTGTGAAACTAAGGCCTGTGAAGTAGAACAGGAAAGCCAGACCCCCTCCTATAATACCTATAGCTATCAGCCACTTCCAGGAAACCTTCTTGATTTTTTTGAAATGGAACTTGGTCTGTGCAGAGGCAAGGAAGAAAAATATTATACCAACAACAAGAGCCCTAATTGCAGTGAATATGACAGGATCAAGTTCAGAAACGAAAATCTTGTTGATGGGAATGGCAAAACCGCTTATTATTGCAGTCAGAAGTGCAAGCGTCGTTCCTAAGGATTCCTTGTTCATAATATTATAATCTTTGGTTTCTTTCAATAAAAAACTATTCCGGTATGATTTTCAGCTCGTTCCCCTGCAGCACATCAACAATGTTTCCACACTTCGGGCACCTTGCAAAGTGAACATGTTCCGTTATCCTGACCAAACCCTCTAGGCCGCACTCACACTTTATCTTCACCGGGACCTGCTCTATTTCGAGCTCTATACCCTCCAGTTCTGTCTCCCTCGTATACTCCCTGAACATCTCCTCAAAGTTCTTTGCGCTTCCCCGCATCTTACCAAGAACTATCTTTACCTTCTTGGGAACAGGTTTCATTTTCCTCAGTTCCTGTATCACATTCTGAACCGAACCGAACTCATGCAT
>DAOVCJ010000028.1 GCA_030670085.1 Candidatus Aenigmatarchaeota archaeon
CTCCTGCTCTCCTTCAGAAGGCTCAGTCCGAGCTCCCTAGCCACGATGTAGGCTGCTCCCTCATGGGAGACCAGCTCCGAGAGCTCGACAACCTTCTCCGCTATCATCTTCCTTACTTTATCCTCATCCAGCTTGGAGTGCTCGCATATCTTTTCCACAACCTTCTCAATGGGAAGCATAAGAATCACTGATTTATCTAGGACTCTAAGTTATTTAAAAATTCCAGACTTCTCCAGGAATTTCTCATAAACCGGTTCGGGAACATGTTTTTTGATTATTTCTTCCCATCCTTCATACCCAACCATATCTTTAACAAAACTTGAACTTGCTTCTGCAATTTCTCTAGGGGGCATCAAAAATACAGTCACAATATCAGGATTTATATCACTGTTAATATACCTCATTACACGCTCGTATTCATAATCTCCTTCGGTTCTTATACCTCTTAAAACATACTCTGCACCTACTGATTTTGCATAATTGACAAGATATTGCTTACCGCAATTACCTACCTCTACATTATCACACTCTTTGACAATCTCTCTTAGCATCTCCATTCTTTCTTTAACAGAAAACATGTATTCCTCCCTTTTGTCAGGATGTATTCCTACCGCCACAACAAGCTCGTCAAACAGTCTTGATCCCTGCTCAATCATCCATAGATGACCGTTTGTTGGTGGATCAAAGCTTCCGGCATAAACACCTTTCTTCATAACATTAGTAACCACATAAATTTTATAAGCTTTGCTGAGTAATGGGAGACAAAGAAATATAACACTGTTATATCCCAAAATCCGTGTCCGAGGTGGGAAATTCCCCCAAAACTATAAAAAGCTTTGCAACAAACTATTTCTTAATATTTTAACATTTAACTCGGTTAGGTGGGTGAATATGATTAAGAAATACCAGTTGGTGAATGTGAAAAGGAACCATTACCACTGTTCAAAAAGTGGTTTTAGGGCCCAATCACTGAAGCAAGGCAAATATTTTTTAGAATTAATGAGAAAGAGCCCCCACTCAGCAGTATATGGGGGTTCTGGGGTATTGACAATTCCTATTGAAAGGTTCAGGAAGCTTGGAGAACCTGATGAAGTATATGTTGAGTGGGATGGTGAAACAATATGTGTCATGCCCCGTAATCTGAAAACAGCATTAGATATTGGCTTCCAGATGAAAACCGAAAAGGAGTTGGAAGGCTTCACTCCAATAAAGCAAAGTGATTTTTACGCCCTGCATCAAATTCAGAGCGAAGATGCAGATGAGATAGTTTTTGTTGATAATGAAGATAAGGAAACCATGTACAAAGAGCTTTCCCAATTAGGATTAAGGGGCATTTTCGCTAAATATATTAAGACCGGAAAAAACAATTTTAGAGAAGATGAGCATGGAGCTAAAGGCTTAATGGAAACAGAGACCTTCTTCATACCCCTTTTGGAATCAATACCCAAGGAAGACGAATAAAACCCATCACCTTTAAATTACTTTTTGGTAACTTCTCTATATAGCAGTGACAAAAAGGGAGAATATGCCTAGGAAGGAGAAGATCATTGTTCTGTCAGTGGACAGGGACAATGACATAGGAGAGAAAGCAGGCCTGAAGGGGCCCATAATAGGTAAAGACAGTGTAATGAATAGCGCGGTAAAGCTTGGTATGGCGGACCCTGAGGATTCTGACTTCAATGCCCTCTTCCAGGCAATCAGGCTCTCAAAGGAGATGAAGAAGCAATACAACACAGAGGTGGCTGTCCTGACAGGGGACAAGAACGTTGGTGTCCAGTCAGACAGGGAGATTGCGAGGCAGCTGAACCATGTTCTGAACAAGTTCAAGGCTGACTATGCTCTTCTGGTGACTGACGGGAGCCAGGACGAGAACGTCATCCCCCTCATACAGTCAAGGGTCCCCATACTCTCGATAAACCGTGTCGTTGTCAAGCAATCCGAGAGGCTGGAATCTGGTTATTACAAGATAAAGGAGTTCCTGGAGGACACCCTGGAGAAGCCAAAGGTTGCGAGGCTCCTCTTTGGCCTGCCTGCAATTTTCTTCATACTCTACGCCCTCTTCGGGTTCGAGGGGTGGAGGATTATAATAGGAGTGATAGGGATCTATCTCTTCCTTAAGGGATTCAAGCTGGATAACTACATAATTGCAGGATTCAATGAGCTCAGCACATCCCTTACCAGGAGAAGGTTCGCGTTTTTCACCTATATCGTGGGTATCGCTCTCGCAATAATCGCCACCTACTGGGGATACGAGGCAGCAGTCACATGGATAAACATAGGATTATTCGAATTCGCTTCCGCTTTTATCTCAGGCTCTGTATACTTCTATTTCCTTGCAGCTGCAGTCGCGTGGGTTGGCAAGGCTCTGAGCAGCAAAGAGAGGAGCGGCAAGACCATAGTCTCTGTTGTGATATTCGGTTTCGCGATATCCCTTGTAATCTACAACGCAGCAGAACTCATAATAAGGCCGGACATCTCAATGATGAACTTCATATTCTCGATAGTGTTCGGTTTTGCCCTGATATTCCTGGCCCTCATAATAGAGCTGAAGAAATAGATTTTTGAGCAAAAAAGCATTTAAATACTTTCCAGGCCTTAATTTAAAGATGAACAAGCGTGATGTTGAAACAAGAACCAAGGTTAGCTTGACAGAGCCTGCTTATAACCAAATAGAACAATACATTGAAACTTTATCTAGACTTGATAAAGGAGAACTGGGTATTGCAATAACACTCGTAAATGTAGCCAAGATGGAAAATGGTTATATGGATAACCCGGGTGATAACCCCCCAACAATAAATGAAGAAGACATCAGTAACGCTATTAGAAAAATCACTCTTTAGATCCTGGGTTCGCTGCTTTTTGCTTATATTCCTCCCTTCTCTCGATTTTTTCTATGTATTTCATTTTTTTCAGAAGCTCCTTTATTGATATTGTCTGCTCTTCCTCTACATTCCTGAGCCTCCTGATATCTTTTCTTAATTCCCTGGTTTCAGCTCTTGACTCCTCATGTCCTTTTTTAAATTCCTTCAACTGATGCTTGAGGTGATACCTTGACGTCTGGGACCTCTCCAGGTCTTCTCTTAGCATATCTATTAAATTCTGATAGTTTTTCTCCAGCTTCTTTATCTCCTTGTTATGGGTTTCCCTTAACTCAGCCACAAAGCCCTCATAATGAATCCTCTCCTTCCTCCTTTTCTTATGGGTGAGCCATCCCCACATATTTGAGAAACTGGCTATGTAAAGGGACATCGAGCATACCATGAAATCCTTCGGGGTAAAGTCTCCTATTATTTCTCCTATTAAGGGAACATCAGTGATGGGTTCTGAGGATCCGCTGTTGTACGCGAAGAGTGTAGCTCCGGCTGCACACGCAGCACTTATAGTAGGAGGACCGATATTCACAACACCCCATCCAGCACCCTTATACGCTTTTGCTGCAACTTTTCCCACTCCATTTGCAGCCTTTTTCGTGCCCTTGCTCGCTTTTTTGTATGTTTCCTTGGAAAACTCACCCACATTGTCAAAGAACTTGCCTACATCATCCGTGGTCTTATACAACGTATC
>DAOVCJ010000011.1 GCA_030670085.1 Candidatus Aenigmatarchaeota archaeon
TACATAGTATCCTGCGTTGTTCCCGCATTCTTCATTCGGGAATTCAGGCACGCAAAAATCCATGAGTTCGTGGAGAGGCATAAAAAGAAATCCACGACTGAGGGAGTGATAGACACAATGGAGGATTATGAGCAGCTACAGGAAAGGTATGCGAGGTCCCTCAAAAAACCCTTCCAGGAACCAGAAGAAAAACCCAAACCAGAAACGAAGAGAGCGAAGAAATCAATAAAGTCTAAAACAAAACGCCGAAAATAAATGCTATAAGAGCGAGGAGCATCCCTATTTTTATGATCCTGCTTACTCTCGAAAACTTCTTCTTTCCTTTCCCCTTGGCCAGAATAATAATGGAGGATAGAAATACCAGATCCGTCGGGACGAGGATCACAAGGTAGGTAAAGCCGAGAATTCCCAGGGTATATGGGAGGGGTGATATTATTATCGCAAGTAGCATGAAAATCCCTGCAGCTGCCTTTGCTCTTCCCTTCTCCAGAACAAGGCCTGCCTCTTTTTTGCCCACAAACCTTGAGAGTCTCATCTTCACGCCAGAGGTCAGTCTTTTCAGGAAGTTCTTCCTGTCTCCCTCTATATCCTCTAGGTCCTTAACGATTTCCCGGGATATGGTTGACAAACCAGCAAGGAGCATTAGCAGGCCGGGGAGTAGGAGGTTCCCGAGAGCTGCCCCGCCAAAGAGGAACGTGGAACCCACAAGGTATCCTATAACTATATTCCCTAACAGGATTTTGTCTTGAAGAGAATAGGAGTAGACCACTAGGAGAATAGAATTGATTACAGCTATGAGTATGCATGCCCAGTTTATGAAGAGTGTGAAAAGGATTCCTATAGCAAACAGAACAACAGAGAAAGCGAGGGCTTTCCTTCTGGAAATCCTGCCTGATGGAATCGGTCTCTTGGGCTTGTTCAGCTTGTCGGATTCAACATCAATGTAGTCATTAATCGCGTTTCCTGCTCCTGTAATAAGGAAAACAGCGAGCAGGGCGAATCCTAGGGGGTAGAGATTCGAGAACAGGGTGGGGTTGTTGCCGGCAACGAGCAGGCCCCCTATCAGCACCGCAATCACTGACATGAATGCGTTGACTGGTCTCATAAGGGTTACGTAAGGGAACATATAGTGTTTATTATCCTGGGGGGTTTAAAAATTGATTTCTACCGGAATACCGGAACGCCACACACGCTAATTTTATATACTGAGCTCTGGAAGATTTATTCGTGGTTAAATTAACTAGTGATATTCTAGAGAGTGCAACCAATTTTTACTTAAATGATAATTCTGTCAACGAAACAACGAAATTTATTTTACAAGAATATGATATTAAAATCAGCTATGATGGGTTAAGAAAGCAATTAAAGAAATTGGGAATAGTGCGGGATAATATTACAGCTATTAAAATCTCTAAGAGAAAACACCTACCGATAAATAAAATAATTGAGCTTTACACTGAAAAGTTAATATCCTTAAAGAAGTTAGCCAAGATGTTCCATTCAAGCAAACGGACCATTCACAAAATTTTAGAGGAAAATGATATAGCAGTAAGGAATCAAGATGAAGGAATAAGGTTAGCTAATACAAAACATACAAAGCTTCCTTTTGATGGAGATGTAAACGAAAAGGCGTATTTAATTGGTTTGGTCAGAGGGGACCTAACACCCTTAAAAAAATCCAAATACACTCTGCGCTTGACTACAGGTTCCACCCATCCATTATTTTTACAATTACTACAAACACTTTTTAAAAAATATGGTCCAAGTTATATTTATCCAGTTAGAGATAAAATAAGTGGTTATCAGTGGCGCATAGGCATAGAACTTGATATGGCGTCTTTTAATTTCCTTCTTGAAGGAAAGAAAAAAATTAATAATTTATGGTCTGATAAAAATTCATTCCTTCATTTTTTAGCAGGAATTATAGATTCTGATGGTAGTGTTTACATAAGGAAAACAGGTAAATATGTTCAATATATAGTAAGAGTATTTGGTCAAGATGTGAAATTATTGGAAGAGATAAGGAAATCATTTAATCTTATGGGGTTTAATCCTATTTTGTATATAAGTTCAAAGAAAGGCGAGACTAGGAATCACATGAAATCAGTAATTACCTATAATAAAGATTATTATATACTTGAGCTATGCCGTAAGGAGGATGTGCTTAGATTGCTTAAAATTCTACCTTTACGTCATCCTGAAAGGATTGCACGGAAAGAAATAATGTTAGATTTGGAAAGAAAAGGTGTGATATATCATAAAGATACAGAAAAGATGATAAAATTAAGAGGAAAAATAAAAGGCAGTACTAAAGATTTTATTAAAAAAGCAGAGATTGAATATAAGAAAAGAAATGATATTAATCATCCTTTACAGCATCCAAGAGGAGTTAGTCTACACACCTTGGGTGAAACCCCTGCACCGTGAACACTGTCCACGACGTCTATCACGTTTTTATACGCTAAAGGGGCCTCCTCTGCTAATACTTTCGGGTGAGTTGACTGCGCTACAATTCCCTTTTGTGCGAGCTCCTCTTTTATCTTTCCACCCCAGAACCTCTTTATCGCAGCATGCCTTGACATGGCCCTGCCTGCACCATGGACAGTTGAACCAAATGTCTTTTGCATCGCAATCTCTGTTCCCTTGCATATGTAAGAAGCAGTGCCCATTGTCCCTGCGATTAAAGCAGGGATATCAGGAAAGGCCCTTGTTGCGCCTTTACGCGTCACATACACCTTCTTTTTCTCTCCATTGATGGTGTGTTCTTCTATTTTCGTTATATTATGGGCAATGGCATAAATAGTCTTCATGTCCATGGATTCCCAGTCCTTGTTGAAAACCTTCTCAAAGGTCTCCCTGATCCATTGTGTCATAACGAGTCTGTTTACAAAAGCATAGTTAACAGCACACTTCATTGCTGCAAAGTAATCCTGTCCCTCATTTGAATTGGCTGGTGCCCCGACCAGCTGGCTGTCAGGTATCCAGATATTGTACTTCTTGATTGCCTGCTCGTGTATTTTTAAGTAATCAGACGCGACCTGATGACCAAATCCCCTGCTTCCACAGTGAAGCATTATTAAAACCTGATTGGTGTCTGTTATACCAAGTTTTTTTGCATACTCTTTGTCAAATATTTCTGACACCTTCTGGATTTCAAGGAAATGATTTCCTGCGCCCAAAGTCCCTAATTGTGGGCCCCCCCTTTTCTTGGCCAAATCAGAAACCTTTGAAGTATCACCACCCTCCATGCATCCGTTCTCTTCTGTATGCTCAATGTCATCCTTTACTCCATAACCATTCTCCACTGCCCAATTGACACCCCTTGTTAAAACCTGATCTAACTGTCCGGGGGTTAATCTAAGCTTACCTTTACTGCCAACACCGCAGGGAACTGCACTAAATAGGGCAGGGACTAATTCCTTCAGCTTGGCCTTAACCTCATCATAGGTCAGATTGGTTCTTATGGAATTGATACCACAGTTTATATCAAATCCCGTGCAACCGCTGCTGATAATGCCTTTTTCAGGATCAAATGCTATAACAGCCCCCATTGGCAACCCATACCCAAAATGCATATCACTCATACCAATAACGGGTTCAATCACTCCAGGGAGGCATGCCACATTTGTCAGCTGCTCAAGAGTACCATCATCAAGATCATCGATTATTTTCTTATTACCAATTACCCTTGCCTTTACATTCATCCTTGGTCTAACGTTTTTATCCAGCTCCCATTCGAATTCATTCAATTTCTTCAGTTTTTCCTTCATCTGGACCTCCTTTATTAGAATATTATCATTTTCTTGTACGGGTTTAAATAAATATATAACATTGTTATATATCCAGGCTTATCCTGGCCACGTACCCTTTCTCTGTTTTCTCGAACTTGAACTTGTAGTAGGTGACGGCCTTGACAACGGTCTCCCCGAGCTCGGGCTTCGCTTTTTCTCCGTACACTTTCGCTTTTAGTTTGGTCTCGGATATCTCCTGTACCTCGAACTTTGAGAAGAAAAGCTCCTCGATATCAACCCTTGCTATCAGCTCCTGGAGCCAGTTTATCATCAGTCCCCTCATATCCTCTGCCTCTATGACAATATCCTTGACAATACTCTGGCCGACCTTCTTGGTTTGGCAGATCACGCTGAACAATGCCTCTGCTGCGTTTTCAAAGACCTCTTTAAGGTCCTTGCCATACGCTTCGAACATCACATCAGAGGTCAGATTATCAATGAATTTGTACTTTTTCATAATACCATTAAACCTTTGCAGCAGTGTGCCTTGCACCGCACACCTCGCACTTTATAAATGCGAATCCCCTCTCTTTAATGAGCTTTGTATCATGCTTCCCACACTCGGGACATGCAACGTAATTCTTCACGTAGAGTTCCATCTTCCTGTTGACCATGTCCTCGGAGAAGTTTCCCTGCACTTCGAGCCTTGTGCCGCTCAGGCTTCCCTTGGTTGCGAGTTCCTTGAGCATGAACTTCATCATATGCTTTGGGTCCCTTCTCAGGGCAGCAGAAACCTCTGAGAAGTTGGTCATGGTGGTTCTACTCCCGGCTATCTGAACCCTCATCCTAGGCATCTCAAACCTTTCTTTCGTATCGATCTTCTCAGGAACCTTCTTCAGTCCCCTCTTGAGCAATTCTATGTAATCCATAGTAACACCTGAGGTATGATTCTATTTTGAAAGAGTTGTTATAAAAGTTTTCCAGGGCTGCCGGAACTGGAAACAGTAAGATTTATATAGCAGGAAAAGAAATATATATATCTCTATTCAGCACGTAAAACAAACAAAAATAGGGGTTTTGGACTTCATTCAATTTGGGGGAATTGAATTTAGTCTTGGGGAAATATTGCAATCAGCTTATTCTGAGTTATAAATATATCGATATTTAAATTAAAAAAGATTTCGATACCAGGAAATAGATATTTCAGAATATAGATTCTGGTGTTGGGGTCGTAAAAATCAGGAGGGATGTCAATGGAATCTTTAGTTCAGGAGGTTTTTGAAAGAAGCTTTGGTGATAAAAAAGCAGAGGAAACCCCAAGTGTAGAAGAGAACAACGTGGATGAGACAATAAAGAACATACAGGAGCAGTTCGGGCTGGATGTGAAGTCAGCAAAGATACTTGTAATGGGAACCGGAGGAGCAGGAAACAACTGCGTGAGTAGATTGACAGGTATGGGAGTCAGGGGTGCCCAGACGATTGCAATAAACACAGATGCAAAACACCTGTCAATAAGCCAGGCCGACCAGAAGATTTTGGTAGGAAGGGAGATAACAAAGGGCCTGGGAGCAGGTGGATATCCGGATGTAGGAAAGAGGGCCGCAGAGGAGAGCGAGAGGGAGCTCAAGAAGGTTCTGGAAGGAGTGGACATGGTCTATCTCGTTACAGGACTCGGTGGCGGAACAGGAACAGGAGCAACACCAGTCTTAGCAAGGATTGCAAAGGAGATGGGCGCCATAACGATAGGCTGCGTTACAATGCCTTTCAAGATAGAAGGAGCAAGGATGGGCAAGGCTGAGGATGGTCTTTACCAGCTGAGGCAGGTATGCGATACTGTGATGGTGATAGAGAACGACAGGCTCCTCAGGGTAGCAGGCGATCTTCCCTTGCAGCAGGCATTCGGTGTGGCTGACAACCTGATATCCACAATAATAAAGGGCATCACAGAAACCATATCCCAACCATCGCTGGTGAACCTAGACTACGCTGACGTGAAGACCATAATGCACTCAGGTGGTGTCGCTGCAGTCGGCTTCGGGGAATCAGACACAAAGAGCAGGGCAGAGGAAGCGGTTATAAAGGCCATGACCAACCCGCTGCTTGAAGTGAACTATGAGGGAGGAACAGGCGCACTAATCCACATAACAGGCGGAAGCGATCTGAAGCTGGACGAGGTTAACCTCATAGGGGAATATGTAAGCAAGCAGCTAGACCCGGATGCACAGGTCATATGGGGAGCAAGGATAAACCCGGACTTCAAGGGGAAACTCAGGGTAATAACCCTAGTAACCGGCGTACAGTCCCCGTACATACTTGGACCCGTTGCCCGCCAGGAGCAGGCTGAGAAGAGAGACTTCTCGCAAGAATTGGGAATAACAATGATACAGCAGGGAGTCTAAATATCCCCTAAAAGAGAGGAGATATTCGTATCTCTCTCTATCTATTTCTTTTTATTTCCTGTCAGAATTTCAACAGCGTCGGCTGCGTTCTGCAATGCCTTGGAGAAACCGGGATTTATCCCAATAACTATAACCTTCTTTCCCCTTTCCTTTGCAACCTGTATTGCGGGCAGATAATCCGAGTCTCTTGAAGCTATTGCTATGGTATCGACCTTTTCGTTGTAGGCTGCCTTAACCACAGAAACCGCCAGCGCAACATCCACGTCAGATTCCTTCTCCCCTGCCAGGAAGATTGCCGGCTCAAATCCCTGGTTTGCTATGGCCTCAATGAGTTTCTCGCTTGCATACTGGTTAAGAAAAACCTTGCCTATAATTATCCTACCATGCTTCTCCAGAAGCCTCCTGAACTCATCCAGATCAATGCCGAATTCCTTTCTTATTATATTTGGCCCGTCTACAAAAAGAGCTATATTTTTCTTCCTCTTTATTCCAAACACGATTACCACCTAAGTTTTTGCCCAATCGGACTAAACAATACAATTGTTTATTTTTTGATTTGGGGTATAAAAAGCCTTAACTTTCGTCTCCTGACTTAATTCAATCTATCCAAGTCAGGTCTCGCTTTTATGTTCAAATCATACCCAGATAAAGGAGAGCAATCCTGCTATTCCGTAAAGGAAGAACCCCACGATGGTTTCTATAACCCCCAGTATCAGTCCTCCTATCCCTGTTATCAGGGCAAATATGGGAGCCAGGACTATCAGCAATACTATACAAACAAAAAGGACCAGAAGGCCCTTGCTCGCCCTTCTCCAGTCATAGAAGAACGCGAACACGCTTCCTGCTATAACCCCTCCGAGGTGAGCGATGTTTGCGACTCCTGAAAATTCTTGGGGCTGGAAGTAAACGACAAGGGTTTCGAATATCAGGAAGAGTATCGCGATTATTCCCAGGGGTAATGGAAACAGATACAATCGTATCCTCTTTATGGGGTTCAGAAGCATTGCCGCTCCCATCACTCCGAACACGCATCCTGAGGCCCCAACAACAGGCGCTGCGCTTGTGAGCATGAAAACAAAGTTCCCGATCAGGCCGGAGGCAAAGTAGGCTGAAAGGAACCATTGCCTGTTAACCTCCTCCTCGAATATCTTCCCAAAGAAATACAGTCCGAGCATGTTGAAAAACAAATGGGAAGCAGAAATGTGCATGAAAAGCGAAGTGAACCACCTCCATATCTCGAAAACCCCACCCCCTGAGAACGAAAACGTCTGGAAGACCCAGTCCTGCATGGCCTGGGGCATGGAGAAAACTATAATGAAAACCAGCACGTTCAGAACAACCAGTAGCCATGTTATGTTGTGTGTCTGGAACCTGTGCTCGTGTTTTTTCGCTGGGGGCTTTTCCATACTGTAAATATATACCGAGAGAAATAAATAGAATATATGAAGAAACTGGGTGATTCAAAGACCCGCGCAGTCATGAAGAAATTCGGGATCCCATTTGTAAAGCAGTTTCTCACAAAGACTGAGGAGCATGCTGTCCTCCATGCCAAAAAGATAGGCTTCCCGGTTGTTCTTAAGATATCAAGCCCTGATATCCTTCACAAAACCGATGTGGGTGGGGTTGCAATTGATATCGGGAATGAGGAAGAACTCAGGGACGCATACAGGAAAATGATGAGGAACGTCAGGAAGAAAAAACCCAAGGCAAAAATCGATGGGGTTATTGTCCAGGAGATGGTTCCCAGGGATTCCAGGGAACTGATAATAGGGGCCAGGAGGGACCCGCAGTTTGGTCCCGTTATCATGTTCGGTCTCGGAGGGGTTTGGGTCGAAGCCCTGAAAGACGTTTCCTTCAGGCTGATCCCAATAGACAGGGAAGATGCAAGGAAAATGATAAAAGAAATAAGGGGACACTCTGTTCTGAAGGGAATGCGGGGACAGAAACCAGTAAACTTCAAGCTCCTGGAGGATTGCCTGCTAAAGGTTTCCAGGATGGTCTGGAAGGACAAAAAGATTCAAGAGCTAGATATAAACCCCCTCTTTATTAACGATAAGAAAGCGATAGCAGTGGATGCGAGGATTGTAGTTTAGATTCTTTTATTTGCTGTTTCTATATATATTTCAACATTTCTTTCTAGGTCGTATAGTTGTTTTTCCCATTTTTGTGAATCCCGCTCAAAATCCTCTGCACATGTTCCCAAATATTTCTCTGGTTTAAGTATCATATCCTTTTTATCATCTGGGGCGTCCTGTAAGGCCCTCTGTATAAGATCATCTTCAGCAACTAAATCTAAAAAGGGTTTTCCTTCATCTCTTGCTTTATCAGTCAATTGTCTTACATGCTCATGGGCATCAATAAATTCATTAGTGTTCAGTCCCACCCATCTTTGAAGATATACCTGAAGTGGTTCAGCACATATCAAACCCTGAGTCATTCCAAGATTTTCAGCCATTTTTTCCTTTCTTATTGTCATCTTTCTCGCCACATTTGCGGCTTTTCTAATCATTCCGTAAGAAAGATTTGATATATCTTCCATATAGATTCTCTTGTTAGCAGAATCCCTCAAATCTCTCTGGAAATCTGTTATGAAGTCAGCATAAGATGCAAAGAGTTGGGAAACTAATTGGGTCCATCTCATGCCTGAAATTTGCTCAGTGTTTATAGGGTTTTTCTTATGAGCTCCTGTTGAAGAACCAACCTGTTCATCTAATGTCTGTTCAAACATTTCACCAACTTCAGTCTGCTGATAATTCCTTATATCGTTTGCAAACTTAGCTATCTGGCCACACATCTGAACAAGTCTTGAAAGATAATCTGTATACCAGTATTGATGAACGACCTGGCACGTGGTTTCATCTTTTTTAAGTCCTATGAGTTCAAAAAACCTTCTATCAATTTCTTCAGGATCTGTATCGAAAAGTAAAACCTTAGCTGCATTCGTTCCAACGAAACCTGAAAGCTTTCCTCTCAAATCGTCTGTGGAATTTCTGTAACCATTCAGTGGAGGCACAAAACCTCCTAGAATTTCAGAGAAATAATGAGCCACTGTCGTAGGTGCTGCATGTTGTTTGTGAGTTCTGCCCGTCATTATGGTATCTTTATGTTCTCGTCCTCTTCCGATAAGTGTCTTGGCGAATTCAATGGATTTCGGTATCATCAACTCGTATGCAAAATCCTTCAGAGCCATACTCCAGGCAGTATTTACAAGGTCATAACTTGTGAGTCCTGGATATACAAAATTCTTTGCTTTATCACTAAGTGAAGTTTGTGCATTTCTTACCATTCCTCTTATGTCATGTTTTATTTTGTCTTCCCAGTCTCTAGTCACCTTGAATGGAACATTTTCTCTTCTAACTTTACTTACTATTTCATCTGCAACCTCTTGGGGTGTTTCTCCAAGTTCACCCAAAACATGTGCATAGGTTCTCAAAACACCTAGCATGTAACTATGGACCGCATCAGGCATTGTATAACCAATAACGTCCTTTTCTAGGTACCTCTCTGCACCAGAAGGTAAATAACCCATAAGGTCTTTTATCTTCCCATAAGCTAAATCAAGTTCTTCCTTTGGTATTTGTGATGGCATAAAAATCTTGTTAAAAGTTGGATGGAATTCTTTTATTCTTATTCAGAAATCACTACAATGGTAATGCATCCTGATTAAGGATTTATAACTTCATGATAATTATGTAGAAAATAATTTCAGGTGTTTTCATGAAAATAGACCCAAACTATCCTACCCTGAGAGAAAGTAATATAGGTGGTCTGGAACTGATTAAAAGGGGAAAAGTAAGGGATGTTTACAGATTCGATGAAGGAAGATTGTTTTTTGTAACAACAGACAGAATATCAACCCATGATGTGGTGTATAAGGATTGCATACCCCACAAGGGATTCGGCCTTACCCAGACAACGATTTATGCATTCAACAACACAGAGGATATAGTTGAGAATCATTTTCTCAAATCTCCTGATCCCAATGCTATGGTGGTGTTGGAGACAGAACAGTATCCGGTTGAGGTCATAGTGAGAGGGATTCTAACAGGATCTGCGTGGAGGGCCTACCAGAAGGATGGAGAGGTCTGTGGCATAAAACTTCCAAAGGGTATGAAAAAGAACCAGAAGCTTGACAAACCCATTATCACACCATCAACCAAGGCTGAGACAGGACATGATGTGAACATAACCGGTTCCCGAGCAAGGGAGCTCGTTGGTTCTGTCTGGGATGAGATAGAAAAAGTTGCTATAGAATTATTTGAAAGGGGGGACTATCTGGCATCCAAACAGGGCGGGATGCTCGCAGATACAAAATTCGAGTTTGGAAAGAGGGGCAAATACGATTTAATCCTCACAGATGAAGCCCTTACGCATGACTCCTCAAGGTATCTGAACATCGAAGACTGGAAAACATCGTTTGAAGGAGAGACAGAACCCGACTGGATTGACAAGCAGCTTGTAAGAAACTATTCAGAAGATTTGGGATTCACAGGGGATGGTGAGCCTCCTATACTGCCAGAGCAGATAATCACAGGGGCAGCGATAAGGGTACTGGAGGTTTATCATCTGCTTTCTGGTGAAGAACTAGAGTTGCCAGAAGAACCACCAACCAACAGAAGGATAGCCAGAAACCTAAGAAAGGTTGTTGTAAAATCATAAATCTAGGTCCCGATTATCACGTATCCTGACTTTGTTCAATCTATCCAAGTCAGGTTCCAATAATTACGCCGCCTATTCCTGCTGCTGCGAACTTGTGGATTAGTTCTGCTACTGAGTTAAGGATCCCCTGCGCCTCCCCCATGTCCATTTTTATGTGCCCGGGCTCCAGAATCTCGACACTGGACGGAACATAGGTCATAACCATGTAAACAAGCTTGTCGTAGTTCTGTGTCAACAGCTCCAGCTCAGCAACATTGGAATAGGCCTCCGATATCCTTGGAAGGGGGTTCTTGACCTTTTCAATCTTTTTGAAATCCTTTTTGTAGATAAGAGCATTTTCCTCCTTTCCCATCCTCTCTATGTGCTTTTCCAGGGATTCCTTTGCTGCTTCTTCTGTCACTGCGAGAACCTCTATCATCATGGTTGACTTTATCCAGCCCTCTTTCATTCGCTTTTCAATCTTTTGTTTTGTTTTGTCGTCCATAAAACCCTTTTCGATAGCAGAATATTTAAAATAATTGGTTCATATCCCTAAACGTTCCCCAGATGCACATGCTTAATCCCATGCTTTTTTGCGATTTCTTCGGCCTTCTTTAGGGTTTCCATGGGGGTTATGGGGGTTTCTTTCATTCTGAAGTGGGGAAAGAACCTGCTGAAGTGTAACGGGGTTCCCTTGCCGAGGTTCTCAGCAACCCAGAGAACGAGCCTCTCCATCTGTTCCGGCTTGTCATTGAACCCTGGTATCAGAAGGTTCGTTACCTCTATATGGACCCCTGCCTTTTTGTATATCAGCAGCGCCTTTTTGACAGGTTCTTCATCTGGAATGCCGCATAACCTCTTGTAGAACTTTACATCACCCTTCAGGTCCACGTTTATTGCATCCAGATACTTACTGAGTTCCTTGACGGGTTCTGGGTTGGTATACCCATTTGAGACCCATACGTTGTAGAGACCCTCCTTTTTCGCAAGCTTCATCGTATCCAGCGCGAACTCTATCCAGATAGTTGGCTCATTATACGTATACGCTATGCCAGGCAGGTTATGCTGCTTGCAAAACTCTATAACCCTTTCAGGTGGGAGACTCTCGCCAAAGATTGTCTTCGGATGCGATATGTCCCAATTCTGACAGAACGAACAGTCCAGGTTACATCCAACGGTCCCCAGGGAAAGGCAGACCGTCCCTGGCCTGAAATGGTAGAGGGGTTTCTTCTCAATAGGGTCTATATTTACTGCACAGGGCTTGCCATAAACCAGCGATCGAAGGGTACCGCCAAGGTTTTTCCTCACTCCACAGAAACCTGTTTTCTCCTCTGATATAACACATTTCCTGGGGCAGAGAACACACTGAACCTTCTTCTTGTCCAGTTTTTTGTAAAAATCCGCTTCTTTCATAATAAGAAATTAGGAAACATATTAAAAAACAAATTATTGATTGCCGTTACGACCTCTTTACCCGACCCCATGGATTACCTTATGTGCATTGTCCGGAGACAAACAACCCCACGCTGTCCATTAGTATTTCATTTTTTTCTAGCACACTTACGCTCAGTCTTATTCTTTCTCCTTCAAAGCTGCCGAGATTTATTTCCGTCTTGCAGTACATTTTCATTGGTCCTGGGGGTTGTGGAATGGTTAAATCTGTACCCTCAAGGTCTGTAACCCCAGGAGCAGCGTAGATACAACCCTCTAACGGAAACCCCACAGCTATGCCATTCTCTCCCTCTATCGAAACGAACGGGTTTCTGAGTTCATTACCCTCAGCAACAACCACTAATTCAGTTCTTTCACCAACTGTTTGTCCATCATGTGGATATTCGATTTCTATGTATGGGGTTGTTGCTTCACCGTATGCGCCATAAGGCAAAACTGACAACAGCAGCAAGACTGCTATTGCCATGGAAATTTTTTTGTCCATTCTTTAAAAGAAGTATTAAGCCTTACCTTGGTTCCGATTTTGTGAGGTTTTTACCGAAATAAAAGCCCCAGGAGGGATTTCCAAAAGCTCTTTTCTTTGGAAGCGAGTGAGCTTGCGAACGAAGCTCCTTTTTGCTTAAGCTTTTCTGAAAAAAGCTTATTTGAACCCCCGACCTACTGCTCTCCCGTGGTTGCTGGATTCGCCAAAACCCGCTGGAGGTTTTGGCTTACGAGGCAGTTGCTCTTTACTGACCGAAGCAGGCTTCGCCTGCTTCTTTCGAAGTCACCAGCTGAGCTACTGGGGCTTAACATCGACAGACGGTTTGGTTAGGTTGAAATAAGCCGTCATTCGATTTTTTGGATTTTTGATATAAATTGTTAAGAAATGTCAGTTAGGGGCTCAGGGCATCGGGCTCACAACCATCTCCTTCATTTTCAGTTTGCCTGACTCACTGGATTCCTTTGCTCTCGCTTCTTTCCTCATCCTGATAACCTCCCTGAGTAAGATCTCATTGATGGTTCTCCTTGGCCATCCCTTTTCCAGAAGCTCCTTCTTTATCTGTTTTGTTGTGTAACCCAGATTCAGGCAATTCCTTACGTAACCAATCATCTCTGAAAGGGCATCGGTCACTCTCCTTTCCTCTACCCTTCTTTCCTCTGTCACCACCCTCCTTTCCACCTTCCCAGCAGACTCCGCCTTGGTTTTCAGGCTGTCCATACCCCTTCTCAATGCCTCGATATCATTTTGCATGGAATTCAAGTTATTACCAAGACCCTCTATCGCTTCCAGTCTCTTCTGCAGCTGGCTTACCCTGTCATTTATGCTACCCACGGATTCGATACCCTGCTTCTCTATGATCTCCTTTAGGTTTGTCTTCTTGAGGGACGAAACCAGCATGTTCACAATATCCTTTATGTCCTGGACATTATCCTTGACCTCTGTTTCCATTTTTTTAATTCTTTCATCAATCTTTGCCATATCCTCCTTTTTCAATACGTCTTCCAGCTTCACCTCCAGCATATCCAGGGATTTCATCAAATCGTGCATGGTCTCTGCATTGAAATCCACCTTGTCCTTGTATGAATCGAATTCAGATACCTTTCTGCTCAGCTCAGAAAAAATGGTCTCAATCTTTCCAGCGGTCTTGTTTATGGTTCTTCTCTCCTGCTGTACCTTTGTAAAGATTTTACTCATCTCATTGGATATGTTTACCAGGTTCTTGACGTCCTTTATCTTCCCGAGCAAATCCCTGAAGTCCTTAATGGTCTTTGACAGCTCCTTTATCTGCAAACCCAGGGCCTCTATCTTGGCCTGGTTTTTAACAATTCCCTCGCTCCTTTTGTCGAGCTCCTTTCTTAATTTGGTGGGCTCGAGCTCCTCAACAACCTCCTCCACCCTGCTGAACCCTGCCTCGACCTTGTCAAAGGCCCTGTCCTTCTCCAGAATGGAAGACCTGAGCTCTCCTATCTCCTCTGAGAGCCTCGAGAACCTCTCATCAACCGCATGCCTTATCTCTTCCAGGGATTCTATCTTTCCTCCTAGCTTTTCCACCTTCAGGGTAAGGGCGTCCAGCGGGGTTTTTTCCTTTGGTTCCACTGGTTTTTCCTCTTTCGGTTTTTCTGGTTTTTCCTCTTTTCCTTTCCTCACAAATCCGAGGAGCTTCTTCTTTTCCTCCTTCTCCTCCAGCTTCTCAAACTCCTCTGACGTTATAACATTCTCCTCGTACTCGCTCTTTTCGGGTTTCTTTGCCGGCATTTTTTCGACCTCCTGGCTTTGTCCAATCTATCCAAGCCAGGTAACGCTTATTCACCTCCCGCATTTATCTAATCTATCCGATGCGGGTATCGATTTTCTCATCTACCTAAAATACTTTTCAAGGGATTCTATATATATCTTAGCCATTCTGAACCTTCCCTGTTTTAGCTTGTCTTTCGCAAGCTTCAGCTCCAGTTCTATGTCAAATACATCCTTGCCCTGCCTCTTCATGGCCTCTATCCTCATCTCGATGCTCTCCAGTTTCGCTGCAAACTCCTTGTACATCTTCATTTCCTCATTAGTTATCTTGTGTGGATTGTGGTAGGGTGGCCTGAAGTTGATAAACCATGGTTTTCCATCATTGTATCTCGGGTGCTGAATCATTCCTACTGCTATGCCCTGCCTTGAAACCCTCTGGGCATAGATGGGACCATACTTCTCTTTAACCTTACCTATGTCAACCAGGGATTTTGTGTTAAGCTGTATGTCTGTTAAAACATTACCTGCTATGGCCTCCTTGAAATCCGCCAGGACCTGGGAGCACATTATAACTCCTATTCCCCACTTCCTGAACTCCCTGCAGGCCTTCTCAAGTGATATATAACCCCCGATTCCCCCGTACTTCTCCAAAAGCCTGTGAACCTCATCGAAAACCACTATCATCTTCAGTTCAGTGGATTCCTCCCACTTTATCCTGAATATGGAGTCTACTATGCACTTGATAGCGACATCATACTCCCCGGCCTTAAGGTTGTTCATGGTAAAGACAGTGATCTCTCCGGGGTTCATGTACTTCTTGAAATCCAGGTCAAGGTGTGGATTTTCGATATCGAATATCATTCCCTTGTATGGTTTTGTATGCTTCTTATCCATCCTGAATTTTGGATAACACTTCAGAACATGATCGTCCTTACATGCCCTTACAAACCCTGTCCACTGGGCAGTTGGGTCAAAAACAACAACAGGTATCTTCTTCTCCAGGGCTTCTTCAGTAATTATAGAGGCTCCAACGGATTTCCCTGCCCCTGTTGATCCCGCAATCAGGATATGGGTTGTGAGGTCTTTCGGGTCATACCAGGCTTCCCTGTTCGTGTCAGCAATCTTGCCCAGCCAGAATGCCCTGTCGCTTTTCCCGGGAATCTTACCGAAGTTCACTGGTAGGGGATACCTGACCCTGCTGAGTTTCCATTTGATGTACCTGAGCCTGCCGAAGTATCCAAAGGTAATCAGCACCAGAACGAGTATCAGCCACGGAATCACAAGGAAAAACATGTCAAGCAGGGAGAACTCGACAACATCAAACCCGTCAACATCCTTGACAGAAAACTCATCAAAGTCTGCCCATACCTCAAGGAAATATGGACCAGGGTCTATCTCCAGACCCTCAAGGGACAGGGCCCTGGTGAAGGTTAGCACATCTTCGATTTCTATTGTTTCACTCTGCTTTTTCACTATGTGTCCTGCATCAACCTCCTTTACCATGTAGGTCATGTTGATGTCAAACTTTCTCTTGTAACCGAGGTTCCTGAGCTCCACCTTGAACCTGACATCGCCTCCAATGAATACAGTTGGTGATATCAGTTCAACATTCAGGGACAGGAGATTTCTCCCAGCCAGTCTGACATCAAGGGTAACTGGGAAATCCCTGGTCTCCCCTTCTGCTGTCACGGAAAGGCTTGTCTTGTATAATCCAGGTTCCATATCATCTGGTAAAGAAATGAAAAGATTGATTGTTTCGTTTCCGCGTGCCTTCATGCCTACGATTTCCTTCTCAAGCGTTATGTACTCCTCAAGTCCCTGTAATGATAAGAAGGTTATTATTGACTTTTCCAGTTTGTTTATTATGGTGAACGGATAGGTTTTGTTCTCGCCAGGGAACATCCTTACGTATATCTCGTTTCCCACATCAGTTTCAACATCGAATGGATACTCAAGGCAATCCGCTGGGCAATTCAGTTCATTCTCCCCTGTCTCGCACACACCGTTCCCGCACACAGGGGTTGGTGTTGGTGGGGTCACAGGACCGGAAGGGCCAGAGGGACCTCCACCGTTACCACCATTTACAGGCGGGGCGGCTCCACATGTGTTGGGATAGCAAGACTCTGCAAGGGCATAGGCAGTCAAGGAGGAGTTTGTGGTAAAGGTGAATGTGTTGGTTGTTACGTTAGCTGTTATGCTCTCATTGAAGTGCCCGAACTCGCCAGCAGGGCATGCCCTGCCTGAGAAGTCCCAGTTTCTGCAGTAAAGTATCCTCAGATCGCCTTCCTCGTACGAGCCGCCTGACAGGGCGGATGTGTAATCAAGTGTGATGATCTTATTGGAATAATTCAGATAGGGGGCCTCCAAAACCACTGCCATAAGGATGTTTTCTGCAGTGTTCGGAAGGTCTATGTTGGTTATGTCCTCTGACGTTCTGTTCGGGAACAGATCGAACCTTGCTGGGTTGGTAAGATTCCCAGGATCAGGGATTCCGTGCTGGTATATGGCTGACAGGGTTGCATTGAGGCTGTTGAACCTGAAATTCTGATTGCCAAAGCTGACAAGTAAATCATAATCCCTCTTGTGTACGGTGTGGTTGTAGTTCCCTTGGGATAGGTTGGTCCCGAAGTGATGGATAATGTAGTTAGTGTCCGCCCTGTAGAAGGTGAAGTTAATGGTCTGATTCCTGCTGTCCGGGTCCAGAGAGCTCCCGATGAACTGCAGGGGCTTGTAGACATCAAACCAGCCTGTTGTGGAATTGAGCAAATCCATGGTGTCGTTTGCAAACACGGTTATATCGTAATCCGTTACATTGTTGGGATTTGAGAAGTTGAACGTGTAGTTGCCACTACTTAGGGTGTAGTTGGTTAGCGTTACCGTTGTTCCCAGATAGGTTACATTTGCCCACACAGAGTCAACAGCTCCATTGTCCGTTACCACTACACTGAACAGGATCCAGGGCACGTTATTGTAATAGTTGACAGGGGTTGCTTCAACAACTGAGAACTGGGGTGGTATTATGTCCTCGTATATCACAGCATCGAGCTCGGTATCAGACACAACGGTCCCTTGCATGGCAGTGTAGTTACCGGTGACTGTCAGGGTATTGTTCAGTGGGTTCCCCTCAATAAAGGGAGCACTGCAGTTTATCTCCCAGTACTCATAAGTGGAGTTGTATCTTGACTGAACGTTTGAACACGACTCTCCGCCTATCTCAGCTGTCCATATCATGTTAGATGATATCGGAACACCGCTAAGGGTTGCGTTCGCTGTTATGTTAACAGTATCACTTGCATTTATGGCAGAGGTCGGATTTGTCTGGTTTGGAGATACTATCTGAACGCTCATGTTGATTACGTTGAGGTAAACAGTCGTGTTCAGCTCAGATGGGAATGCGCCATCCAGGTTGCTTATAGTCAGATTGACAAACCAGTATCCAGGATTGTACGTATCGCTTGTGTTATGATACACCATGATTATCCGGTTTCCAAGGGATGTTATATTGAAGCTGGTGGGGTAAGCGGTTATGTACGTGGTTCCATTCCCGGTAAGGCTGACGCTGAAGGTGTAATTCGCATCCTTGTTGTTGGTCACTGTTATGCTGCCTATTGTCCCGTTATCGGATATCAGGCCAATGGTCTTCGAGAGGTTGTCCGGGTCTCTCTCCCAGTCAGGTATCATGACTGTGAGGTTAAGGAGCAGATAGTCCCAGCACTCCTCCTCTGGCGAGCAGGAAGAGCCGGTTGCATTCGCTGTGATGTTTGCCAGATAGATGCCCAAGCTCGCATTTGATGGGATGCTCATGTTTATCAAGACTAACTGGTCTGCCAGCCTGGCTATGCTTGATATATTTACCGGGTCATAGCTTATCCACTGGCTTATGTCGCTAGCGTTTTGACCCTCCTCTGAAAAGGTTATGTTTAGGATTTGGGTGTTACCGAATGCCTCTACAGTGAAGTTCCCGATATTCTTGGAGTCTCCTCTAGCTATGGTGTAGTTTATCCAGGACTCAACAATATTCAAAGCTGTGTTGTTCATGACCGTTACGCTTGTTTGATTGGATGAGTTGCCCTGGGTGGTGTCAGCGTTTAACCACACGAGGGTCACGTTTATCGTCTTGTTGCCTGAAACTGCCTCATAAGTGACATCAATCTGGGAGGTTACGTTGCAGGAAGAATTTGCAGGAATAACAGGGCAGCTCACATCAGAGGCATAGATACCTGTCGGGGTTGCTATGTTTAAATCAACATCATACATGGTATCGTTTCCTGTGTTGTTTACAATGAGATTCAAAGAGAATGTATGGTTGTAGGCCCTGGTCATGTTGGTTGCGTTCTCCTCCTGGGGAGTCTGCAACAGTTCCCCTGTGGTGTTCCCGGTGGTTATATTGAAGTACACCGTAAGGTTGTCATCAGGGGTTGTGTTGTAGTACAAATCAGGTTGATCCGATATGTTGCAGGTGATGTTATGCTGGCCAAGCACATCAGTGGAATTCTCCCAGGTCCACAATGCAATTCCGGACTGGTTTGTAAGGTTGTATCCAAGATAGGAATCGTCACCGTAGAAGCTAACAGTGTAGTTCTCAATCCCAAGGCTCGTGTTTGCGTCTGTTATATTACAGAACAGGGTAAGGGTTGCATTCCGCATGCACACAAAGGTCTGGTTGTACATGCATTGATCAGAGGATATGTTCCCTGAGGAAACCTCACTCCATCCGTATATCAGGATATCAACCCAGTCCTGGCCGAACTGGTAGTAATCCCCTGACGCATTCGCAAGTATTCTCCTCTTACCCAGGGTTTCATTGAGTGGGATATCCCATGTCATGTTGTCCCCTGAACCTATCCCAGTCTGTGAGATTTCGGTCCTGGTCGGGTCTGCTCCGGAATCAAACGTAATGCAGTCCCCGGATGAATTGGCGATGCAGATGTAGTCTATGTAGACGTGAGACGCCCCCATACCACCGCCAGAGTCCAGGACATCATGTATCTTAACGGATATGTTTTTCGCAGATTGGAACGAAGTGTTGTAGCATACCGAATCATTCCACTGGGATGCTGCATAGGAGGTTCCAGGGGTCACGGTAAGGTTGCATGCCCCGTTTCCTGCCCCCAGCTTAAGGTAAGCGCCTGATGCTGTGTTGAATTCACCCCAGGCCCTGTATCCGATCTTTATGTAGTTGGAATCCGTCTGGGTGGTCAGATTTTGTTCTATCCCCACTGTGTTGCATCCCACTGTCGTACATTCTGAATAAAGGTACAGTGAATAATTTCCAGTGGTCTCTGTTCCCTCATCTATTACATATCCTTTGCACCTGTCAATATCAGCAACAAAGCAGTTAGCTGATTCTGTGTACTGCCACTTGGCTGTGTTGTTGTTCTCAAAGCCTCCGTTCAGTATGTAGGAGATGTTGTAGTCAGGGGGGTTGGACTCGTTGTAGTAAATCCAGTAGGTCTTGGACTGATACGCATCCAGGTCCAGAAGGAAAACCAGCTCAGAGTAGTTGTTGGGGTAGACCTGACTCTCATTGGTTTCATTCTTGTTATCGTCTGTCCAGGCCTTGACCTCGCTCTCCACCCCTGACCCGGCCTGCAGGACAATTGTGTAGTTTATCTTCCAATCGCTCAGGTCTATTCCCAGACCCTCTAGCTGGGAACCGTTTATTATAAAGGGTTCCCTTGTCCTGTTTATTCCGTTGCTATCATTGAAATCTATCCTAAGGGCCTTTTTCCATTTCTTATACCAGGTAACGTTGAAATCCCCTGGAGAGGCAAGTTTACATGTGTCATTGGTTGTTGAGTTCAGGGTAACAGTATCCCCCTTCTTATAAGAAGAATAATCCAACGGGTTGGTCACGCTTGTGTTCAGTTCATCAGTCATGTTTATCCTGGCGTGGTCTTCATTTTTCCATATGGTGTAAAATTCCGACGCAGATCCTGAGAGGGTTATGTTAACCCAGAAGGTTCCCAAGGAAACACCGCATGCAGGGTGCCATGAGTAGTTGCAGTAACCCGTTGCGTTGGTATCAGAGCTGTTCAGATACGTCCCATTGAACCAGAAGGAGCAGTTGTAACCAGATGCATTGATCCAGTTCCCATACTCATCCTTCAGTCTTGCAAGGAAGTAATTGCTTGAGTTCCTGAGCAGGCTCTGGTTTTCCTGCGGTAGCAGCATAGTCACATTCAGTCTGCCCTTCACGGTCACAACGAAGTTGCTCGAGTTCATGTCCAGGTAATAGGTATCGTTGTAAACACCTGCCACCCATGTCTGGTTTGCAGCAGAGTATGTATTGTTCGGGGCGAAGCTGTAAACACAGTGGCCAGAGGAGTTGGTGACGTTTGAGTGACCAGAATCGAATGCAGATCCATTGGTGGTTATCCAGAACATGCACGAAACCCCTGCACCAACCCAGGCGCTCTGGTTGGTGTCGTTAACCCTTACTATAAGGAAGATGGTTTCTTCCCTGTTGACAGAGGATTCATTCCCCTGGACATGAACGATAGAGACGTTGTGTTTCTGAACATCAGGGCCAGAGGATACTGATGTGTTCTCCTTCGAATGGATGGGGTCCCCGCTTGAATTGAAATCCTGGAACTCGAACTTGAAGCTGTTCAGGCCCATCCACGAGCTGTCCGAGGTCAGGTTGAAGAATACTGTCTGGGATGATGTCACATTTTGAGTTCCCCTGGATGTCCAGACCCCAGACGTGTTCAGCCAGACCCACAGGGTGATGTTGACCATGTTACCCTCAGGGTCACTCAAGTAGACAGAATAGCTGAAATCCTCTCCCCATATGTCCGAGCTTGGCGTGACGTCTGGATCAGAAAGATTCGCATTGAGGTTCCTTAACCCGCCAATCTGGTAGCTCGTGTTGGCCACAAACGAGGGTTGTTTGAAATCAAAGTAATCATAGACTCCATCAGAGTTCGTATCCATCTTGCACGCCCAGAATGTGTCGGACCCGCAGGTTTTCGAATAATAGGTCGGGGATGAGGTATTACAGTCGCTGGATTCTGATGAGGGTGTGATATCACACCACTGTGCAGACCACCAGACCTTCAGGTACCCAAATCCCTTAACCACGCTGTCATTAAGGGTCACGTTGGCTGTTACATTGGTTAGGGTCATGGTGGGAAAGCCGGTGACGTTGTAGATGGTGAAGTTCTTTTTCCAGTAGTAATTGTCAGGACCAGTGGTGTTGTACGGGGGTAATTCACTCATATAGACAGGGATGTCAGTGGACATGTTGTTGTCCCAGAGCGAGGCGTAGTGTGGGAGGGAACCCGTACTTGGGACTGTGAACGCTGTTATTTCGCATACGTTGTCCCCGTTTACTGTTGTTGTGTTGTACCCTGTTCCGTTGAACTCACAAGCGGTTGCCGTGGAGTTTACTTTGATATACCTGACCTCGATATCGTTTGCAGGGTTGAGGACAAAGCTTATGTTCCTCACATAATTTCCCACGGATTCATTGACCAGTATGTTGTTTGTTCTGGACCATGCAGAGACGTTCTGGTATTGGATTATGGCTGATGTGTTGTAATTATAGGTTATGTTTATTCCGGAAACATTGAGCTTTCCCTCGTAATCCGAGTGGAAAACAAAAGAGACGTTACAGAAGCCGCTTGGATCCTCTGAGCAGGAGTTCAGGAAGTTCTGTATTGCAGAGGTTATCCCTGTGACTGTCTGGGTATCCCTTAGCTTCCCTGAGTAGTTCCAGTCGTATCCTCCTGTTGCTCCCACATCTATGCTGAGGTTCGTGGGGAAGTAATCGAAATTGAACGTGTAGAGGTAGCCGTTTATTGCCCCTGCTGCGACCTCATTGCCGGGGTCTGTGGTCAGGTTCCCTGCAGCAACGGTCTCCACCAGGCTGGCTGTCGCATAACTCCATACAAGGTTTCCCTGTGTGTCAAGGGTGTATATCTTGCCATCATCTGAACCGGCAACAGTCTCATTCCCGGGATTTGAGGTCACGTCCTCTATTATAACGCTCTTGACATCACCGGTTGTTGTGTAGTTCCAGGTAACATTGGCTTGGGTATCAGTAACATTCAGGAGATATACCCTGTCATCCAGGGCCCCTGCTACCAGCTCGTTGCCCTCGTTATCGTTAACATCCCCTATTACAATAGCGAATATGGTGATGCTCAGGTCCTTTTTCCAGACCAGATCCCCTGACGAATTTATAACATAAATCTTATCAGCACCCACAGCCACCTCATTTCCTGAATCAGAGGTCAGGTTTCCAATAGCAACACTGTACACTGTACCGGAGTCAACAGTAAAATTCCATACCTGGTTTCCCTGGTAATCCAATACGTACACGTTTCCGTCAGCAGATCCCGCTACAACCTCATTCTCACCGCCATCAACATCCCCTATCGCGACGGATTTGACTTCGCCTCCTGTTGAGTAATTCCATACCTCTGACCCCCCGGTATCAGTGGCGCTAAGTACATAGACATAGGTATCCTTCTCCCCCACCACTATCTCATTCCCTTCGTCTGATGTGACGTTACCTATGGCTGTTGACAGAACGTTGTTGGGAGAAGTGGAAACATCCTTACTCCATATCAGACCCCCGTTGTTACCGTAAAGAACTCGGACTGTTGGTTGTGTATGATAGGTTCCCGTTACTATTTCATTCCCTGAATGTGTTGTCACGTTACCAATAGATACCCCTAGCAAACCATATGATGTCACAAGGGTCTGGTATATGTAGATGATCTTCCCGGTCACGTTAAAGCTCGCATTGATTATGGTCGAGTTCTTTGGGATGCCTATCCAGTAGGTGACGTTCTCGCTCCCGTTGTAGACGTTCTCCTGGCTCGTGGAGGTGTCATTGAATAAGCTCTCGTTGTATTTGAACAATGGGGAATAAAGATCTAGGACAAAGCTCTCCTGGATAGCCGCAAGGGTGTTAAATCTCACTGACAAAATAGACAGGACTAGAACCACCAGAATAAAGAACCACTGCTTTTTCATCATATATTATTATAACTATTCTTTCTATAAAAATATCTTAAAACCAGTCCGAGAATCAGGCTTTCTTGGTCTTTGTTGGGGCAGTCTGTATCACGTTCCTGAGGCTGCTTATCTCATCCCTCAGCTCCCGCATGGCCCTTC
>DAOVCJ010000019.1 GCA_030670085.1 Candidatus Aenigmatarchaeota archaeon
AACCAGAGGGAGGAGATAAAAAGCTTCATTGAAGAGAAAGAAAGAGTTTACATATTCCTAGAAGGAGACTGTAGGCATACTTGGATGAGTGCAACTTATAAGACGGAACCCGGGTACTACTTATGTAAGTATATCTTCCAAGAGTATGATTTAGAGGAAGTTTCATATAATTTAAGCGAGTACGGAAACTTTTCACTCTATGAAATTAAAACAAATTGATTTTAAAAAATACTTTGAATAAAGGGTGCCTCAATCGTATTTGTCATTATTGGAACATTCCAATAGAATGTCGAGCAAATCCTTCAGTTTTGTGTATATTATAAACCATTAGGAAAACTACAAGATGATTTAGACTTAGATTAAATTGCTCAGATATCGATACATTAGAAATAATATTTTCCCGCTTTATTTCACCCACAAACAGTATTTACCAGGAGCTGTTATATTCAGGAGCTGTGCGATCTCAGAATTATTGGGGTCGTTTATCACAACGATTCCTTTCCAGCTCCTTGAAAAATTGGACTGGTTGCATATGGGACATTTCGACCCCTCAACAAATCTCCTGCAGCTCCTACAGACTTTATCCTTTACAGCCATAGACTTTTCACTCACTTCTTCTTTTTCGGTTTTGGTTTTTCAGCCCTTTCAGGCTTCTTTACCCCAACCTTTCTCTTTTCCTTTTCGAACCATGTCAAAACACCTAATCCAGGCTGCCTTGTGGTGAGCCCGATCTTGTACTGGCTGGCTCCCATTGATATTGATATGACCCTTGCCCTTATCAGGTCCTTTTCTTTCATTATTCTTTTGCTGTCCCTTCCTGTGAAAACCGCGTTCTTTGGATCATATGAAACGAAGTCATCCATTATCTGGGAAACGTGAACCATGCCGTCAACAGGACCCACTCTTATGAAGACCCCGAACTCAGTGACGTCTATCACATAGCCCTTTACAAGCTCATGCATCTCAGGGTGATATACTAGGAGACTGAAGTCCGCGGGATAGTATATCGCTCCGTCACCAGGAAGGATGTTTCCTTCACCAACATCCCCTACAGATATGACCGACAGGATCACGCCCAATTTCTTGTCAATCAGGCCTTCCCATCTCTCCTCAAGACTCTTCTTGATAGCCTCCTCTCTATCCAAACCAAACATCTTCGGTGGAACCCTCACCTTGTCATGTACTGTGATTGTCTTGTACACATTCTCACCTTTACTTTGTTAATCCCTGATAACCAGTTATCAGCTTAATTAAAGATATTAATTATGTGTGTTTAAATATTTATAAACTTCCCTTATTCGTATTTGTTTTATTTATATCCCTTTAATTTGACAGGTAAAAGAAAAGGGCGCATTTTCAATTTGATAATGCACCCCCCTTAATTAAAACCACATCGATGCATTTTCATCTCCTGCATGGGATTCCTTTTGCGGAAATATGCATCACCATTTCAAATCTCCTTAAAGACCCGCTGCGTAGTTTGGACCCTTCGGTTTCTTTTTAGATCTCTTTTTGAGAGAAAAGCCAAACACTGTTGTTGCCAGTGCAGAGAATGCAGAAATACCAATAAAAATTGCCTTTTTTGATCCTTTAATTTTTTCTAAATTCATCTTTACCTCCAAATTTAATTTTGATTTATGTTAATCATGTAGTTGCTTTGCAACCCATGAATTATCCTTTAACAAGGCACAGGGAGGCAACGAAGCAGGCGGAAAAAGCCTCCCTGTCACGAAAATAAGCAAAAGGGGTTAAGCTGATGATGGGAACCGTAGATGCCTGCTTCGCATAAGGGGCAGGGGTTCACATGGAGGGCATGATTCTCCCTGCTTGGTCGGGGAAATAAGCTGAAGGGGTGTGCCCACGTACCCCTAAGAATCCTATCTAGCCTAAGGTCCAATTCATTCTCTTAAAAGATTCGACAGGGCCCGAATCCATGGGAAAAATCGAAGGAGGGTTTATATGAAAAGAATCTTTCGGGCCCAGTCTATAGATAAAAGAACAACCACGAGGGTTGAACTTTTCTAACGATATATTTTCAGGCAGGGTCCAACTTTCCCAAAATGGGATCGGGAAAAGGGGAACAGGAAGCTACAAAGGACCCTGCCCGGGTTTCAAAAGACAAAAGAAAAGACTCATGAAAACAGCATAAGTTTACAGATAAAACTAACCATGTCAGGGTCTGTATGGACACGCGAATGGCGTGCGTTTCCCTTTTACCGGCCTTTCCTGTGATCCCATGAGGGGAACAACTCGGATTAGTTGATTAACCAAAGACTAACCCGGGGTTAACTAATTTTATTTTTATTGATGAGCATGACCATGCATTAATTAACAATAAATCTTAAATAAAGAATCCTAAGAGGGCCTAGAAACCCTTCTTTATCAATCCAAGAATCCTGTCCACGATTTGTTTGACTGTCAGGTCAGTTGTGTCAATCCAGTAGTCGTAATTCTTTCTGTCGGTTGTATCTATTCCGTAATATTTTTTATATCTCTTGTTGTCGCTCCTCTCCCTCACAACCAACGCCCCTTCACACTCCTCAAGGTTATTGAATTTCTCTTCCTTTCTCTCATCCCTGAAAACCCACTTCGTTCTTGCCTCGAGGTCAGCGTGTAGATATATCTTTATTGAGTGGGGAATGAAGTGGAACGAAGTCCTCCCATCAACAACGAAGTTATCCTCCTTCTTCCCAAGATTCTCCTGGAGCTCATCAACCATCCTGTCTGTGAAATCATCCTTCTCTCCGAGTTTGTTAAATTCCGCTAACGTCATCCCCCTTTCGTACGCGGCCTTCCTCCTGAGATCACCCATGGAATAATGTTTAAAGCCGAGCCTCTTTGCCAGAAGTTCAGCGACGGAAGATTTCCCAGAACCAGCCTGACCAGAAATGGTTATTATCATCTGACCATGTCCCCTAAATCCTCTAGGACCTTCAGGATGAACTTTTCCTTTTGCGGGTCCTCGAATATCAGGGTCCCTTTCGCTCCGAAGGATATGGACTGCCTTATAAGCATTTTAAGGCTTATGTCGGATTCAGAAAGAGGGATATGTTTTATCATTCCTGAAGGGCCATACGAAACCCCTGAAAACAAGAAGTATATATTACTTAACCAGGACTGTCCAACCTCTCCCCGAACCTTGTCAAAAACCCTCCTGAAATCATCCTCACCCCTCAATGCACCAGAACCCCTCGCGTGCACATGGGCCCAGTTTACTACGGGTTCTGTGTCCCTTGTCCTCTTCACAATATCTATAACATCCTCCAGGCTTCCCAGCTCGTTCAACCTCCCGGTTGTTTCTATACCGATCTTTGCAGAGGTTCTAAGACCGGTTACGATTTCGTTTATCTTGTAGACAACGAGCCTCAGTGCCTGGTCCTGGGGCATGTTTGAATAGAAAGTGGGGTGGATTATGAATGTTCTGCAGTCCATTATTGAGGCAATGCTGCAGAAGGTTTTTAAGGTTTCGTCGGGCTGGTCTGAAAGGGAGGGATGATGGAGTGCAAGCTCGATGCTGAATTTGTTTGCGATGTCCCTTATCTTGAGCAAATCCCCATAATAACTCTTGTAAAGGTCTGATGCAGAGCTTATTCCCGCAAAGAGTTCCTTTGGAAGGACGAAAGCCTTCAGCCCGACCTTGTACAAATCCCTCAAGACTTCGAGGGTCTGGCTTGTTGTTCTGACTACCGGGATCTTGTTGCTACCGTAGTTAACACCTATCCTCATTCCCAGCCTTTCCTGTATCTTGAGGACCTTCTTCCGGATGATGGTATCCATGACCATATTTATTATTATGGCGGAGCAAATACAAAAAGGTTTAAAACAGGTTGCGGTTACACAATATCGAAAAAATATCCCAAGCTTATTAACTGCAGAATGGCTATAATATTACAGGAGATTTTACATGCAGGACATAATAAACGAGTACTTCATAGCTCCTATACTGCAGAACGGCTGGTATAACCCAGTAAACACCATAGTTTATTCGATACTCCTAGTGGTAGGGGTCTACCTTGTCTACAGGATGCTCAGGAGGATGGATATCCACATAGACCTTCGCTTTTTCATCGCTATACTCCCCTTCATACTCTGGGGCTCCACAACCAGGGTCCTGCACGATGCGGCTTATGCAGGAGCCCTGACGCCTGAGCTGAACGCGTTTTACGGGTCCCCGATATTCCCCACACCAGGGAGCTACATAATCACTTTCGCCCTCGCCCTGTTCATCCTGATTATCTCCCTCCTAATCCAGCGCTTCTCCAAATTCCCTTACTGGAAGACCATGTTCGGGATAGGTCTCGTATTGTGCATAGTGAACTTCCTGATCCTGCCGATTTTCTCACTCTTCCCAATAGTCCTGATACTCGGGGTCACCATACTGTGGGCCGCTGTGTTCTTCATTCCCAGAAAGATGTTCACTCGAAAAATCCCCTCTTTCAACAAACTCTTCTCCATCGAGAACACAGGAATTCTTAGCGTTCACTTCCTAGATGCCACAGCCACTGTGACAGCTCTCTCCCTTTTCGGTTACCTGGAGCAGCATGTCGTTCCTAGGTTGTTCTTCCCCATCATGGGGCCCTTTGCCATGTTCTTTCTCAAGGTTATAGTCGTCCTTCCGGTTCTCTGGGTAGTGGACCGCTATGCAGAGGAAGGGGACTTCAAGAACTTCCTCAAAATCGTTATTCTAATCCTTGGTCTTGCCCCTGGTCTGAGGGATATGATAAGGCTTGGTGTAGGAGTATAAATACAGAGATATTAACTATTTTTTAGTGACAAAAATAGAAAGCTTTATAAATCTTTCGGTCAAGTATTCCATAACCAATTTGAGGTGATTAAATGCCTGATGGAGAAAAGGAAAAAAGAGCCCAGGAAGCAGAGATAGCAGAAGAAACACCAGAAACAGAGGAACAGCCAAGAAGGTTGTCAAGAAGAACTTTCTTTAGAGATTTCGGAATAGGTGCAGCAGCTGGTATAGCCGGTACTCTAGGTGTGCAGTACACAGCTTGCAGAGAAAAGAAAGATGAAATAACAGCTTTTGAGATACCCCTTGACAACTGGTTGACAGTAGTTGATGCAGAGCGTGACGACGTGTACATGAGCGGGTGCGGAAACTTTGATCTGGGAGCAGCTTTGCTTTACCTGAAAGACACAGAAGACATTGACCACCCAGGGATAGACTACAAGGAAAAGAACAAACTGATTAAAAGGGAAGAGAAGATAGGAATACACAGAGAAAAGCCACAGAAAACAAAGGACGGAAAGAGAGGCTACACACTGAGGGTGGTTGGATTCCCAAGGGGAATATCAGCAAGATACATCAAAAATCTTACAGGAAAGCAGGTGAAAATATCCAGTGAAAAAGCAAGTAAATACGCAGCAAGCCCGTTTGTCAATGTGGAGGATCTTGGAGCAGACCTGTACAGGGACTCTGTAGTAACAGCAAATTTGGATATAGTTGATGTTAGAAATCTGAAGTGAGGTCGGTCTTTGAGGGGTCGGCTTCACTAAGTTTATTTAGCCCTGACTTTTCCACGTACTGTACGCATCATCGCATTTACTTTTATCGAATATATCAGAGGGCGGACAGCACACTTTTGGTTTTGTATCGGTTCTGCATATAGGTGCTCTCTTAGTCCCGTCATCAGGTCCATAGGTAACATACTGGTCACACTGGGAATCACCCGTGCATCCACCCATCCCTAGTGTGCATTTACCAAGGTTCTGTTTCTCTCTCCAGCCACAGTAGTCATAGTAGAAGTAGTACTTGTAGTAGTTTTCCAGAACGTTCTTGACGTATCTGCAGTTGTCTTTATTGGTGTTCAGCGGGCAGCCACTGCCTGCGTTGTAGTTTGATATTGCGCACATCAGAGAACTATGAGTACATTTACCACCACACGAGCTCTTGAGTTGCTGTGCCAGGTATTTTGCTCCGTAATCAATATTTCTGGCAGGATAGCATAGGTTATCACTCTTGCTTGGGTCACAGTTGTAGTTGTCATGTGTGTCTGTTTCCTTGAATGGGAATCCCAAACCCTCTGCCGTTTTGAACCTTATCTGCATCAGACCGAAGGAGTGATCATCAACATTCTCCTCATGGGTCTTTGTGTTAGCATTCCAGCTGCTCTCCTTCTCTATTATTGCCGCTACCAATGCCTCAGCTGCCCAGATGGAATCCGTATATGAGGCCAGACCATTATCCCTCACAGCGTTTAAGATCTCTGTCTTGTATTTTGTTATCTCCTTGAATTCCATCTTTACATTGGGTTCGAAATCACACCCCTCTGCTACTGCCCCCTCTGACACACACATACCATCTACACATTCCTGTCCCTTAAGACAGTCATCCTTGTTGCAGCACTTCCCACCGAACTCTATTCTAGTGTCTTTTTCCTTCCATCTGGTGAAGGTGTATTCTGCCCCTGCCTTTACAACATAGGTCTTTGTGGGACCCGTCAACTCCTCTGGCTCCAGTCCCTCGAAAGGACAGTAGAAAACCCTGGACCCTCCGGAAAGATCCTCCCATGTGATTTTGTTCGTATCTTCATCTACCTTTTCAGGTCCCCTTCCTCCAGGTGTGCATCCCCCTTGCTTAAGCTTGAAATCACTCGGGTACTCCAGAACAACACTTTCGATATTCTCTATACTCCCCCTCACACCACTCGGTTCAATCCTCATTCCCAGATGGAACGCCTGACCAACAAGGATTGGATTCTTAAGACCAGGTGTCCCTATCGGAAATTCAACAGGTGCAGTGCTGTACTTTGACTGGATAATCCTCAGTTTCTGGCTTAGCTGGTTCGCCTCTGCCAGTCTTTGCCATTCATTCTTGCTTATGAATTCAACATCAACATTGGAGTCAACCGAGTAATTGTAGGTAACAGCAACCTTTACTGGTATGTACTTCTCTCTGAGCTTGTATTTCTCGATAACATCACAGGAAACACCACTGTCACTGGTGAACACAAGCTGCCATATGTTCTGTCTCGTCAGTTTGTTTTCACATTTCTCTTCACTAGGAGTCACATTCTCCCAGCAATCAAAGGGTTGATCCATCCCGAACATCTCACGAAACTGCAAGATGTCTCTTTCCCATGCTTTTTTAACCAACAGCAAGGGCCCCCACCACTTTGACGGGCCCTTTGACAATGGTGCTTCACTTCCCTCATAGTCAGTTGATAAGAACACTGTAACGTTCTCTGCATCGAACGCTCCCTCATTCTTTAACATAGCGGTTATTACAAAGGGTTGTGCTGGCAATATGGCCGATATAGTTATGTCTGTTATTTCCACTCCAAGGGAACCCGTTTTACCTATTGGATTCACTGCATGGGTCCCGTTCATGAGCTGTGTTGCGTAACCAACAGGATCGGTAAGCATGAGCCAGCCGCTTCTGAGGGTGTTTGCAAAGCCACCGAACGCCTCCCCTATGGGCTCTGTTATAGAGGAGAAGGTGTTTTGAATGGTTGGCCACCAGGGACCGAAAAGTCCAGACATAACCTGCTGGGTCCCAGGACCTATTCCATAGATTATGGTTGCTGCACCAAGCATAAGGAATCCCATGGCAGGCCTCGCCTCTGCTGGTGAGAAGAATCCCGCTATCAAAGTAACGAACCAGAAGTAGATAAAGGTTGCACTCAGGGTTTTGGATACCTCCCACCCGCTAAAGAAGAGAACTAGGACCACTCCCATAATAATAGCGAAGATTATCTTGTCATAGAAATCATACATCATGAACAATTCTGAGTTTTTTCTCTCCTTTGGGATCGGGGGTATTGCAAAGAAGGCCATCGCGATTAAGGCCAGGAGCATGGAATCGAATATCCCGTACATTATAACCCATGGTATGAAATAAAACCCAAGTCCAGCAAACCTTAGAAGCGATTCTATCAGCTCATATGGCTTCTCAACATCATAGGTAATCTTGAGCGAGTAATAACCGAAGAATGCGAGTATTATCAGGACTATGTTCCCGAGAGGAACAGCACTGGTATAGACACCAATTATGAAGCAAGCGAAGACCCCTATCTTTACAACGCTTCTGAGCACACCCCAACCCATGTTCGCATTTCTAACATAGGTACTCTTACCGCCATAGAAAGGTATTATCATGTTCCATTTCAACGGATTATCCTCTGACAGGTTCTTAATTTCGTCAGGAATTTTAAAATCATTCGGGTCAGGCAGTAGATAATAAATACCCCAGCCCAGGAAACCAAGGAAGAATACGATTGGCAGGCCGATTGCCACGGTTGCCACAGCCCCAAGACCAACAAAACACGCGAGAATGAAGCCCTTCATCACGAGCTTTCCGACTTTGTTTTCAATACCCCCAACAGCTTTTCTCGTCCAGGGAGCTTCCTGCTTCCTTTTCCTAATCTTGAGCTTCTTCTCTATCTCCTCCTTTCTCTCTTCAAACTCTTTATCACTCTCCCCCCCATAGTGTTTTTTGATATCATGCTTTCGTTTCGTCCACTCCTTCAAAAATTCCTTCCTATCCTCAACTGAGAGATCAGCGACCCTCCCCTCTATACCCCTTTCTCTTTTGAGTTCTTCAAGCTCTCTTTTTATAGTTTTTCTGTAACCCTCTTCAATAAACTCTTTCGGGACTGGAATCTCCTTTAAGTAAAATTTACAGTTGGGATTAGTACAGATGAAAACACCTTTCCCATCCTCTCTTAAATAAAACTTTAATGGTTGTCCACAGTTCGGATTCCTACACCTGGGAGCAAACCTCATTCTTTCTTTGAAATCCCCTGTTACTTTCTCTCCACCTCCGCCTTCCACTTCCCCTTTTCGTTCTTCTTCATACGTCTCTTTCACTGCTTTTTCAGTTTCCCTCTTAAGCTCCTCTTCTCGCCCCCTCTCAGATTTTGGTTGCAGCAAAAAATCACAAATCTGTAGTTTCTGTCCCCTGACCCTCTGCATTGCTTTATCATCTATAAAATAGCCCTTTGCTCCCGCTCTTAATGGAAACTCCCCAATTGGTATATTATCAATTCTATAGTAACCCTGCTTGTCTGTTCTTGCTCTTAGTTTTTTTACATATTTGCGTATGGGAACATAAACATGTGCCCCCACGATTGGCTTCCCGTCCGCTCTATCTCTCACAAAGCCATGAATGCTTCCTCCCCTTGGTCCCGCAGGACCCCTCTCTTCTTTTATCTCAACAAATTCATGACCCTTTACTTTCCCTTCTTTAAATTCTGGAGATACGTATGAAAATTTTCTACCTGTTCTGAGAAAATACTTACCGCACTTATCACAATATAATTTATCTATATCACCAGCAGAAGTTATATGCCTGTATACAGATCCGGTTTTTTTACAGTTTCTACATTTATATTTTGTTTTTTCCCATTTCTCTTCAGCTTCACGATACCTACCAACCCATTCCTCTTCACCAGGCATCTTCACCATCACAACCACTCTACTACTTTATCTTTCTTTAAACAAGCATAAATATTGTTTTCACACTATCTAAGCACTGTGTGGGGACTGCTATTTATTTTATTAATGTTACCCTGCAGATAAAAATAGAAAGTGCTTCTCCACTACCTCTCCAGCTCAATCCTTGCCTCGGCTATATCAAATGCCCCGGTCCCGGAGAAGCTTACCTCATTATCCCCTTCCCCCACATCAGAATAGGTGAAACTCGCTGAATTCCAGCCTGTTCTGGGGCTTGGGACCGAAAGGGAACCGCCGTTGAGTTTTATGGTTAGGGACCCTGTTCTCATTATGGAGTCTATCTTGTAGTTCACCTTGCCTGTGAAGCCCTGGTTGAGAAGGTTGTAATGCTCGGCTGTGAGGTCGAACTTCCTTGTTGCAACGACCTGGCTCCCTACAAGGAATATCTTGAACTCTGCGTCCCTGAGGTTACAGATGCCATACGTTGAAATGAATGCAACGATGTTCCCGCCAGGTGTCAGGGGAACGTCCTGGTAGGTGAAATCGATTTTCGTCTCCCCGCTCGGGGTTCCCTGATAAACATCAATCCCGTTCACCTTCACCACTAGGTCACACCCAGAACCGTCAAAGTTTATCTCGCCCCTGTTGAATCCCTGCAGCTCGCTCACAAGGAGCGTGAACGGTATGAGCCTCTCTGGTCCATACTCAAGGTTTACATTGAAATTGCGAAGGGCGTAGGTGGTGGTTGCCCAGAACCACCACGGATTATATTCACAGTCTATCTCCAGGCTATTGGAGGACTTGACCCTGTCTTTCTCTATGAATATGGACTGGTCTGTCCCGGCATCAGCGTAGTTGAAGACTTCTAAACCGTTCCATTTTATGACCAGCCTGCTGAACTGCCCGCTGCTCTGCTCATAGACATTGAAGTTCAGCTTAACTCCTCTCATGGTTGTTTCATACCATTCAGGGACCTCTATCACGAACTTCTCTGTTTTCGCAGAGAAAATGTTCCTGTAAACCTCAACCCGGGGTATTGCTTTCAGGGATTCTTCCTGGGTCTCTCCGACAGAGAAGGATTTCAGGTCAAGGGTCTTGGTCGGGTAATCAGTGAGGTAACCCACCTCACCCACAGAGAAAGTTGCGATGGAAACATTCATGGTCGGACCAGGGAAGCTAACGAATGCAGTGATTAATAGCATGATAGCTATAAAAACGATAGCTGCAATCAAAACGTAAAGGAAATCCTCCATATGCCCCCCATATATATTGTTTGTATAAAGTAAATAAATATAAGCTTTATCCGGTGGCATGCATGCAGATACTCAGAATGAACAGGAAAGAAGGGATAGCGAAGGTAAGGACAGAGACCCCGGACGACCTCTGGCATCTGGAGAAGATCCTTGAGCCAGGGGATTTCGTTACCTCCAGGACTCTCAGAAAGACCACGATAAAGAGGGGACAGGAGATAGAAAAGGGAGACAGAAAGCCAGTAACCCTAACAATCGAGCTTGAGAAGAAGGAATTCCACAAGAGCACTCACACACTCAGGCTGAACGGGCCTATAAAGTCAGGACCCGAAGATATGGTTCAGCTGGGTTCATATCATTCCCTTTCCATTGGCATAAACACAGTCCTTACCATCCAGAAGGAATGGAAGTCACACCATCTCGAACGGTTGAAGAAGGCGAGAATAAAGCCCTCGCTTCTTTTGATATGTGTTCTGGACAGGGAGGATGCTGATTTCGCAGAGCTGAAGGAATCCGGTCTCGAGTTCCTGGCGAGCTTCAGTTCAGTGAAGCATAAGGACAAGGACACCCTGGAGGAATACCATAAAGAGATAACGGATTACCTGGAAGGCAAGCAGAAGGATTTCCAGGCAATAGTCCTGGCTGGCCCTGGGTTTGAGAGGGAGAACATTCTAAAGTACATAAAGGAGAAAAAACCAGAGCTTGCAAAGAGAATCTTTCTCGAGCATTCCAACTCGACAGGAAGGGCAGGGATACAGGAAGTGATAAAAACATCAGCCAACAAGATTTTGAAGGACACGAGGATTGCGAGGGAAACAGAGCTGGTTGAGAGGATGCTTCAGGAGATAAACAAGGATGGCCTTGCGGTTTACGGGAAGAGAGAGACAACGAAAGCGGTTGAATACGGAGCGATAGAAACGCTCCTGGTTTCTGAGGAAAACATCCCGGATCTCGAGGAAACAATGGATAAGGTGGAAAAACAGGGCGGGAACATCAAGATAATATCAAGCGAGCATGAGAGCGGAGAGAAATTCCTCCACCTCGGAGGGGTAGGCGGACTTCTCAGATTCAAGATAAGGGAATGAATTTGGAAAAGGCCTTCAGAATTGTTTCAATTCTCATCACTTTTTGTTCACCGCTTATCATGTTCCTTACTGTGAAACTCTTGCTTTTCAACTCCTTCTCCCCCACGAAAAGGACGAATGGAATATTTGCACTGTTCACGTACTCCAGCTGCTTTTTCATGTTCCTTCCCATCAGGTCTGTCTGGGTTGGTATCCCTGCCTTTCTCAGTTTTTGAGCTATCTTGATAGTGTCTTTTTTCAGTCCCTCGTCTACACAAATAACAAAGAAAAAGGTCTTGGTTTTAGGCAGTTTGAACATTTTTTCCGCTTCCATTATCTCATAGATTCTCTCAACACCCAGGGATATTCCTGTGGCAGGGGTCCAGTTTCCTCCATAGAGTTCAATCAGGTTGTCATACCTCCCCCCACCTGCAACAGAACCAACGTTCTTTTCTGTCTCGACAGATATCTCGAATATTGGACCTGTGTAGTAATCTAACCCCCTGACAAGGCTGAAATCAATTTCAATCCTGTCCGCGATACCATAGACCCTGCTTTTATCAACAATCTCTTTCAGTTCCTCCAGTCCTATCCTTGCGGTGTCATTGCTTCCCAGGGCTTTCATCTCCCTTTCGAGAATCTCATCAGGTTTCCCTCTCTTCTTTATAAGCTCCAGCAGTTTTTCTGCCTTCTTCGGGTTAATCTCGGATTTCAGTTCCTTAAACACGTCCTTCTCTCCGATTTTTTCCAGTTTGTCCAAGATCCTGAATACTGCAGGGGACTTCTTTTTCGGTATATCTACAAACTCTATCATGCCGTTTAGAATCTTCCGGTTGTTCAGCCTGACAGAGAATTTCTCAAACCCCAGCTTCTTCAGAAACTCAACCATAACAGCGATGCATTCGAGATCCGCCTCGACCGATTTGGCTCCGACTATGTCCACATCGGCCTGCCAGAACTCACGATACCGGCCTGCCTGGGGTCTGTCGTATCTCCAGACCCTACCAATCTGATATCTTTTGAACGGTTTCGTTAGCTGCGGATTGGCTGCAACTACCCTTGCCATAGGAACAGTGAGATCGAACCTAAGACCCAGTTCCCTGTTACCCTTGTCCTTGAAGTAGTATATCTCATTCTTTATCTCCTCCCCACCACTACCCTTCTTTGCCAGCAGGTCCCA
>DAOVCJ010000002.1 GCA_030670085.1 Candidatus Aenigmatarchaeota archaeon
TATGACCATACATATAACAATCCAGGAACCTATACAGCGACTGCAATAGTAGACCCGGACGACCAGATCAGCGAATCTAATGAGAACAACAACCAAATGAGTATCACCGTTGTGGTATCATAGATAACTTTATAAATACTAGTTATTATTACTTAATAGTGAATAAAGTGATATTATGGATGAAGGCAAACTTTATGAAGAAGATTATCTGGAGAATCCGGGAAGAAGAAAATTTTTAGGAGATGCTATAATAATTGGTTCATCCGCATTACTTGCTTCATTGGGACTCACGAGTATCGCTTGCAAGAGCCCTCATGGACCTGATATTGATTTGAAACCAGCAACAGAGATAGAGGGAAGGGAAGCGATGAAAGAGGCAGCTACTACAGTGATGAGTGAAAAGGGCTATACCCATGAGATCAAGTATGATATAAATTTTTACACCAATAAACCAGGAAGGTATGATGTGGGTGTTTTTATAGATAGGAATGGTGATGGGCAATATGATCTTAGGCTCGGAATGAATTATGTTACAGAGGGAGAAAACAGACAGAATTTACAGGATACAGCGACATACAAATTCAAGGAAATAGTCAAAACAGACTTAACAACAAAGAGCTATCTGACAGAGGAATTCAAAAAGTGGATGAGGGATGTTGCGTAGCCCTATTTTAATAATTCTTTCTTAATTATAATTGATGAGGCAGAAATCCCAGGCAGCTACAGAATTCCTGATACTCTTCATTATATTGATGATAGCCCTTTCCGTAGCCCTGTACATGAGCGTGGAGAGGACACGGAGCCTTATGGACACAGAGATAGGGCTCGAATCCATGAAGGTTCTGAATGATGCCTCAAACAAGATAAACATAGCCTTTCTGGAGGGCCACGGGTTTCTTATAAACCTCACCCTCCCAGGGCACATATTCGGCATGAACTATTCAATCAATATACAATCCAACTACATGGTACTTGAGGTATACAACACAACGTATCTCAAATCCCTGCTCACAGATAATGTAACAGGAAGCCTTGAAAAGGGCATAAACCTGATCGAGAACAGGAACGGGGTTATAGTGATATCATGAAGGGACAGATGTGGTCTATGGACTTCGCAGTATCCATTGTAATATTCGCACTCATGATAGGTATTGTTATATTTGCATGGAACTATGCAATCCGAAACAGCGCGGATCAGGTGAATCTCAACATACTCGAGAATGATGTGATCATGATATCTGACACCCTTGTGAGGGTTCCTGGTATGCCTGAGGACTGGAACGAGTCCAGCGTTCGGGTACTGGGACTTGCAGAGGAGGAGAATGTTCTGAACAAAACAAAGGTATTGCAATTCGTGAACATGGACTACAACCAGATAAAGATTCTCCTTGGTATCGCGAACCGTGAGTTCTATTTTGAAATGAGATACCCAAACAATACAGTGATGGATATTGGCGGGACCAGTCTTAACAAGGGGATAGATCCGGTTGGGCAGAATTCGAACGTTGTTGTTCCTGTTGAAAGATACGTTATACTGAACGGGAACATTGCAAAGATGGAATTCTTTTTATGGTTCTAGAGATCCAGCTCAAAAATCTTGTATTTCACTTTTATCCTGTATCCCATGGATTTCAGTTTCTTGCGTAGGGAGCCCCTGGACTTATTTTTCACATCTCCAAAATACTCCTCCAACCCGAGCTCTATCGCAAGAACAGGATTCTTAACATCAATAATTATTTCCCTGTCATGGAGTTTTACCTCTATTGCGGGTTTGTTACCTACCATAATCATGAAGTGAACCCTTCCAAAAATAGTCTCCAGAATACTTTCTAGCAAACTCATTTTATCCTTTTATTTCTTGGGTTTTGGTGGGACAAAGGTGAAATCAACCTCTCCACTGAGCTTTATCTTGACCTTTCCTATGTTAAATTTTACCCCGTCAAGTTTTACCCTTGCAGTTGCCTCCTTGCCCTGTAAAACATCCAGAAGCTTTACTATCAATTCCTCTTTGTTTTCAATTATCTCTTCTATCAATCCCATTCGAACACCCCTTTATTGATTTTAGATTTATTATTAACATCGATTAATATATTAATATCGGAGGAGTCATGGTAGTTGAAAAGATTGTTGTTGGAAGGAACAGGGAAGACCTGAAGAAATTCGGCTCAAGCGGGACAGTGTACATAGGAAAACATATAGTGGGAAGGGGGGAGGAAGCCCATCTCACGAATCCGATATGCATGGATGTTGTGAGACCCCATGTTATTCTTATCTGTGGTAAGCGCGGATCAGGAAAATCGTACTCAGCCGGTGTTATGGCAGAGGAGATGGTTATACTTCCAAGGGATATAAAGCAAAACCTCTCGATTCTTATGATTGATACCATGGGAATATACTGGTCCATGAAAAGGCCGAATGAAAAGGACAGGGAGCTTCTGGAGAAGTGGGGTCTGAAGCCCAGTGCAATGAAGGAGATGCAGTTCTTCATTCCAAAGGGAAGGGTGAAGGAATATAAAGAAGCCGGAGTTGATTTCGATTTTCCCTTCACGCTCCCAACAGGCGAATTGACAGCACAGGACTGGATAATAACATTCGGATTCAACATACTTGATGAGCACGGGATTCTGACAGAGAGGGTGATCAAGAATCTCAAGAAAAGGTTCGGGGACAACTACTCAATAGACCATATAATAAAAGAAATAGAGAGTGACAAGAGGGCTGAAAAAAAGATCAAGGACGCCCTGGTAAGCAGGTTTATGGCTGCCCAAGACTGGGGGGTATTCGAGAGAAAAGGAACCCCGATTGAGAGATTCCTCCAGCCAGGGAAGATATCTGTTATTGACATATCCCATTACCTCAGATCCTCGACCGGATGGTCTGTAAGAACCCTAGTAATAGGTCTTTTTGCAAGGAGGATATTCCAGGCAAGGCTGATGGCGAGAAAGAAGGAAGAGATCGAGGTAATAACAGGGGAGAAGAGAAAGAGTATGCCCATGGTGTGGATGATCATGGATGAAGCACATCAGTTCATTCCTAGCCAGGGCACCACAGCAGCTTCAGAATCCATCCTGACCCTGATAAAGGAGGGAAGGGAACCTGGGATATCCCTGGTTCTGATAACCCAGATACCCAACAAGCTCCACTCCGACGCTTTAGCACAATCAGACCTTGTCATCTCTCACAGGCTCACATCCGAAGCCGATATAAAGGCGTTGAGAGGCATAATGCAGTCCTACATGCTTGAGGACATCCAGGATATGATAAACTCTCTCCCTCGTCAGAAGGGCTCAGCCATAATACTCGATGACAGCTCAGAAAGAATCTATTCCATTCAGGTGAGACCAAGAATAAGCTGGCATGCTGGTGGTTCACCAAAGGCGATAAAGGAGAAGGGGTTATTCGACTGAATTACAACCTTATCTCCTCGAATTTTACTTTCTTCTTCTCAACCAATTCCTTTATTCTCTTCTGTTTTCCTGTCAGATTCGAACCCCCGACCTTGAACTCCACCAATACGATTTTATCATCCTCAAACTGAACCCCGTCTATAGGGCTTCCTATGAAACGGAAGTTCTGCTCATTGTAGGGATAATCCTTAAGAAACGGAAGGAACTGCTCTGTCATCTTCCCGTACTTGCTCGAAAGACTCCTCTTCTCGAACCTCAGTTTCCTGTTCTGCCCTAGAAGCTTCCAACAAATAATGATAACGGTTACCAGTATCAAAACCAATACAATCTCCAACATTTCAGATCACCAGATTTGATGCAAAAATTCCAAGGTAGTACGCAACTATTATGACTACAATCCCCATTAGAAGATATTCAACCATGAGTTTAAGCGTTTTCCTTCTGTTATAATTAAGGCATCTTGACACAATAAAACCCAGAAGTACTAGCAGGAAGACCCCAATGGAGACGCTCGAAAAAACAGCACCCGCAAGATCAAGGAAAAGCAGTGGAATTAGCAAAAGCATTGTCACCAAAAAGGTCCCCAGGAAAGTCAGGACAGTGGATTTCCACACCTCTTTCCTCGTATGTATACCCTCGGTCTCCTCGCTTACATGAAACCCTGCAGCGTTCCCGAGAGAATTCGCTATCCCAGCCACTAGTATGGCAACAAAAACAGTAAGCTTGTTCCCTATCACACTGAGCCCGATGATTATTCCAACAACGTTTATTATTGCATCCATCATCCCGAAGGTCATTCCCTGCAACCCATGGTGTTTTCTCCTAAACAGCATATTGAATAATTCTCTTCAGGGTTTTTATTTGCTGATGTGCAGTTCCACCACATCTTTGTCTTTTAGAACATAGCCAAGCCCGATCTTCTGTCCAGGGAATTTGCTTGATCCCCAGACCCTCGCGAATTTGAAATTCTCCTCAAAATCCCTGTGTATCTTCAGACAGACCCCCCTTATGGTAGAATTCCTTTTCAATATGATTGGCTCCTCCATATCTGGTTTTTTACCAGCCTTTTTCATGTAAACCCTGATAAGTTTCAGCTCGTCCCATATCATCTCCTTCAGCCTTTCAATGTTCGTTCCCTTAAGCGAAGATACTAGTATGCACTTCTTTATCTTTCTAAATGCTCTGCTTTCCTTTGCGAGGTCCACCTTGTTCGCAACGATAATGGAGGGGATGTAAACCCTATTCTTCATAACAGAATCTATGAACTGGTCCTGGGTCACGTCTTCTCTTATCGTGACCTCTGCATTGTTTATTTTGAACTCCTGCAGGATTGATTTTACAGCCTTGATGCTTATTTTTGTCAGCTTAACTGCAGAACCCGCATTTATCCCGCCACTATTCCTCTTCTTGATAATCACATCAGGCGGTCTTTTGTTCAGCCTGAACCCTGCCTTGTAGAGCTCGTCCTCTATAACACTCAATTGCTTCATTGCTTTATTCGTATCGCTCGCATCAACCATTATAAGAGCGAGATCAGCGTTCCTGACAACCGAGAGGATCTCCTTTCCCCTTCCCTTTCCAGCGGAAACCCCTTCAACAACTCCTGGAATGTCCAGAACCTGGATCCTAGCTCCCCTGTATTCCAGAACACCCGGTATAACGTTAAGCGTGGTGAAATCGTATTCCCCTATCTTTGAATCCGCCCTGGTTATCCTGTTTAGCAGGGTGGATTTTCCCACTGACGGGAACCCTACAAGCAGGACTGTCGCATCACCTGCCTTCCTTATCCCGTATCCAAGGCCCACCTTCTTTGCGGTTTTTCTTTGCAGGTCCTGCCTGAGCTTTGCAAGCTTCGCTTTCAGTTTTCCTATATGAAACTGCGTGGCCTTGTTGTAGGGGGTTTTCCTTATCTCCTCTTCTATTGCCTTTATCTCCTCTTGGATATCCATTTTAATCACTCTGCTAATCTAATTAGTATTTAAATAAATTAAATGGTGTTTCAAGTATGCAGAAGGACCAGCATTTTATGACGGATTTGGAGGCCATAAGAGGAATTGTATCAGCTTCGGAAATCAAGAGGAATGAAACGGTTCTGGAGATTGGAGCCGGTAAGGGTTTCCTGACAAGGGAACTCGCGAAAAGAGCGAAAGTTATAGCAATAGAGATTGACAAAGCGCTTGAGAAGGACCTGAAGAAAAATCTGCAGGGACTTGAGGCTGAACTGATTTTTGGTAATGCCCTGAAAATTCTGAAAAAAGAGGAGATAAGGTTTGACAAAATAGTTTCGAACATCCCCTATGCAATATCCGAATCCCTGCTGCAGGAAATGGTTTTTCTAGACTTCAAATCCGCTGTCCTCACCCTTCCAAAATCGTTTGTTGAAAGGTTAGAAGCGAGACCGGGAGACAAAAGATTCAGCAAACTCTCTATCCTTGCCAGGGAGTTTTTCGAGATAAAAACCCTCTTTGCTATTCCAAGGGAAGCATTCCATCCAAAGCCAAAAACGAGATCTGTCGCTGTTTTTCTGAAATCAAGGGACAAAAAATCCCTTTTTTGCAGGGTATTTTTGCAGAGAAAAATGAAGCTGAAAAACGCTATCATGCGAGGCCTTTTTGAGACCAAAAAATACTCCAAAAACCAGGCAAGAAAACATATAAAAAGCTTAAAATTCAATAATCTATTGGAAAAAAACATGTCAGAGATGGACACAGTGGAGCTCAAAACCGTGTGGAAGCGGCTTCAGAAGATACAGTAAATCTTTCGGAAATCATCCGAAAAAGTTCTTCTGAAATTTGAATGAACTATTCCGAAAAACGTGACCCTGAAGCGTGATTGAATGCGAGACCCGACTTGGGTAGACTGAATTAAGTCGGGAGGCGAAGATTGGAAGCCGGCTTGGGGCAATTGAACAAAGCCGGAGGTCGAAGGTATGGAAAAGAGCGCAGAGGAAATGGCGAAAGAGCAGAAGGAGATTTCGATATCCCAATTTTTCGAGAAGAACCGCCATCTTTTGGGATACGATAACAAGATCAAGGCACTGCTAACTATAGTTAAGGAGGGTGTAGACAACGCATTGGACGCAACAGAGGAAGCAGGGATACTTCCAGACATCTACGTCAAGGTTGAGGAGATCGAGAAGGAAAAATACAAGATAGTGATAAAGGATAACGGGCCTGGAATAGTCAAGAAGCAGATACCAAACATATTCGGAAAGCTGCTTTACGGAAGCAAGTTTCACAGGCTCAAGCAAAACAGAGGACAGCAGGGTATTGGAATATCTGGTGGCGTTTTATACTCACAGCTGACAACAGGAAAACCCACCAAGATCATATCCTCAACAGGTGACGGGAAAGACCACAGATTTACCCTCAAGATAGATGTCAAGCACAATGAGCCAAAGATAGTGGAGAATGAGGTGGTTGAGAGCAAGGAGAAATGGCACGGTGTCCAGATAACCTTTGTTGCAGAGGGTATTTACAGGGGACACAAGCAATCAGTCATGGAGTACATGAAAGAAGTCGCGATCTCCAATCCCTACGCGAACATAATTTTTGATTCCCCAACAGGCAGGATAGAATTCGCGAGAGGGGTTGACAAACTCCCTCCCAAGGCAAAGGAGATAAAACCCCATCTTTACGGGATTGAGGTTGGCATACTGGAGAGGATGAGGAATGAGACCAAGGGCAGGACGGTTCTGACCTTCCTTATGTCAGAGTTCACAAGAGTAGGGAAACTCTCTGCAGAGGAGATATGCAAAAAGGCGGAAATAGATTCCAAGATATCTCCCAGGAAGCTCACGCATGATGACGTGGTAAAGATTGTAAACGCAATAAAGGAAGTCAAACTCTCAAGACCGCCAACAGATTGTCTCTCACCACTAGGCAACACAGCAGTTGAAGAGGGGATGAAGAAGGAACTAAGCCCGGAATTCGTTTCATCGCTTTCAAGGCCCCCGAGTGTTTACAGGGGCTGGCCGTTCCAGGTTGAGGTCGGGATTGCGTATGGTGGGTTAATAACAGAACCGAATCTCATGAGGTTTGCAAACCGTGTTCCACTGCTTTACCAGTTAGGTGACTGCGCGATAGCAAAGGCGGTTTCCCAAGTAGACTGGAAGAGATACGGTGTGCCCGGGGACAAGATGCCTGATGCGCCTGTTGTGATATTCGTTCATTTCGCCTCTGTCTGGGTTCCCTTTACATCAGAATCCAAGGAGGCGATAGCGAACTATCCTGTGATAATAAAGGAGATAAAGCTCGCCCTGCAGGACTGTGCAAGAAGACTTGGGTTGTATCTCTCTGGTGTGAGGAGGGCTGAGAGGATAGCTCAGAAGAAACAGATATTTGAAAGGTATGCAATAGACACGGCAAAGGCACTGGGGGAGCTGACAGGAGAGGCAGAGGAGAAAATCAAGGAAACGATTCTCAAGATTGTTGAAGAGAAATGGAGAGAAATAGTTGCAGAGGAAGGTGAGGAGAATGAAAAAGAAAACCAAAAAGAAAACAACTCCAAAGGGAAAGGATGAGTCGAATGACAGGCTCGTAGGGTTTGGAACAGGTGTGTTGACCCAGATAAACAAGATGAAAAATCCAGACATAAAACTACCGATCAGAGCGCTTTCGAACATTTATTTCGATGAGAAGCATAAACTGATAAGGCTGGGAGACAAGGTAAGTCACAGAACGTACCTGAATGTTGCTCACACCAGGAAGTTCATGCAGACCCTGCTGGTAGCTTCTGAATGCAAGAAGATAATAAACCAGAACGTCACCACATCCATCAGGGATCTTTATTACGCTCTGAAGCATACAATACCCGGAACGAATGAAAACACCTTTGAAGACCAGTCCGAGTCGGATCCCATACTGGAGGATTTGGAGGCAGCCCTGAACACCCTGAGAGAGGCCCTTCACCTTCAGGCAGACAGGAAGGGATATGTCGCAGGACATATCATGATAAATGACCGTGGAGACCGAATAGACTGCGCCAAGATGGGTTCCTCCGGCTGGGCTATCCCATCGAACGTTGAACCAGAGGTCATAAAGTTTGAAAAATGTACGGCAGATTTTGTTCTGGTGATAGAGAAAGACGCGGTCTGGCAGAGACTGAATGAGGACAAGTTCTGGAGAAAACAGAACTGCCTTATCCTGACCGGAAAGGGACAGCCTGCAAGGGGAACGAGAAGACTGATAAACAGGCTTCACAAGGAACTAAAGCTCCCAGTCTATGTCCTCACAGATGCAGACCCTTGGGGTTATTATATATACTCTGTTATAAAACAGGGCTCGATAAACCTGTCGTTCCTTTCTGACAGGCTCGGAACTCCTAATGCCAAGTTCATTGGACTGACTGTCCAGGATGTTGAGAAATACGGCATCACAGAGAACGTTACCATAAAGCTGAACCAGGGCGACGTCAAAAGAACGAATGAGATGCTTAAGTATGTCTGGTTTAAGCCAAAGGAGTGGCAGAAGGAACTGAGACACATGCTTGAGAAGGGATACAAGCTGGAGCTTGAGGCTCTGTCTTCAAAGGGGATAAAGTTCATAAGCGAGAAGTATCTACCTGAAAAGATAGCGAAAAAGGAATTCCTACCATGATATTAAACGGTTACGACTGCCCTGTCCTTGCAGAGTGGTTTATCGATGGTTTGGTCTGATACGTGTTTTTGCCTTAATTTACAGAAACCCAATATAATCTTTCCTTTCTGGTACTTATTCTCCTCCTTCGTGAAGTAGGGACATTTCTTACAACTAAAGACCATGTTTAAAAATTCTCCTCAAGATTTAAATTGGTTTTTTTGTGTTTTAAGCAAGGCTTTAATATTTATGCGTCTGCCTAATTTAATGTATGGGTTACATCTTGATAATATCCGAGAAGCCGACTGCTGCCAAAAGGATAGCCCATGCCCTTTCAACCGGTGAGTTAAAGAAGCTCGGTAAAAAGGACGCTCCCTATTACAGGATAACCAGAAAGGGAAAGGATATTATGGTTGTCCCTGCTGTGGGGCACCTATTCGTTCTCGATGAGAAGGAGAAGGGCGCCAAATGGACGTATCCTGTTTTTTCAGTGGACTGGAAACCCACATTCCAGAAGAAGGAGAACCTATGGTCAAAGAAGTATTACCAGAACATAACCAGCCTTGCGAAAAAGGCGAATGAGTTCATTTCTGCATGCGATTATGATGTTGAGGGAAGCGTGATAGCGTACAACATACTGAGGTTTATTTGCGGTGTGAAAGATGGAAAACGAATGAAGTTCTCCACCCTCACCCCACCGGACCTTGTGGAGGCGTATGAAAACGCTTCGCCACATCTGGACTTCCCGCAGATTGAAGCAGGAATCACAAGGCATTACATGGACTGGTATTTCGGGATAAACATGAGCAGGGCCCTTACACTGTCAGTGGAGCATGTGGGTGGTTTCTGGACCCTGTCAACCGGACGGGTTCAGGGCCCGACCCTGAATATACTAGAAGAAAGACAAAAAGAGATAATGAGATTCAAACCAGTCCCCTTCTGGCAGCTTGAGCTGCATGGCGTTCTTGATGGGAAGACTATTATAGCCCTTCACGAAAAAGACAAGTTCTGGAAAAAAGAGGAAGTAGAAAATGCAATGGAAAGATGTAAGGGCAAAGACGGGGTTGTTGACAAGGTTGAAAAAAGGGAGCACAAACAATATCCACCGTTCCCATTCGACCTCACAACCCTGCAGAGGGAGTCCTACAACCATTTCGGCTACTCCCCCAAGCAGACCCTGGACATGGTTCAGGGACTCTACGAACATGCCCTGATATCCTACCCTAGAACATCTAGCCAGAAGCTTCCGGCAAAGATCGGTTACAAAAACATACTGAAAAAGCTGTCAGGCCAGAAAAGGTATGAAGAGTTGTGTGAAAAACTGCTGGGAAGGAAATTCCTAAGACCAAATGAGGGGAAGAAGGAGGATCCCGCGCACCCTGCAATATTCCCCACAGGGAACAAACCAAAGAGAATTAACCGATATCAAATGAAGGTTTACGACATGATTGTTAAAAGATTCCTTGCTGTCTTTGCTGATCCGGCGGTGAGGGAACAGGTAAGGGTGGAGATAAGGGTTGATGGTGAGATGTTTCTCGCGCATGGTATTAGGACTCTGAAATCAAACTGGATTGAGTTCTACAAGCCCTACGCCATTTTCAAGGAGGAGATTCTCCCAGAGGTTTCAAAGGGCGACAAGGTTAAGGTTGATGAAATTCTGATGCTTGACAAGGAAACAGAACCCCCGAACAGATACAGCCAGGCATCGATTCTGAAGGAGATGGAGAACCTGAACCTGGGGACAAAGGCCACCAGAGCGCATATATTGCAAACGCTTTACGACAGGGGGTATATAAGGGAGAGATCCATCCAGGTCACTGAGCTTGGCGAGGCTGTGGTTAGCGCATTGGGAAAATACTGCCCGGAAATCGTATCAGCGGATCTTACAAAGAAGTTCGAGAGTGATATGGAACTGGTTGAGAACGGTAAGAAGAAAAGGGCGGAGATTCTGGAGGATGTTGAGAAAGAGCTTGTCAAGATACTTTCCAATTTCAAGGAGCATGAGAAGCATATAGGTGAGGAGATACTTAAGGCGATAAAGGATTATGAAAGGGAGATTCACACCGTCGGGAAATGCGACAAGTGCGGCGGCGAACTCAGAATCATTCATTCCCACAGGACAGGCAAGAGATTCGTGGGCTGCTCCAGTTACCCGAAATGCACCAACTCGTTCCCACTGCCACAGCACGGTTATATTGAAGTCATATCTAGGAAATGTTCCAACTGCGGCCTGGGTCTAATCCAGGTTAAAGCAAAGGGAAAGAGACCCTGGAGGTTCTGCATAAAGTGCGGCTTCGAGAACAAGATCAAGAAAAAATCAGGCGGCAAGAAAAAAGAAGAGCTCAAGAAGGAACCTGAAAAAGACGTTAAAAAGAAAGAGGAGAAATAATAATTATGGAAGAGGAAATCAGAAAGGAGGAACCCAGACCAGAAGAGAAAAAGGAAGAGCCAGAAGAAGCGAAAGAAGAAAAGAAAGAAGAGACCGAGGAAAAACCAAAGGAAGAAAAACCAAAAGAAATAGTGGAAAGGAAACCCTGGACAAGGTGGACGATGGAAGAGAGAAAAGAACACTTGAAGAAGAGGAGACATGGTCCAAGGGAAAGATGGTTTGTTCTGCTTTTCTTCTCAATCCTGTTCATTGTATTCCTATCAGCACTGTCCTATTCAATAGTTTACCAGATGGACCCATCCCTAATAGTAACACTGATTGCAGTCGTTGTTATAATATCCATAGTGGGTATTTTCTACACACAGAACATATGGTATAGAACAGAGTAATCAGGAATAAAAAACTAGGGAATGAAGCGTTCCGCTATTCCGGTAGAATCAGGCACCCTGCTGGGACTCAAGAAAGACTTCCTTTATTTCTATTGGTTCCACTTTCCTGGACCTGAGACCCTTCCTTATAATAACGAGCCTCTTCCTAGGACCTGGTACAGATCCCGAGAGGAGCAGGTAATCACCCTTTACCAAACCATAGTTCAGCCATCCACCCTTGGGATTGATTCCTCCAGAGCCAGTCTTCATAACCATTTTGTTGAACTCCGTCCGGGTCTGGAAACCGAGCTGTCCTGCCATGGCTATCTTCCCAGGAAGCACCCTTGCCACTCCCCTCACACCGATAACACCGGTATGCCTTCTTTTCCCCTTGTTTTTCCTAGACCTTATTATAACTCCGAACCTCTTGACAGGGCCCTGGTAACCCTTTCCCTTGTCCACCGCAGAAACATCAATCCATTCCCCGTTCTTGAAGACATCAGAGACCCTTATCTCATCACCAAGCTTCTGCTTTGCATACTCCCATTTCTTTTTAACATCACCACCCAGACCTAGCTCAAACAACTCTAGTTTTTTCTTCCCTATGCCAGATTCTCTCGGCTGGGTGTGAACAAGCAACCTTATGTCCGCAACTTTTTCTATCTGCCCTTCAAGGGATTGAATCTTAGTTTTGGGGTCTGTCTTTTTAGGTACCTTTGTTTTCCTGTCAAGGTCTTTGGAAAGTTTCTCTGCCCAGATGGTCTCAATCCTTTTCAGACCCTCGGATTTTCTGTAAACATGTATTGCGCAAACCCTAAGTGAGGGACAATCCAGAACCGTTACAGGTTTGACAATCTCCTCACCCTCTGTTGTAGAATCCTTTCTCTGATTAACAAAAACGAGTCTGGTCATGCCTGCCTTGTAACCAGCAAACGCCAACGGCAGGGCTTCCTCAATCTTTAATGCCCTGGTCTTGACCCTGGGATAGATTCTCTTGGCTCTCTTTTTTGGCCAGTATGCCCTTGAACCAGCAACGGGTTTGTGATGCTTTGCCATGAGATCACCCTAAACCCTTCTCCCTCTCCTCCCACCTGGTTTTCTTGTCGTGTCGTGCGGGATCGGGGTTACATCCTCAATTTTCCCTATCCTGAGACCAGACCTTACCAGAGAACGTATGGCTGGCTGAACGCCCTGCCCGGGCATTTTCTTCTTGTGACCCCCTGGTGCTCGGATCTTCAGATGGACACCCACAAGACCCCTGGACAATGCCTCGGACGCGGCCCTTCTTGCAGCATGCATTGCAGGGAAGGGCATTCCCTTGTCCTTGTCTCTGTTGGTGACCATTCCACCGGAAAACCTGGCAATAGTCTCAGCTCCTGTTACGTCAGTGATGTGGATTATGGTGTTGTTCTCAGATGAATAGACATGAGCAACACCCCACATATCCCTTTTCCTCTGCATTTCTGAAGCCATCATTTACCACTCTCTTTACTCATCTTTATCCTCTTCTCCTCCTCTAAAGGAACAAGGTATGAAGGGAAAACAACCCTCCTCCCATCCACAGAAACATGACCATGAACAATCATTTGTCTGGCCTGATTTATCGACTTTGCCAATCCCTTTCTAAAAATAACTGTCTGTAACCTCCTCTCAAGCACATCATTAACAGTTAATGCCAGGACATCATCAAGGTCCATTCTCTTTGAAAGGAAACCGAATCTTGAAAGCTTACCCAAAAGGACTCTCTCCTGATCCTCATCCTCTGATGCAATCAGGTCTCTGGCTCTCCTCCTGAAACCCCTCAGTGCCTCTTCTGCCTTCCAGAGTTCTCTTTTTCTCCTCAACCCATAGTTATTGAGTAGGGTTTTCTCATCCTTTATTCTAGCCAGATCCCAAGCCTTCTTCGGCCGCTTGAAGGTCTTTCTTATCCTTCTCATACAATCACTTCTTTTTGGATTTTGCAGGCTGCCTCTTCTTCTTTGAAACCCCAACTGTCTTTCCCCCGCTTCCGGAACCTGTTCTCTGGCCGCGGACGGGTAGACCAAGTATGTGCCTTACCCCTCTGTAGGATTTCAGTTTCTTCATTTCATTTATGTCCATTTTGTGGGCAAGCTCCAGCTTGGATACGCTCAGGTGCATGTCCCTGCCTGTTACAGGGTCCCTCTTCCTGTTGTAAAGCCAGGAAGGTATTCCAAACTTCTCGGGATTTAGTATAATCTCCTCTAATCCCTGCATCTCCTGTTCTGAGAGCTCTCCAAGCTTCTTGTCACCAAACCCGGTCATTTTTGAAACAGCGTTGCTGAACATGAAAGACACACCCCTTATACTTCTTATCGCTACCTTTACTGGTTTTCCACCATCAAGGTTGGTTTCAACCAGCCTTATGATATCCTGCACCCTCTTCTCCTTTTTCTCAGCCTCCTCGGGCTTCTTACCTTTGGGAATTTCTTTCCCCTTCTCTGCATGGGCATGCTTTTTCTTTTCCATGAAATCACTAATAGTTACTAGTATATGTAAAAGGTATTTAAATTAATTAAAACTCGCCTCTTTTGCTGAAGAACTTCTCATATTCCAGCGCAGTTTTTTCATAATCCTGTATAAAATTCTCATAGCTCTTTATCATCTTCTGGTCAGTGAGTCTTGTGACTGGTTCTGATCTTAGCTTCTCAATCCTGTCCCTGAATTTTTTGATTATGCTTTCGCACATCTTTGTCTCGAATTCATAGATATTTCTTACAAGTCTGGATTTCCTTTTCCTCCAAGTAGAGATTAGAATCGAGTCTATCTCAGGCTCAGAACCAGGCTCATATGACTTTATCTTGATATCCGTTATGAGCTTCCTAAGTTTAAGCTTCTCCCTTTTGTTAAGTATCAGTTTTTTCGCTCTCTTCAGAGTAAGGGAATCAAAGTACGCGAAAAGCTCGCTCACTACATCGAACCTGGTCATGACATACCAGAGCAGTCCCAGGAAGAAGATATAGTAGTTTATGTAAATGATGGAGTCTATTAGAAATTTCTCTATAAGAATATTGTAAGACCAAAGAACCAGGGTCATCCCTGATGTTAACACTGTTAGTAAGGCATGAGACACCATATACCCAGAAGACTGAATCACTACGAATTTCTTCATCTTCTTTTCCATAAACAATGCAACATACCAGCTTATTCCGGAATGCAGAATGTAGAACATTATGAAGTATAAGTAGTATGGGAACCCGAATATGATTGCTACTGTGAAGCTGAATATCCCCATGCAAAAATAGTAGTAATGGATTATCTGGAAATACTTAACACCAATATAGATGTTCATATAATTTTATAGGGATTCCTGATTTATCAATAGTTCTTTTTGCTGAAGAACTTTTCATATCCCAGCGCAGTCCTTTCATAATCCTGTATAAACTTTTCATAACTCTTTATCATCTTCTGGTCAGTGAGGGTCAGATCTGGTTTTGATCTTATTTTCTCAATACTCTCCCTGAATTTCTCGATTATCTTCTCGCACATCTTTGTCTCGAATTCATAGATATTTCTCTCGATGTTTGACTTTCTTTCCCTCCATGCAGATATCAGAATCGAGTCTATCTCAGGTTCAGAACCAGGTTCATAGGACTCTATTTTGAGATCAGTAATGAGCTTTCTAAGACCAAGCTCCTCCCTTTTGTTAAGTATCAGTTTTTTCGCTCTCTTCAGAGTAAGGGAATCAAAGTACTCGAAGAGTCCACCCACTAAATTGAACTTGGTCATGGTATACCAGAGCAGTCCCAGGAAGAACACGAAGTAGTTTATCTGAATAATAGAGTCTATTAAAAACCTCTCTATAAATACCTGGTAATACCACAGAAACAGGGTCAGCCCTGCTGTTAAGAATGTTAATAAAATATGGGACACCATATAGCTATTGGATTGTATCACCACGAATTTCTTCATCTTCCTTTCCATAAAATATGCGACGTACCAGCTTATTGCAGAATGGATGATGCAGAAGATTATGAAGAATATGGAGTAGGGGAACCCGAATATGATCGCTGCCGTGAAGCTGAATATCCCCATGCAGAAATAGTAGTAATGAATCATCTGAAAATACTCAACACCAATATAGAGACCCATACAATTTTATAGGATTTCTGGGTTTATCAATACCAAAAGCAAGCCCACAAAAACCGCTTTATTAACCCGGAATAAACTTAAATATATTATGAATACAGTATATAGTTAATAATCACGGGAAAGCAACCAAAGAGTGTATGACGGCTTGGACATACTGGGTTAAGCCGTCCAACCGAGTGATGGTATGAAAATACCGGTGTACAGCATGAACGGGAAAGTGAAGGGGAGCTTAAAGGTAGACAAAGCATTCTCCAACCCCGTTAGAAATGACCTGATTCAGAGGGCAGTCCTGGCAGAGCAGTCAAAGCTCATCCAGGCCTACGGAAGCGATCCCCAGGCAGGGAAAAGAACATCAGCCCATTACCATGGAAGAAGGGGAAGGAGGATGACCATGATGAACAGGGAGATGGCAAGGATGAAGAGGATCCATGGTTCAGGTGGACTTCACATGAGGGCAAGGTTCGTTCCCCAGGCAGTCAAGGGAATGAAGGCCCACCCACCAAAGGCAGGAAAGAAATGGGCCATAAAGATAAACAAAAAGGAGAGGATAAAAGCCCTGCTCTCTGCTGCATCAGCATCATCTAAAAAGGAGATGGTTGAGAAGAGAGGCCACATCCTGGATGGAGTGAAGCATGTCCCGCTGGTGATTGAGGACAAGATGCAGGACCTGAAAAAGGTCAAGGAGATCAAAGAGGTCCTGGAAAAGCTCGGCCTGAAAAAGGAACTGGAAAGAGTGAAGGAAAGGAAGGTGAGAGCAGGCAGGGGAACTGCAAGGGGGAGGAAGTACAGAGTAAAGAAAGGACCCCTTCTTGTGGTAGGAAAAGACGGAGGAATCACAAAGGCCGTTCGGAACCTGGCAGGGGTTGATATTGTTGAGGCGGACAACCTTAACGTCTCGATGCTTGCGCCCGGGACACAGCCGGGCAGATTATGCTTATGGACTGAATCAGCTGTAAAGAAGATGGAGACCCTGGGAGACTGATATGGCAGAAAAAAAGAAGGAAGTGAAAAGAGAGAAGGAGAAAGCGACGGAAGCGAAACAGGATCCCTGGAAGGTCCTGATGTATCCCCAGCTTGCAGAGAAATCCATGAACATGGTGGAACTCGAGAACAAGCTGGTTTTCATAGTTAATAAGAATGCGAAAAAAGAACAGATAAAGGAAGCTGTCGAAAAACAGTTCAATGTAAGGGTTATCAAGATAAATGTTGAGATAACAAGGAAGGGTGAGAAGAAGGCCTACGTAAAACTCCATCCGGATGATTCAGCAGCGGACATAGCCTCAAGGATGGGAATGTTATAAGCGAAGGTGAAAGAGTATGGGAAAGAGAATCATACAGCAGAGGAGAGGAAAGGGTTCCCCAACTTACAGGGCACCCCCGTACAAGTTCAGACCCAGCCTTAAGTATAAGAACCAACTTGGAAGGGTTGTGGATATAGTTAATGATAGGATCAGGAATTCCCCCTTGGCAGAGATTAAGTATTCAGACAGGAGCAAGGGCTACATAATTGCTCCTGAGGGAATAAGGGTTGGGGATTCGATAGAAAGATTCGTAGTGCTGCTTTCCCGGGTAACAGAGGGGATGCAGATATCAGCAATAGAAACCTCTCCGAATTCAGGACCAAAGCTTTGCAGGACACCCGGATCATTCGCCACCATGGTATCCAGGGGAAAGAAGGAGTGCATAATCCAGCTCCCCTCCAAGAAAAAGAAAAAGCTGAATCCGAACTGCAGGGTTATTGTAGGGATTCCTGCAGGAGAGGGGAGAAGGGAGAAGCCGTTTGTGAAGGCAGGAAAGAAGTGGATTGCAATGCATGCGAGAGGAAAGCTCTACCCCAGAACATCAGGGGTAGCAATGAATGTTGTTGATCACCCGTTCGGTGGTGGTTACAGCGGTCTTGGAAAGCAAAAGACAGTGTCAAGGCACACCCCACCAGGAAGGAAGGTGGGTTCGATATCACCAAGGAGAACCGGTAAAAAAAGATAGGAGAAAAGATTGTAACCCGACTTGGAAAGTTGGATTGACGGATTGGTTATATTGGTTCAATCCGTCGAATTGGAGGTTGATAAAAGTCGGGAGGAGTATGGTATGGCAGAATTCAAGATGAGAGGAAAAGGCATGGAGGAAATAAAGGGAATGGGTCTGGATGAATTCAGGGATATCATTAGATCCAGGGAAAGAAGGGTCTTGAAGAGGGGACTGACAGAGTACCAGAAAAAACTGCTCAAGAAGATAAAGAGGGATCCCAAGAAGTTCCACAGAACGAAATGCAGGGACATGGTTATAATACCCGAGATGCTTGGAATAAAAATAGGGGTTTACAACGGAAAGGAGTACAGAATATTGGAGATAATACCCGAGATGCTGGGACACAGACTGGGTGAATTCGCATTGACAAGGAAGCATGTTAAACACTCTGCTCCAGGTTTTGGTGCAACCAAGTCAAGCAAATTCGTTCCATTAAAGTAAGGTGATTAAATGAATAGATATGCATATAATCCGGACCCGAAAAAGTCTGCAAAGGTATTTGGAAGAGGATCCAGGATATCCCAGAGGTCATCAAATGTAGTGTGCTCCAGGATAAGCGGAATGAGCCTGGACAAGGGCAGGAGTTTCCTGATGAACCTTCTGATACAGAAGGAGAGTATTGGTGGCAAATACTACACCAATGTCACAAAGGAACTTCTGAACCTTCTGAGGTCTGCAGAAAGCAATGCAGAGTTCAAGGGCCTGGACCCTGGAAAACTCATGATCCATGCATCCGCTCACACCGGATTTACATTCTACAGGCCCAGGAACTGGAAGAGGAGAATGGAGAAGAGAAAGATCACGAACGTACAGCTCGTGCTGGAGGAGAGATGATATGTTGAAAGACTACTTCGTAAAGCAGGGGATAAAGGAAGTGGAGATAGAGAAGTTCATAAGGACACGGTTCCCTTACGGTGATTACTCCAAGACAGAACTTCAGAGAACGCCCCTCGGAATAAAAATCATAATATACACAAACAAGCCCGGAAGGATCATAGGCCGCGGGGGTAAAAACATAAATGAGATAACAGAGATGATAAAGAAGAAGTTCGGTTTTGAGAACCCACAGATTGATGTCAAGGCAGTGAGGAATCCCAACCTTGACCCCAGGATAGTAGCGAAACAGATAGCCTCCGCACTTGAGAGGGGGTACAACTACAAGAAGATAGGAAACCTCTCCATGAAGAGGGTTATGGAGTCTGGAGCGATAGGAGTGGAGATAATTATATCCGGAAGGCTTGGTGGCGGTGGAGGAAAGAGCATGACAGGAAAATTCATTACCGGTTACCTGAAGCACTGCGGGCAACCCGCGAAAGACCTGGTGGATTATGGGTTTGAGGAGGCCAACACAAAGCCCGGGAAGATAGGGATAAAAGTCAGGATAATGAAGGAATTCATGGACATATCGGGTGAGATAAGGAAAACCTTGGAACCGGAAGAGGAGATAGAGAAACCGAAGGAAGAGGAGCCCGAAAAGAAGGAGGAAAAGAAACCCGAGAAAAAACCCACGAAAAAACCCGCAAAGAAACCAAAGAAGACTGAAAAGAAATCCACGAAGAAACCAAAGAAAACAGAAAAACCCAAGAAAGTGAAAAAACCGAAGAAGAAAACCACAAAGAAACAAAAGCCCGGAAAGAGGGCAAAAAAGAAGTGACGTTTTAGAGATAAATTTAAATATAACCCATAAATAATAAATCAAGCTTATGGCTATTCTAAGATCCAAGGATATAAGGAAACTCAGTGAAAAGGAACTGGAAAAAAAGATGGATGAGCTGAGGTTGGAGCTTGCAAAGGAAAAGGCAAACATATCTATAGGCGCTTCGGTTACTTCTCCAGGCAGAATAAAGGAGATAAGAAAGACCATAGCAAGGATTCTAAGCGTGAAGAAGGAGAAATCCAAAGGAGGAAGTTAATATAATGAATAAGATATGTGATAAGTGCGGGTTGCCCGAGTCTCTTTGTGTTTGTGAGACAATAGCAAAGGAAAAGGAAAAAATAAGGGTATTGACCATAAGAAGAAGATATGGAAAGGTCATAACCCTGGTTGAGGGTATAGAAAAGGACGCAGACCCCAAATCGGTTCTTAAGGAATTGAAGACCAAGCTGGCCTGCGGGGGGACTATAAAGGAAAAGACAATAGAGCTGCAGGGCAATCATAAAGAAAGGGTAAAGGATATCCTCGTTAAGCTTGGATTCCCAGAAGACCAGATTGAGATTACCTAAACCCGCACCGAATCATGATGATAACCCCGGAGAACCTTGTCAGGCACGAGCTGATAGGTTTATCTGTAAAAATCATAAAATCCACAGATCCGAGCAATGTAGGAATAGAGGGCAGGGTCGTGGACGAGACCCGAAACACGATAGTTATCGAAACGAAAAAAAGACGAAAAAGTTTCATAAAGGAAAAATGCGTTTTCTCTTTCCTGCTACCAACCGGGGAGAGAGTAAATGTTGACGGAAGGGTCCTGATTGCAAGACCCGAGGACAGAATAAAAAAGAAGCTGAAACAGTGGTAAAATAAAGTATTTAAAACCCACCTTTTATATAATTAACAAAGCTGAGTTACCCACTCCTCTGCTGCGGCAGGGGAAAGGTAGAGAGGCTGCGGTTTCTCTCGGGTAATTCGTCGTGATAGTATGCCTAAGGAAAAATCCAGAAAAAAGACTGAAAGGGGAAGGAAAAAACCCACGGAAAAGCCCAGTGCGGAGAAGATAGAAAAGAAAGAAGTAAAGAAGAAGGGAGTGAAGACGATAGGACTGGAGATAACCCCCCCTGAGAAAACATGCGAGGATATCAGGTGTCCCTGGCACGGGAAGATCTCGATAAGAGGCAGGGCATTCAAAGGCGTGGTAACGTCCGCAAAGGCTCATGCAACAGCGGTTGTTGAGTGGGGATACCATCACTACTTCCCGAAGTACGAGAGGTACGAGAGGAGGAAATCCAGGGTGATTGCACACAACCCCCCATGCATACGTGCAAGGGAGGGTGACGAGGTAATGATCGCGGAGTGCAGACCTCTCTCGAAAACGAAACGCTTCGTGGTGGTAGGGCTACTGAAGAAGGGATGATATTATGAAAGCGATACCAACCAAGATCATAAAGGCGTTACCTGTCGGAGCGATAATAACCTGCGCTGACAACACCGGAGCCAAGGAGATCCAGATAATCTCTGTCAAGGGTTTCAAGGGAACCAGGAGGACCAAGCCCTGTGCAGGTGTTGCGGACTTCGTGACCTGCAGGGTCTACAAGGGAGACGAGAAGGTCAGGCACGAGATTCACAAGGCTGTCATAATAAGGCAGAGGAAGGAATACAGGAGGCCAGACGGCATGAGGATAAGCTTTGAGGACAATGCTGCTGTCCTGGTCACTGACAAGGGCGAAGCAAGGGGAAGCACCATAAAGGGGCCTGTTGCAAAGGAAGCGGTCCAGAGGTTTTCCACGATAGGTAAGATCGCAAAAATGGTGGTTTGAGTGAAGAAGGATTGGTCAAGGAACTGGGTGAAGTCGGTGCAGCCGAGGAAGCAGAGGAAGTACAGACACAACGCTCCATTACATGTAAGGCATAAGTTTTTGTCCGCGAATCTTTCCCCAGAACTGAGGAGGAGGTTCGAAAAGAGATCGATGCCGGTCAGGAAGGGAGACGAGGTAGAGGTCATGAGGGGATCTTCCAAGGGATTGAGGGGAACGGTCAACAGGGTTGATGTGAAGAAATGCAGGATTTATGTTGAAGAGATCAAGGTGAAAAAAGTTGATGGTTCCGAGATTATGAAGTCACTTCAGCCATCAAATCTCAGAATAGTAAAACTCAGTCTCGATGACAAGATGAGGCAGAGGGTTTTTGAAAGGACAGAAGAGAAACCGAAGGAAGAAAAGCCCGAAAAAAAGGAGGAAAAGAAACCCAAAAAGAAAGAAGAAAAAAAGGAGAAGAAAAAGAAAGAAAAGAAAAAGGAAAGGAGAAAGAAGGAGAAAAAGTGATAGCATGCCGCATTTGAAAAGGTATTCGATGCCGAGATTTTGGCCCCTAGCAAAGAAGGGGAACATTTTCGCAATTAAACCAATGCCCGGGCCGCACCCGAAAGATAATTGCATACCGCTCCAGGTCATACTCAGGGATGTCCTTAGATACGCTGAAAATGCCAAAGAGGCAAGAAAGGTTCTAAGGGGTGGAAAAATTCTGGTTGACAAAAAGGTGAGAAAGGATCCCAAATTCCCTGTCGGCCTTATGGATGTTATCGAGATCCCTGAAGCAAAGCAATACTTCAGGATTACTGTCAACACAAGGGGCCTTTTACTGAAGGATATAACTGAGAAGGATGCGGACAAGAAGCTCTGCAGGATAAACGGGAAGGTCACTGTTAAGGGAGGCCTGTATCAGTTGAATCTGCACGACGGGAGAAACATACTGGTTAAAGAGGATGTTTACAATGTTGGCGATTCTGTTGTGATTTCAGTACCCGATCAGAAGGTTCTGAAACACTACAAGTTTGGGAAGGGTGAAAAAGCGATGGTTGTTGCTGGAAGGAACATTGGTGTAAAGGGAAAGATAAGGGACATCCGGGAGAAAAAGAACATGCTGGAAAAAGCGATGGTTGTACTTGAAACCAAGGGAGGAGAAATTCAAACCCTGAGGGATTACCTCCTGATAGGCGAGGTATAAGGGGATAAAGTGAAAGCCCGCATCGGAATAACTTGAGAGGCGGCTTAATTCGATTAACTAAAGTCGCCATGCGATTCGTTGAACAAATGCGGGAGGTGATGATATGAACAAGATGAGAGAGATAAGGCTTGAGAAACTGACCCTGAACATGGGGGCAGGGGAATCCGGTCCCAAGGTAGAGAAATCAAAAACAATAATGGAAAAGATCACAGGGAAAAGGGTTGTGATAACAAAGACCCAGAAAAGAACGACATTTGGGATGGCACAGAAAAGAAACATAGGAATCAAGGTAACCCTTAGGGGGAAAGAAGCGAAGGATCTGCTCAAGAGACTTCTGGAAGCAGTGGAGAACAAACTCAAGCCGTCACAATTCGATTCCAGCGGGAATTTTTCCTTCGGCGTTCATGAGTACATACACATACCCGGGATTAAGTATGATCCCGATGTCGGAATACTGGGAATGGATGTATGCGTTACCCTGGAGAGACCCGGCTTCAGGGTCAAGAGAAAAAGCATAAGGCCCGGTAAGGTTGGTAAAAAACACAGGATAACACCCGCTGAGTCAATGGAGTGGACTAAAAAGGAATTCGGGGTCGAGGTGAAAGAGGAGGAATAGTATGTCGTACGAGAGGGTCAGAAAGCAGATAGAGGGAAAGCCAACCAAGCTTGCAAGATACGAGAAGTTCAACAAGTCCAAAGAGAGGAAGTTCGGAAAAGGAGTTCACAAGTGCAGGAAGTGCGGAAGGACAGGAGGCCTGATAAGGAAGTATGGTCTGCTGTACTGCAGGCAGTGTTTCAGGGAGGATGCAGAAAAACTCGGGTTTAGGAAATATTCCTAGGTGATAGAATGAGACATGATTTGCTGGCTGATACATTTTCCATAATAAAGAACACCGAAGAAATAGGAAGGCACGTCTGCGTTACACCAGCCTCCAAACTTATAGAGGGGGTTCTGAAGGTGATGCAGAGACACAAGTACATAGGAAATTATGAACTTATAGAAGATGGAAAGGGAGGAAAGTTCAAGGTTTACCTGCTCGGCAGAATAAATGACTGTGGGGTTTCAAAGCCGAGGTTTTCGATAGGTAGAAGAGATGTTACAAAATGGGAGAAGAAGTTCCTCCCGGCTGACAACATAGGGATTCTCATACTGACAACCTCAAAGGGTGTCATGGACCAGAAAGAGGCGACAAAGAAGAATACAGGAGGGAAGCTTCTGGGATATGTTTACTAGGTGGTGCTAATGACTCTGAGCAAACAGATAAAGGATGCGATAAAAAACGAGAAACTAATAATAGGAAGCAGGACAGTACTCAAGAATCTGAAAAACGAAATGTTGGATTCCGTAGTCTACGCATCCAACTACCCTGGTGGGATGATAAAGGACCTGAATCATTACTCCAAGGTCTCGGGCGTAAAGCTTGAGGAGTTCAATGGAAATTCAGTCCAGCTAGGGGAACTCTGCGGTAAACCGTTCAGAATCCTGATAGTTGGAGTGAAGAAGGCTAAGAAATAAATACTAAATGTGCAACAGTAACATAAATAAAATCAGAACATAAATATAAACGAAGTTGATAAAATGGCTGTAAAACTCGGGATTGAAAGTATAAGAACAATTGCACTATTCGAGAAGATAACGAATGTGCATGCAAGGGACTGTCTGATTACAGAGGACTGTGTTTACTTCCTCGTGAAACCCGAGAAGATAGGTCTGGCCATAGGGAAAAACGGGGCAGTTATAAAGGGGGTAAGGAAAATCCTGGGAAGGCAGGTTAAGCTTTTCGGGTACTACGACAAACCCGAGGATATGATAAAAAACATGGTACCGAACATAAAGAACATGACTTTCAACGATGGTAATATGATAATATCAATACCGTCACAGGACAAGGTTGCTGTTATCGGCAAGAACGGAAGGAACATAAAGGCAATAAAAGAGATCATGAAAAGGCATTTTTCAATAAACTATTTGAAATTAAGGTAGGTGCGTGTTATGAAAATTAAGGTAATCAGGAAGAAGGGTGACGTGTTGACCTTTCTACTGAAGGATTCAACCCCTGCATTTGCGAATGCTCTCAGGAGGATAATGATATCCGAGGTTCCCACACTAGCGATAAAGTGGGTTGACTTCCATGACAATTCCTCTGTCCTCTTCGATGAGATAATTGCACACAGGCTCGGCATGATTCCCTTGAAGTTTGACCCCAGCAAGTTCAACCTACCTGATGAGTGCAGGTGCGGCGGAAAGGGATGTCCCTTGTGCCAGGTTGTTTTTGCTCTTCAGAAGACAGGTCCTGGAGTGGCTCATTCAAGTGATCTTAAATCCTCAAACAGGTATGTTAAACCAACGGATACCAGATTTCCCATTGTCGAGCTCCTCAAGGGACAGAACATAAAGTTTGAGGCCATTGCCCGTTTGAATACAGGGAAGAAGCATGCGAAATGGCAGGCAGCAAACGCAAGCTACCAGTACTACCCTGATATAATTTCCGGGGACTGCAAGAATGCGAGCAAGGTTGTCTCCGAGTGCCCGACAGGAGCCCTGAAACTCAAATACAAAAAGGTTGATTTCAAGGACCCATTACTTTGCAACCTCTGCAAAAAGTGCGAGGAGGTCTGCAGCGGTAATCTGAAAATCAGGGGAGACCCCACAAGGTTCTTGTTCAGGGTTGAAACTATATCCGGTCTGGAACCCGCGTACATTGTCCAAAAAGCCGCTGAAATTCTGGAGAAGAAGGCAGAAGAGTTTAAAAAGAGCGCGGGTAAATTATAAAATAGAGCAACACGAGACCCGACCTGGATCGATTGCATTAAGTCGGGATACGAAAAAAGGGGATTGGAATGAAATTGATAGGAACCTGGATTGTGGGCGGATTCTTTCTGCTCGCTGGAACCTGGATTGTGAACAACCTCAGGCTCGAAACCGGGGTTTCAGAAGTTTCATATGCCCTCGCACTCGTTATAGCGCTCATATTCTTTCTGATTGCAGGACTTTGCTGGATAAATGTATCGGTCGCAGCAAAGCACAGATTCTGAACCCTCTTCTGAACAAACTTTTTAAACCTATTTAAATAATTATACAGATAAATCAGTAAAGGGAGAGCATGGGAGAGTTTTCAGCAAGGGACATGAAGAGAAGAAGGAAAAAGTTCAGGTGGAAGTCTACTGCTCATAAGCGGAAATTCTTGAAGCTCTGGGAGAAGGACCCACTTGAGGGAGCCCCAATGGGCAGGGGAATCGTATTGAAAAAGAAGGGCGTCGAGCAGAAGCAACCCCACTCCGGTATTATAAAGGTGGTAAGGGTCCAGATAGTCAAGAACGGGATCCAGGTAACCGCATTCGTCCCTGGAAACAATGCAATAAAGTTCATAGACGAGCACGACGAGGTCGAGATTGTAGGCGTAGGTGGTTCCCAGAGGGGAGCGGTTGGTTCAATGCACGGGATAAAGTACAAGGTTGTCTCTGTTTCAGGCGTTTCCCTTTTAGAGCTCCTGAAGGGTAAGAAGGAGAAGCCAAAGGGTGCATAAGATGCCAGAGAAATTATTACTTTTCAACAGATGGGATATGTCTGAGGTTAAGGTAGAAGATCCGGGATTGAAGAATCACATAAACCTTGATCCTATACTCATACCGAGAACAGGGGGCAGGTTTGCTACCAAACCGTTCCAGAAGGACAAGGTAAGCATCGTGGAAAGATTAATGAACAAGCTCATGGTTTCAGGTCACAGGGGAAAGAAACACAAGCTTACCTCTGGGCACCAGGCTGGAAACATCCAGGCTTTGTACAAAATCATGAAAAAGGCCTTTGAGATAATCGAAAAAAGAACAAAGAAAAACCCTGTTCAGGTCCTTGTAAACGCGATAGAGAACGCTGCCCTCCTTGAGGAAGTCGCTTCCTACAGGCTTGGAGGTATAATAGCAAGAAGCTCTGTGGTTGTTTCTCCACAGAGGCGGGTTGATCTTGCCCTGAGACACGTCTCTCAGGGAATCCAGAAAGCCAGCTTTAAGACAAAGAAATCCCTTGCAGAGGTAATATCAGATGAGCTGATTTCTGCAAGCAACAACGACTCCAAATCCTTCGCAATCCAGGAAAGAAACAGAATAGAAAGGGAAGCAGAAGGCGCAAGGTAAGTTCTTTCTAAACACCTACCACCCTTGTAGGTTCATTAACCTCTTTATTTCTCTCCAGCTTGTAGAGGGATCCCAGGATCCCCTCAGAAACCCTCTCCTCATGTGTGATCAGGAAGACCTGCTCCACGAAGTTGTTTATATTTTCCCTCAGCATACTAGTGAACTGCTCTATTGCATTCACATCAAGGTTGTGAGTGGGCTCATCCAGTATCAACCACTTCAGATTGGGGACAAGTGCCATTGAGAACGCGACTCTAAGGGCAAGACTCGCGATGGATCTCTCCCCACCTGACGCTACCCCCTCAACGGATACCCACCCCTCGCTTCCTCTTATCTGCAGAACATAGTCTTTATCAATCACCAGCCTGACCTCTGAAAAATCACCATAGGGATAGAGTTCATTCCATATCATTCCCATAGAATGGTTAACATTCTTGAGGAATTCCTGCCTGAGCTGGTCCTGAGTGACCTTGAGAACCTTTACAAAGGTATTCAGCTTCTCAGCAATTATTTCATCCTTCTTTATACTCTCTTTGTATTTCTTGAGCATCTCTTCTCTCCCTCTCAGGTCCTGCAGGGATTCTCTCCTGTCCTCGATCTTTTCCTCCAGACCCGAGAGTCTCGCGAGAATCTCCCTTTCCCTTGCGACTCTTTCCTGGAGTTCCTCCCTCAGATCCTTGATGTCTACATCGCCTAGTCTCCTCCGGATATCTTCCAGCTCCATCTTAAGGGCAGCCCCGCTTTTTTCATAATCCCTTCTCCTATCCTCAATATCCTTTATGTAATCCAGATCCTCCATAAACGAACTAAGTTTTTCTTTTCTCAAGACCCTTTCCTTCAGCTGCTCTTCAAGGAGTTTGATATGCTTTTTACCCCTTCCCATTTCCTTTGCGAGATTGTTTGCCTTGTTCCTGAGAACCATCTCCTTCCCCTTCCTAACATCAACGAGCTTCCTTCTCTTCCCCTCTGTTATCTGGGATTCGCACACAGGGCATTTGTCTCCCAATCTTTCCATCTCGCTTATCTGGTCCTTGATGTTCTTTATCTCTGCATTGATGGATGCGATTTTCTCCCTGTCCTCCTCGAGATCCTCCTTGTTCTTCTCTGCTTCCTCTTCAAGCGTTTCTATCTCCTTCTCCAGCTTCTCCAACACCTTCGGAACATCCTCTGGTTCCATACCCTTCAGCTTCTTCCTTCTTACTTTCAGGTTCTCCTCTATCTCCTCCATACCTGTCCTCACTGACTTGATATCTACCTTGATTTTGTTGATTCTTTCATCCATCTCATCATAATCCGCCATCATCTCGGACATTTTTTCCTTCTCAGTCTTTATACCCCTCAATCCCTTCTCAAACTCCCTCCTTTTCTCTTCCAGTTCTCTAACATCCTCGGAAACCTTCTTTATCCTCTCTCCCAGATTCTCCTCCTTTAGCTCTTCCAGAAGTTTCATTCGCTCCATCCTTCCCTGGCTTATCCTGTTCGCAAGGGATACTGAGTTTTCCCTGACCTTCTCGAATCTGTCAAGCTTTAACATTCTGTCTATGTGCTGCATCCTCTGTCCCTTCGGAATAGTCAGGAAGTAATCGAGCCTGTTCTGCTCTGAATAGACAGCCTTTGAAAAGAGATCATAATCCATCTGAAGAATATCCTGAACGAGTCTGTTCACACCCTGTGGGTTGACCTCAAGAAGTCTCCCATCCTCCCTTATCTCTGCATGAGTTGTTCCCTTCCCGAGCTCTATGACCCTCTTTATCGAATAATTCTTCCCGTCAATCTGGAAACCCAGGGAAACCTCTGCCTTGTTTTTCTTCTGCGGTTTCTTCATTATCAGGTCATCTAGTCCAATCTTTCTTGATTGTAGGGCAGGGAACGTCCCGAAGAGAGCGAATGTAAGCGCTTGAACAATGCTTGTTTTCCCTGATCCCATGATCCCTATAATGGCGTTCACCCCCCTGCTAAAATCAAACTCGGAATCCAGATGGGATTTCCAGTTCTTGAGAGAAATACGGGTAATCATAAGTAGTATATAACTTTAAATTTTTTAAACAGAACCAGATCTTATACAGTGTGGGAAAGATAAGTGTTCTAAAAAACTTAAATTATAAGTTACACAAATATTAAACAATGGCTAATAAGGAATTAGAGAACTACATAAAAAAACAGCTGAATTCTGGTTATTCTCCAGAACAGATCAAAGACGTGTTAATAAAAAGAGGATGGCAGGAAACCCATGTTAGCGAAGCAATCAGTTCTCTTCAGCAAGAAACCGCCGGTATGAAGCTCCCTAAAAAAGGCTCGAACAAAAAACTGATTGCTGCTGTAATCATAATTGTGGTGGTTTGCCTGGTAGGTGTGCCCCTTTTCCTTGTTTTCTATCTGGGAATGTTCAACCAGGCAGGCTCTGATTTTTCAATTGCTACAGGATTTGGTATATTTGGTAGACCCCTACTCGGTGATTGGGAATATTCAGGAAACGAGTTTAGTGTAGCTTTTCCCAGTGCTTTATCATATGATATAACAATAACAGAGGCCACCGCTGATGACTGTAACCCGATTACAAACAAGGAAATACCGGCAGGGACTATTATAGACTTGGAATTTAGCAGCTGTGAACTTCTCTCTGCAGGAACCGTTTATACGGTTGAGGTTGAAATCAAATACATAAGATCCGATCAGCCCTTTGAAGTGGCAGAATTGGGAACGGTCTCCGGGAACGCACTCTAGATTTTCTTTATCTTCCCGGGTGTCGGCTCATAGCATATACCCTCAGCAAGTATTTCATTCACAACAGACTCTATCTCAGTTTCTTTCCCCTTCACGTTCTCCAGAATCTGTCCATACTCCACACCATCTTCGCCGCTCTCGATGAACTTCAGTATCTCCTTCTTCAGCAGAATCTTGTCATCACCTTTTTCTTCACCCTTCTTTTCCGGTTCTGGTTTTTTCTTTTCGCTCTCTCCTCGTTCCTGTTTTCCTGACTCTGATTTCCCTGGTTTTTTCACCATCTCCAGCTTCCTGAGCAGCTCCTGGTTCGGGTCCTCGATCTTCCTTACTATCTCAGGGAGTATGTATATCTCCCCCAGGTATTCCCTGACCTTGCCTATAACATCAACCAGGTTCCCAATCTCAAAATCATCCAGGGGCTTTGTTGTCTTGAAGGTCTTTAACCTTATGGTTTCTGTTGTGTCATCCAGGGTTATTGAAGCGAAATTCCCGTCATCCGCCAGAAATCTAGAGACTACGGTCCCCATTATCCTGGCCCTGGATATTTCCTCCCCGCTCGGGGCAACCACAAAACTAGGTTCCATTCCCTCCTTCTTTACCCAGTTCCCGTTAACAAGCTCAGAAATCCTAACCTTCTTGGCGGTCATCCTCTGGACAGGCATGGTATAGAATTCGGGTTTAGATTTAAAAAGCAAACCTCTGGATGGGCGACTTTATTCAATTGCTCCAAGTCACCTTTCGATTCGTTTGGATGGATGGCTTGTTCTGATTGGCCCAAGCCATCGTTCGAAACTATGGGAGGTGTGGGACTTGTGAACCAAAGTTTTATAAAGGCGTTAATCCAATTTCTTATTTAATACCATTTTCAATGGAGTTTTGATAGAAATGGCATGTCATGACTGTGGAAAGCACGTTCCACTAAGAATTTGTGAAAAACACAACCCACCTCAAGCAAAGATATGCAAAGACTGCTGTATCTCTAAGATGAGCGGACACGGCTGCCGCTGGTTTGAGCTCTGCTGGAAATAATTCTTATTTCTTTTTATCTTTACCCTTTTCTTTCGCTTCTGACTCAGCCTTCTCTAGGTCCTTGACACCCATCTTCTCTTCCACTGGCTTTTCTTCGGGCTTTTTCTCTTCCTTCTCTGGCTTTTCCTTCGGTTCCTTCTCTTCGGTTTTTATTTCCTCTTCCTTTTCGGGCTTCTTCGGCTCCTCTGGTTTTTTCTCTTCAACTTTCTTCGGCTTTTCCTTCACTCCGAGCAGTTTACCAAGGGAATCCTTCCCGTACGTTGTTACCTTCACATTCACCTGGGATATCTCAGAGGATATTGTATTCCCTCTCACTGATTTTCTTTTTCTCTGCCCCCTCAGCTTGGGATGGAAGCCCGGTGGCATGGAGAGAAGAACCCCCTTTCTCGCGAGGCCTTCCACATCCCTTCGCATGGGAAACCCCTGCCTGTCAGAGCCACCTGTTATCTCCAGTTCGTAGCCTGCAAGACCAAGGGAATTCCCAGAAACATTGTCACCGATCTTCTTTCCTATAAGTCCTGTCTGTTTCTGGTCAATCTCCTTCTGGTATGCCTTCTTGCTCTTTGGGTCCGATATCACTAGCTTGAAGTTCATAAAATTCACCCCCAGTTCTATACGCACCGACGCTGCCGGGTTTAATAAAGCTATTTGGGGGTATATATTTATAAATGTTCCTTTCTCTAAATTCTGAACTTTAATTAAAACAAAACCCTAATTTTTGGTTCAATTAGCCTTTATAAATTTAACATTCAAAAAAATTAAATTCAACAATTAAAGGTGATGGAATGGGTAAAGAGAATCTGAAAATAAAAAGTGACTATTACAGTAGGATAGAGATGCCTTGGATTAAAGGAAAAAGCAGAAGCCCTCTTGAATCATATGACTTGACCCTAGAAGATTTGAAAAACTACTTAGAAAAAGGGAATCAAGGCATAAAAGGGATAAAGGTAGGGAGAAAGGACGATTCCATAATCGTAAAGTATAAAGGTAAAGAAATTAATCTAACACCTATTGAGGAATTTGTAGAGCTCCCAGTGGAATAATCTCAAATTTAATTAAACCCTCTTGGATTATTTGAGCCCATGAGCACTATTTTTGCTCCGAAGAAATCCCAAGTTTTAAAGCCCGAACCAGAACAAGAAATTGATTATCAGGAGTGCGAGGGTCACGTAGCTGACTACGCTCATTATCTTCTTCCAATTCTTCTTGGCGATTTTCTTTACTACGATACCCCACATTCTTCCACCATCAAGGGGTCCGATTGGAAGAAGGTTGGCAGCACCCACACCGAAGTTTATAAGGAAGAGCCAGAACAGCAAACCCTGGATAAAGACAATCGGTCCTTCAAATCCCTCCAGACCCGGATTCAGTCCAACAAGGGTTGAAACACCACCTATCCCAATAAATCCAGGTCTTTTGTAATCACCAAGCTTTGACTCTAGGGTTAAAATCCTATCATCTGCTCTTTCTTCCAGTCCAGGGACGTTTTCCTTTACCCATCCCCACATGGATATCACATACTTTGTACTTGTCCAACCTTGTGGGTCACTGGTACCCATGAAGAAATCTATAGTCCCAATACCCCCACGTTCGTGTCCTGCGAGAAATGCGAAATACAGAGAGGGCTTGAAGACAGGGTCAGATTCCCCTGCTGTTGTCAGAACAAAGCTCTGCTTACTACTTTCGTTTTCTGTGAATATGGTTATGGTCTGGTTCTCTCCTATCTCCCCCAGTGTGCTCCTTAGATCGTATATATCCTTGATGGTGTAATCATTAATACCCACAATCGTTCCAGAGAGATTGACACCCTCTGCTGGGTATCCCTCTAGCAAACCAACATAGGTGACACCACCGGAGTAAAACAATCCTGACATGGACGCGATAAGAAAGAGGGAGAGGCCAGCAAGCATGAAGTTAGCAAAGGAGCCGGAGGCAAATACCCTTAACTGGGACAAGGCGGGTTTCTTTTCAAGCTGCTTCTCATCAGGCTCCACAAAGGCAAGGGGAATTATGATAAAGAGCCCCCAACCCATTGACTTTATTTTAATCTTTTCCATCGCTGCCATTATTCCATGCAGCCCCTCATGAACCACAACAAGAAGAGCGATTATGATTATCCAGTACCAGAAGGGAACGAGTATTGCTCCTGGAACTATAACGGTTTCAGCCCCCAGCGCGGGCAGGACAAAGGAAATACCAGGAACGGTTTTCTCCACCAGAAAGTTGGTCCCTATGAGCTCCACCAAAAAGTAAACTATGTATATGGATATCATGAAACCGAATATAACCGCGACTATTCCGAGTCCCTTCCAGAAGCGCGGGAACCTCCTACCGAGATTTATGAGACCTTTTTTCCCTCTCTGCGTCCTCCTTATCAGAAGAATGGACTGCCTCTGAACATTCTTCCTGTCCTTGTAGAATATCACTGCCAGTATTACAATGAAAACCAGAATCGAGATGGTATACCAGTCCATGGATTATAATTTGTCCCACTACCGATAAATATGTTTAAGAAACCTTGCGGTTTTAAACGAAGCGTTAAAAAACTTACTGCTAAGACAATGAAATGAAAATACTAGGAAGGAGAGTATATTCCGTGGATCTTTCACCCGTTGTCAAAAACTCAATCAGGGTTAGCGTTGAACAGAAAGATGGGGATTGTAAAAGGAAGATAGAACCATATTATGAATGCACGGAAAACTGTGACGGTCTCTTTATGTTTGCCGACTGTATATTTTCTGAAGAAAACCTTTCAGGAGAAGCATACATCTGGGCTAATGCCCTGACCAAGAAACGCGATTACATTGACCCGAGTCTTTTTTCTTTTTATGGTGTGGAAAGTTTCGAAGGACTGGAAAAATTATATGAAGAATTAATGAAAAAAGGCGACAGATTCAAACTGGAGATAATACGCAAACCAGGAGATATAATATACAAGATAAACGGAGAAATGGTAGCCAGGAAATCCGAATGTGGTCTGGTAAACGAAGAGCATGTCTTCAAGGGAGAGATCCTTGAAACCCTTGAGGCCATAGAAACAGATCTGCCTTATTTTGTAAATAATAGTAGGAAGATGACACTCGAAGAGAAGATACGAGAGGTATCTGAGGTAGTCTTGGAAAAAACCGTAGCATGGGAAACAATAAAATACATGTTCGAAGAAGACCAGGAGTTCATTTCAGCATTCGAGGAACACATGAGAAAAATAAGAAAAAACTAACAACCCAAGTCCGACCCGTTTCTAATCTCAATTAACTTATCCATGGTCCTTAACTTCTTGACACTTTACTAGAAGCCTCGATGTTTTCACCTTAACCTCCTCAAACTTTACTAAAAACCTAGATGTTGTCTGGATGTCGTTTTTTTCATATGCTTTAAGCGCCCTAGCTAAAAGTGAATGAGAATATTCATTTGAATATTCTAATAAAAAAGAAGGCAGTACTTCATTGTTTCCTGAAAAATCCTCAAAAGCCTTTTCATAAATTTCTATACGCAGATCCATTAGAGAATCCGGGAATTCCCTGGCTGGTTTCTCTCCTACCCTTTCCTTCAATTCCCTGTCCTTTCTCAATGCTATTTCTGCCTTTAATTTCAATATGTTCCATTTTCTGCCTATATTTTTGTAATTCGGATTTTCTTCTTCAAGTAATTTCCTAATGGTCCTGAAATACGATTTCTCTCCCAAACCTTCGTACTCACTCATAATAACACCTAAATACCACCAATAAGTGATTAATAATAATGTTTATAAACGTTGCGTTGAGCTCAGAATCCAAGTTTCGAGTGGCTGTTGTTTTTGGATCAGGGATTGTTTTAAAAATCAGCAAGTTGTATATTAGATAAGGAGTTTTATGGAAGAAGAAAAGAAAAATGAAGTGGAAGAAGAAGAGAAAGAAGAAACAGAAGAAGAAAAAAAGGAAGAAGAGAAAGAAGAAGTGAAAAAAGATAGTGAGAAGGAACAGGAAAAGGACAGATTCGGAAGAACACTGTACACTGCAACGTGTTCTGATTGCGGAAAAGAGACAAAGGTCCCCTTCAAGCCGTCAGGAGACAAACCTGTCTATTGCATGGAATGTTACCAAAAGCACAGACCGAAGAGAAGCTTTTAATCTATTTGATATAGCGGTCTTTGATTCTTTGTTCTGATTTTCCTAGTTTTTACACTAAGGTTGTTTTTTGGTTCAGGAATCTCCATTGTTTAAAAGCCGGGGAGACAATAATTAGATTAAAGGAGGGATAAAAATGATGACAGTTTTTGAGGAGATAAAGAAGCAGACCCTGACCTTAATGACAGCGGCTCTAGCTTTCGTTGCAGCGCTTATCTGGAAAGATGCGATATCCGCATGGCTGGCACCATTGTACGGGAGTGCAGAGGGTGCATCGAGCCTTACGATAGCAGCCCTTGTAGTGACAGTGGTTGTTGTTATAGTAACCATAGTGCTGGCAAAACTACTCGCACCAAAGGAAGCAAAAGAGGCATCCAAATAGTAAAAAACATCTGAAGCGATTAATGCAGAATTCTGATAGTTCTGGTTACGATGCCCATAGAATTCGAATCAGGAAAAGGACTCAAAACATATTTAATTCAGAGAAACAAATAATACTTAATAATTTTTGATTCGGAGGTGGATTGATGACGAAGAAGGCCAAAAAGACAGAAGCCAAGAAAGCAGAGAAAAAGGAAAAGCCAAAAGAAACGAAGGAAAGGTTCGCATTCCCAGAGGCGTGTATTGTAAGGATAATGAGGAAGCACCTGGACAAGGAGAAGATGATAAAGAAGGACGTCAAGGTAGGGATGAACAAGTGGCTCGAGAAAGTTTGCTCGAACGTCGCGAAAACCATGAACAAGTTCCCCTACGTTATGATGACGAAGAGCGAGTTCAGCAGGGGAATAAAGGTTTATGAGACACTAGAAGAGTTCGATAAAGAGAAAGAAAGGATACTCGCTCATATGGATGCAATGAAAAAGGACATAGAGAAACTCGAAAGGGATTTGGGCAAGACAGAGCAGGAAGTTCTGGAGATGAGTTAAACCTCCTGGTTCTTTTAAAATAAATAAAAACCATTTTACTATACCTAAGTATATAAGCGTATGACGGCTTGACCATATCGGATTAAGCCGTCTCTCAAAGGATCGCGGGGGTACCCAAGCGGTCAAAGCGTATGACGGCTTAAACAGATTGGATAAAGCCGTCTGTGACTAAAGGGGCTAGCCTAAGGAGCTAGTGGCTTAGAACCCTTTTCGTTCCAAACACACAAAAGCGTTCGTGGAAAAGAAAGGGTGAGTAATGCCTTCCTGGGTTCGAACCTCGAAAACGAGCGAAAATCCCAGCCCCCGCATAATTTCTTAGTAGTAAGTAAGGAACCTCAGGCCCCCATATACCATGGAACATCCCAGACCAAAGTTGCCTAAAAGTTTCCAGAACCCGTCCCATGTCCTGTTTTTTGAGAGAACATACCTTCTAAGCATCCCCTTTGCAACCCATGCCCTGGGCGGGGAGTAGTTCTGGTTTATGTAATTCATGACCTCCATGTAGGACCTTGCTAACCTCTTCTTTGCCCAGTCCATCAGAACAGAAAGGGACATGTAATCTGTCTGGAATTCCACCCTACCGGCTTTTATCTCCTTCAGGGCACTGTCAAGGTCATACGCATTCATTTCATTCACAGCCAGACCAAACATGTCCTCTGTATGGGAATCAGATCCCACCACCATGGGTTTTCCAAACTCCTCTGCCTTGTTAAAGGCTAGCCTGTTCGAGAGCCTGTCAAGGTTCATGGAATTGAACACCTCCACAGCATCCACGTAGTATATCCCGTTCTTAATCCCCTGCCCCCTCAGATCAAACGGGTGGGGGGCCATTACCAAACCGCCCTGCTCATGGATCTTTTCAACAGTCTCTTGTAAACCAAGGTCCCTGTCTATGTGTTCATTTAGACCCAGCCCAATTAGATGCCCCTTCCGTGTGCTTATCTCAATACCGGGTATGAAAACCAGTCCGTATTCCCTTGCTGCTCTCTTTGCCTCTTTCCATGCCCTGAAGTCATCATGATCTGTTATTGCAACACCAAAAATTCCCCTGAGCCTGGCTGCCTTCATAATCTCCCTTGGAGACATGAACGCCTCCCAAGGTATCTTCTTTCCCAACGAGTAATGGGAGTGACAGTGGAGCTCGAATTTCATCACTTTCACCTAACACTTATTATTTAATAAACACAACAATTATAATATTAACCCATTATAAATGTTTAATACTAATAGTGCAGATGGTGATTAATATCAAAGTACCTACCAGCTTGGGAATCATACCGGATGGAAACAGGAGATTCGCCAAGAGGCTTCTTGAGAACCCAGGAAAGGGACATGAATGGGGAATGAAAAAGATAGAGAAAATTATGGAGTGGTGCAGGGAGCTGAATATAAAGAATGTAACCTTCTATACACTCTCTCTTGAGAACCTGGACAGAAGGCCGAAGGAGGAGCTGGATTTTCTCTTTGCCCTTGCGAGAAACGAGCTCACTGATGTCATAAACAACCCCAACCACTGGGTCCATGAGACCAGGACAAGAATGAGTTTTTTCGGCCAGCTTCACAGGCTCCCGGAGGATCTGCAGGAAAGGGTAGAGAGGGCAAGGGAAAAGACAAAGAACTACAAAGACTACAATCTGAATCTTGCGATAGCCTACGGAGGCAGGCAGGAGATACTGGATGCTGTTAGGAGAATAGCATCAGAGATTTCGGAGGGGAGGCTCTCACCCAATGATATCAATGAACTAGTCTTTAGGCATAACCTCTACACAGATGGAACACCTGACCCTGACCTGATAATAAGGACTGGTGGGGAGAAGAGGACTTCTAATTTCCTGACCTTCCAGTCAACCTACTCTGAGCTCATATTCCTGGACACACTGTGGCCCGAGCTTGAGAAAGAGGAGTTTTTCAACGCTGTGAGGGAGTTTATGGAGAGGGAAAGGAGATTCGGAAGATAGGCGTATGATACTGATTTTCTGGTAAAAATGAGCCAAAAACCGCTAAAAAGAGCAAAACATTTATATACTTGATGGTTAATCTAATATAATCCGGCCCTACGGGGTAAAATAAGGATTTAAATACCGGATTCAAAATTCAAAGGTTTGATGTTGAATCTTTGATTCAACAGCTGTAAAACAACAAAGTTGTTTTACATTTGATATTCAATATGGAGGTGTATTAACATGGCAGATAAACCACATATCAACGTAATAACAGCAGGTCATGTAGACCACGGCAAATCAACCCTAATCGGAAGACTATTGTTCGATTCAGGTTCACTATCAGATCAGGAACTCAGGAAGCTCAAGGAGAAAGCGAAAGAACTGAAGAAGGAAACATTCGAGTTCGCTTTCGTTATGGATCAGCTGAAGGAGGAAAGAGAGAGGGGTTTGACCATAGACCTCATGTACAAACCAATACAAACAGACAAGCTGTACATAACCATAATCGACTGCCCAGGACACAGGGATTTCATCAAGAACATGATAACGGGAGCGAGCCAGGCAGATGCAGCTATTCTAGTCGTATCAGCAAAGGATGGGGTACAGGAGCAGACAAAGGAGCACCTATACCTCGCAAAGGTTCTTGGAATCACACAGATAGTTGTAGCAGTTAACAAGATGGACACTGTGGATTACAAAGAAGACAAGTACAATGAGGTAAAGGAGCAGGTTGGCAAGATACTGACAACCCTTGGATACAAGATGGACGATGTACCATTCATACCGGTTTCTGCATACGTTGGAGACAACGTGGTCAAGAAATCAGACAAGCTTGGGTGGTTCAAGGGACCGATTTTGATAGAAGCCCTTGACAAGACATTCAAGGCACCAGAAAAGCCAGTGGACAAGCCCTTGAGGCTGCCTGTTCAGGATGTCTACACCATAACTGGTGTGGGAACCGTTCCTGTAGGAAGAGTTGAGACAGGCGTTATGAAGCCAGGAGACAAGATAGTCTTCATGCCAAGCGGCGCAAAGGGTGAAGTAAAGTCAATAGAGATGCACCACAAGCAGCTGGAAAAGGCAGAGCCAGGAGACAACGTTGGTTTCAACGTGAGAGGTGTAGCGAAAAACGAGATCAGAAGGGGAGATGTTGTCGGACATGACAAAAACCCACCAACAGTCGCAAAAGAGTTCACTGGACAGATAATCGTGCTGCAGCATCCGACTGTGGTGACCAAGGGTTATACGCCAGTGTTCCACACCCACACAGCACACGTTGCATGCAAGATAACAGAGATAGTGAAGAAGATCGATCCGAAGTCAGGAGCAACCATACAGGAGAAACCAGACATGCTGAAATCCGGTGACGCAGCTATAATCAAGGTGCAGCCAACACAACCACTCGCTGTAGAAAAGCAGTCAGACTTCCCACAGCTTGCAAAGTTTGCAATCAGGGACATGGGCAAGACAGTTGCCGCAGGTATCATAATAGACTTGGTAAAGGCTTAATTTAATCCTTTACCCTTTCTTTTTATTTTTGTTTTGTTAGTTCTTTTTCTAGCTGAATCGAGATAATCAGAATAAAAGCGCTGGGAGAGGGAAATTCGAGGGACGACTTTTTTCAATATACCCAAGTCGTCATGCGCTTTTCGAACCCCCATGCCCATACGGGCACACGCTATTTATTCCCGTTTTTGCTCACCCGCTTTTTGTGAAAGCGGCGAGCTCCTGTAAAAAGCGGGTCTCCAAGCGTGCTCCTTAACCATTCGGACATCCCAGCACAATCAAGCCCTTATCGCTGTAATCACTGCATAGGATTATGCTCTATTTTATTCTTTAAATCCTTCTTCTTTCCTGGTTTGATCTTTTCTGCACAAGCCCTACAAACACCGAGCTCATGGTCAAAACAGTTGTTGCAAACTATTGCCCCACACATCCTGCAGGAGTAAGCGGGACTCGCAAGGCCCTTACAGTGCATGCAGATACCTGCTTTTTCCATATATATACTTCAGAATAAGTATATAAAATGATTATATGAAGACAATGATTCTCACCCATGCCGATTGCGATGGGATGTGCGCAGGAGCGATTGCCCTGGCAAGATTCCCTGATGCAAATGTATTCTTCACAAAGCCCGTTTCCCTATACCACGACCTCCAGAACACAGAGGCAGACAGAATAATAATAACTGATATAGCTCTGACAAAGCGGGATGCTCCAAACATATTAAAACTCTTCGGGGAAAAGAATGAGATTCTTTACTTCGATCACCACATAGTTCCCAGAACCATCAAAAAACAGGAGATAGGTAAGAAAGTCAAGGTCTTCATTCACGAACTGGACACGAGCTCCTCTGAGATAATATACAGGTATTACCAGAAGGATATTCCCAGGGAGAGAGTATGGATCGCGATTTACGGAGCGATAGGAGATTATTCAGATGATACTGAATTCGTGAAGGAAAGAATACTCAACTGGGACAGGAGGGCCCTGTTCTTTGAGGTCTCCACCATAGTATTGGGGATAAAGAACGATGAGTTCGAGGGTTATGATGCAAAGAGAAGGATAGTCAGGACCCTTGCAAGGGGTGAGAACCCTTCTGACGTTCCAGGCCTTGTGAAATCCGCAAAGGAGGCGGTGAACAGGGAGTTCGACCTGTACGAAATTATAAAAAGGAAAGCGAAAGTTTTTGGAAATATCGCCTACACCAAGGATTTACCATCATTTGGCTTCAGGGGTCCGTCTGCCCTTTTTGCTGCAACCACTAGGGGAAAGCCATTAGGCCTTTACGTCCACACAAGGGAGAAATACATCGATATAACCATGAGAGCCAGAACCAAAAAACTCAGGCTGAACGAACTCGCAGAAGACGCGGCTGAGGCGGTTAAGGGGTCCGGTGGGGGGCACCCAGAAGCTGCGGGGGCAAAGATACCCGTAGGTAGCTTCAATATGTTTCTGAAGAATCTTAACAAACTGATTCAGATATAATCCCTGCCCACGTATTCTACAACGTCACCCATACCCGAGGGTATGACCACCTGGAATTCATCAAGAGGGATTTGCTCTATTAGGCTCTTGTCTTCTGGCCTTGCCTTTATCAGTATCTTGCTCTTTATGTTTTTTGCCAGCTCCATGGACTTCTTGAACCCCGGTCTTATGGTTACAAAGTAATCCGAATTCTTCCTGATCGCCATCACAGGCCCGGACAGAACATTTGCTACTCTCTCCTCCCTGTCTATCTTCACACCAACAGAGAGCTTGAGCTCCATGTTCCTGTACCATTCCCTCTCCCCATGTATCATAAAGGAACCCTTTGGCAGGTACTGTCCTGAAGGAGGGGTTTTTGAAACCCGGTCCGGGTTCACAGAGAAGATATCCACGTTTCCCATCCCCCTTGCCCATGCCTTGGAGTTCGCAGCCGCGAATTCAGCGGCCTCCTTTTTCGTCTCCTCAGGGATGTCATGACCCTCTGACTTTATGATCACGAACGCAGCTCCCGGAATGTCTGCATGAAAAACCTGGTCCTTGCCCTCGGTATGCTTCTTCAGCAGCGTCTCATTCTGACTCGCATTCCGTCCGGCCACGACCAGGAACCCCTGTGATGAACAGAACCACTTGAACTTCTCAAACCACTTTCTCCTGGGCCTCGGTTTGGCCTCCAGGGAGGTTTCCAAGGGGGTTTCCAGAACTGTTTCCTTCCATTCTGTTTCATTTTCTTCTATTGGTTTTGGCTCTTCCTCATATCCCCTTTTCTCAACAGGGAAAACCTCCTTCCTGAAATCCCTCTGCTCCTGCTCAATAACCTCCTTCTCTGCCCGCTCAAGCTTTCCCTCATGTTCTTCCTTTGCTTCCTCTGTTCCCCCAAACTTCTTCTTTGCCCACTTGGCATCCTCATAGTATTTCTGCGCGTTCTCCTCAGGACTCTTTCTAATATCTATCAGAACATCCTTTCCCCCGAGATCCAGTATCACAACACCATCATTCTCCCTTATCTCTTTTATTGCTTCAGCCTCTGGCGTCCCTTCAGACTTTATTCTCTGCTTTATCTCATCCCAGGAAAGCCCAGAATCCTTCGCTTTTCTTATCCCATTCAATACACCCTCAACCGTTGAGTAGTTATTGTAAATCCTCTCAGCTGAATCTCTGGAATCCTTCTCAATCCTCTCCCATTTCTCCAATGCTTCTTCCTGACGCTCAACTATCCTCTCCACCTTCTCCTTCTTCTCCTCAACCACCTCCTTGACCTTCTCCTTCGCTATTTCTATCTCCTGTCCAGAAAAGAACTCATCCAATGCTTCTGAAAAACTTCCGAAGGGTTTTGATTCCCTTTCCTTGAATATCTCCAGTGGGAATGGTGAAACAGTTTCATCATAAATCCTAGACTCCGGCTTCTCGTCACCTATGCCTGCAATCACCTCATGCAGTTTTAGTATGTCATTGAAATTCAGATCGTTTGTAAGCTTACCCTCATCAATTCTCGCTCTCGAGCAGATCTCTGATGCATACACAGAACCGAACCCGAGGTTTTTTGCAAGGTAAGCTATCGTTTTCTTCTCCACCCTCGCAAGCGAGCGTTTCAGGGAATCCAGGTCGAGCTCGAAGGGATTCGAGGGTTTTGGAGGATATTTATAAGGGCTCTTGGGTCTGATCTCCCTGTCCCTCCACCTCTGAACCTGCAAGGGCATTATAACCTCGTAGGATGTATCGCAAAGGATAACGTTTCCCGGCGACAACAGCTCAAAAATTAGGATGCTCTCAGCTGTGGATACCTCGACTATTCTGTCAAAATCATGCTGCTTAACATCGAGAATCTTCTTACCCATCAGATGCTTCCTAAGGAACATGCAGAAGCTTGGCGGCTCTTGGGGTATTGCTTTCTTTCGCTTGGTAAGGAATATCTTCTTTCCGTCGGCGTACAGCCAGAACGCCCCCTTTGCGGGAACGAAGATCTCGAAGAGGAACTGCTTCGTTTTCCCCCCATACTGATAGATCTTCCTGAACATCCCCCCTGTTAAATTCTCCCTCAGTTCCTTTACCAGGAATTTCAAATCCAGAGAGGTTATTTCTGTTTTCTCCATGCTTAAGAATTGGTACCCGGAGATTAAATTTATATGTTCAAGGAAAAGAATTTGATTGCATTTTTCCTAGCATGCTCTAGGACTTCTTCCTTCGAAATCTTCTTTATGTCAGCGATCTTTTCTGCAGATATCTTTATGTTCCATGGGTAGTTGGGTTCTGGCCTGTTAGGGGAAAGCCAGGGAGCATCTGTCTCCAGGAGAATCTTTTCCAAGGGTATAATCTTGACCAGTTTCTTGTGGTTCTTGGAAAAGCATACCTGTGTTGAGACAGATATCCAGAACCCATTGTCAAGGATATGCTGTGCAAGCTCCCTTGACCCAGAGAAGCAGTGAAAAACACACCTTAATCCCGAGTCCTTGACCATCTCAAAACAGTCCTGCTCAGCGTCCCATGAATGTATGACCAGCGGGAGCTTCGTTTTCTTTGCGATGTCAATAAACTTCTGGAAGATTTTTTTCTGCTCTTCTCTCTTTTGAGGGTCCTTTTCCCAATGATAATCCAAGCCACATTCCCCCACCCCGACTATCTTGTCGCGGTTTTTCTCAATGAGTTCTAAAACGCCTTCATGGTTTGTTCCCTCTGTCGGGTGGAAGCCAAGGGTGGGGAAGATGAATTTTTCGTTTTTCCCAGCCAGCTCCACGACCCTCAGACCCTCGTCATACCTTGCAGAAGACACGACGATACCAGCCATCTCCTTCTTCGCTTTTTCAACTACTTCATCCACACTCTTGTATGCTCCTGGAAAACAAAGGTGGCAGTGTATGTCAATCATAAGTTTATAATGAGCAAAGAATATATTAAATGTTTTCAAATAACTGGTATTATGAAAATCGTAATCTGCGGCAGTGTGAATTTCCCGGAAAAGATAAGGGAAATCGAGAAGCAGCTTCTAGAGATGGGCCACGAGGTTGTGATACCCTATAGTATAATAAAACACAACCTAAAAAGCTACGAGGATGCCCAGAAAATAAAGGATAACAAAGAGTTTGTAAAGGCAATAAAACCCGAACTAACCATAAGGCACTTCAATGAGATAAAGAAAGCCGATGCCATACTCGTGGTGAATGTGGAGAAGAATGGCATACCCGATTACATTGGCGGGGCAACCTTCGCCGAACTGATGTTCGCTTTCTACGAAAAGAAGAAGATATTTCTGCTGAATCCCATACCTGTTCATGAAAAAATAAGCATTCTCCAGGATGAGATAGAGGGAGTTCATCCTATTGTGATAAATGGTAATTTGGATTTGATAAAATAATTCTAGCACACCTTTTCTCCCTGTTCTTCCATCAGGGTCTGGTTGACATAGATGGGGGTTGCTGTCCTGACTGCGATTGCAATTGCATCGCTTGGCCTTGAATCGAGATTCAGAATTCGAGTTCCCTGCACCAGAAACAGCCTTGAAAAATATGCGTTCTCCCTCATATCAGTAACCTTTACCATTATCGGCTTCATGTCAAAGGCATCGAGTATGTTTCTCATGATGTCATGGGATGTTGGTCTGAAATCCAGAACTCCCTCGAGACCATCCTTTATCGACTTCGTCTGGAACCCGTTCGTGATCATTGTCAGTCTCCTGCAGCCGGAAAAAAGGTATATCTTGTCTTCATCCACATCAATGCTGGCCCTGGAAAATCCATCGATTGACAGTTGGGGTATCTTTATCAAATCTTCATAAGTCAGGTCCTGCTTTCCCTCATAAATAACCATGCCTATAGGACTAAAACCTGCTATGTATATCCCAACCAACATTCCTATCAACAGTATCGCAATACCTACTAGTATTTTCATTTTTCAACCAAAAAATACTCTAAGGCTTCCTCAATGGTTTGAACCTCTATGACATATATGCCGGCCTGCTCTGATATGTCAACCCTTTTCGGTATCTGCTCTATTGTGCATATCTGGCTCCATCCTATCTGTTCACAGTATTTTTCTGATTCGTAGGTGATCTGGGTTGACTGGGTCAAGGGAACAATGAAGAGATTCGCCCCGACTGATTTCGCGGCAGTTGCCTTTGCAAGGATCTCGCTCACAGGGCCTATTGTCCCGTCGTGGTTTATGGTCCCTGTCATCATTACGCTTGTGTTTATCCCACTGTCCTCCAGAGCCGCGACAGTTGCGACCGTAAGGGATGCTCCTGCCGACGCCCCTTCAATAACCGTAGCATTCGCCTTTATGGTGTAGATCAGATCGTAATTGGAAAGATTTACTCTAGTGATGTTCTCTGCAACGAACCTCGCCGTCCTTATTGAATTCTGGGTATCTGTCCAGAAGAGGAGCTTGTCTATGTTCGTAAGCGTCCTTCCGTAACCCCTGACAACCTGCACATCCAGTATGGTTGCAACACCCCTTCCGTTCTGGTCAACAGCAGGAACCATCACAGACGCGTAAGATACGTTTGAACCCTCCAGACCCTCATAAGGTTTATATATGTAGGGGTAGTTCTCATATATGTAGATCGTCTGGGAGCTCAGAAACCCTCCAAGGTATGCCCCAACAGCCAGGCCTATTATCAGGGCAAGGATTCTAGTCTTCACAGAAACACCTTATACATTATTGACCGAGAAGAAATATATTATTTAAATTCTGAATCCATGACAGATCTCTAGGAAAACTTTTAAATACCCTTTGCAAATCTTTAATGCAGGGAGCCTCCAGTCACGGGGTTAGGCCTACCGTACCTTCGGGTGGCAAATGGTCTATATGGCCGACTGTAGTCTATGGATGGCCTCATAGCATAAATGTAAGCCAGTTTACTGACTGAGAAGCCTTGTCCCACAGGAGTGTTTTCGTGGTGAACCGGGTCAGACCTTGACGGGAGCAGCCCTAAACTATGTTGGCGCTGCTTGTGGGGTCGCGGGGTGGAGAAAGTAGACCGGACAACTTGCGTCTGTGTTATGTTGTCTACCATAGACATGCTTCCTGCACTCTTTTTCAGAAAACGATTAAAGCAGTTTCCTGGCAAGCTTTATCAGTTTAGGCTTCTTCATGAGAATCTTTGCGAACTTGCCAAAGCCAGAAGACCTTGCGAACTCTATAAGGTCCTCACCCTTGAGATAATCAACTAACCAGTTCAGATCTTCGTCAGAGAAGGATTCCATGACCTCCCTGAGCTTCACGAGTTTCTGCAGTTTGTTGCCTCTTTTCTCCCACCACAGTTTGTTGTACTTGCCTAGGAATTTCTTTGATAGATCGTTTGCCTTTATCGCCTCTGCAGCCATCTCCCCGGCAATCCTTCCACCGACCCAGGCTTCACCCATGCCACCCCCATGTATGGGATTGGCCTGGTGCGCTGCGTCTCCCACAACTATTAAGTTGTCAGTGACCATGTTCTCCATCAACCCCCCCACAGGAACTCCACCCGAGTTGACCTCGATTATAGAACCCTTCTTCAGACCCGACCTGCTCTCAATAAATCTCTTCAGATAGTCTATTGCTTTCTCCTTTGCATATGGTTTCCTGACACCGATACCAATGTTCGCGATGTTCTCTCCCTTTGGGAATATCCACACATATCCTCCCGGAGCGATATCATTCCCGAAGTACATCTCTATCCTGTCAGGGTCTATGTCAACATTGGTCATCTCAAACTGCGCTCCTGATGCAATATCCACGAGCTTGAGAGTGGTATCAAGTCCAGCTTCCCTCGCGATTTTTGACTCAACACCGTCAGCAGCTATCACAATCTTCGCCTTTATCTCTTTCTTTTCCCCTTCAAACTCAACTTCAACACCGCAGACTTTACCATCCTCTTTAAGGAGCCTTGTGACCTCTGCTTTCGCAAGAACCTTTGCTCCTAACCCTGCTGCCTTCTCTGCAAGACATTTGTCAAAGACCTTCCTTTCTAAAATGTAACCCTCTGGTCCATCCTTGTAGTCAACCCCGATGTGCTCTCCATTGGGAGCATAGATTGTCGCACCTATTATCTCTCTTCTTATCCACAAATCATCCCTCTCAATCCCCATTCTTCCCATGGCGGACATGCTCAGACCCTCAGCGCACCTCTTCGGGGCTCCTATCTCCTGCCTTTTTTCCAGAAGAAGAACCTTCATTCCTTTTTTCGCTGCTGCGAGAGCTGCTCCGGAGCCTCCGGGGCCAGCACCTATAACTATAATATCATACTCCCTTTCGATGTTCATTTCTCCACCATCCTTATCGCACCCACAGGACAGAAGTTAAGGCATATCCTGCAGTTGTTACACTTCTCACCATCACATTCTATACCATGCTCCCTGAGGGTGAGAGCTGACTGCGGACAGACCCCCACACATGCAGAACACCTCAGGCATTTCTTCTTGTCTGTCTCTATCATACTATCCCTATCGATTTTAGTTTTAAATATTTATTATGATTGGTTTATAAAAACAGGACAAAATAATTTATTTATTTTTTCCCGATACCTATCCAGTGATAACCTTCTGGTAAAAGATAGAGAGACATGTTATCTTTATCATATCCAGCTTTAATCATTAAATCTTCAAGGTATTGTTTACCCCTGTAATTTAACTTCCATCTACCAAAAAACTCCATCCAAAACCTCATCCACATATGCATATCCATATTGCTTGTAATAAGTGTTCCCTCCTCTCGTGATACTTCTTTGGAATTCCTTAGTAAGTTTATACTTCTTTCATCATCAAGATAGTCCATTATCCCCTGTGTAATTACGATATCATAAGAATTACCGTTCTCGTAGTGATGCATCTTACCTATTTTTCCTCTCTTAAATGTTATATTTTTCAATCCTTTATTTTTTGCAATATTTGATCCCAATTCCATAGCATCCTTACATTTGTCTATGCAGGTAGCATAAACATCTATACCCTCCTCTTTAAGGAATTCTACAGCCTCTATAACATCTCTACCTGGACCAGAAGCCAAACTTAAAATATCAACCTTTCCATTGTTTGACTCTGCATATTCTTTACCCAGTTTTTTCATCTGTTCAACATATTCGACAAACCTTGCCCTGGTAGCTCTTGCAGCCTTTGAATTGTAGAACATCTTGTCAGTCAGGTGCTCTGGAACAAAAGCAACGGTTTCTATCCCTTCTGGCTCATTCCCATATAAACGATCAAGAATCTTCCATGAGCCAGGGTTCTCAATGGTATCTCTTCCAATCTTGCTATGTTTATGAAGGTATTTTATAACTGCTCTTCTAGGTGATTTGAGAGGATGCTTCAAAAAATTTATTTTTAGTTTATCTATTGAAAATACTCTTTCTACTTCTTCTGGACTTATAAGATCTATGTAGCCTAGACGATTCACTGCCTCACCATTTACTCTCCCATTCGCAGTATGGAGAGCCATTTCTTATGCATTTAACCTCAACAAGTTTTGCATTTTTAACCCCAAGTTCAACCTCCCCGTGTGCGGCGTAAACTCCCATAAACCAGTCACATATCATAGATTTTTTCCCGTATAATTTTGCTCCATGCTCTATTACAGGGTTGTTGCGTACATGGATTATCATATGATGGTGTCCGTCTTTCTTTATATCAGCTTTGATAAATTCGACCTTACCAAATCCTATAAAATCCAACAACGCCAAAACAATTTTCTGGGTAGCCCACCCACCCTTCAGTTTAGCTCCAGTACATTTAACTATTTCCTTACCAGCATCATATCCAGCTTCGTACCCAATTTTATATAGATAATCTTTACCCAATTTTTCCCCAACATTCTGTAAATTTAAAGCAAATGCCCTGGCAGGATATAACATCCAATCCATCCTTCCGTATAATCTGATCCTTCCCTTTTCGTTTGTAAATGCCCTGCCGATCAGCATTTTTTTCAGTACAGTTGATAAGACCATTATTAATCCACCTTCAACAGTTCGTATATCACTCTTAATTTTTCAATATCATGCGGCCAGGCAATCAAAGCCTTCCCTATTCTTTTAGTTCTTATCCTCTCAGCTTTTTCAAGCTCCTTTATGTGGTAGCTTATCTTCTTGATGTTGCTGTTGTTCACTTCCAGTTCGAGGTTTCTGACAAGTTCCTTTATATGAACAGGCCAGTGGTGCTCAATATTTTCCATTACATTTTTTCTCAGTTCTTTCCCTCTCATACATTATTATATAAGTGAAAAAATTATAAATAGATAAATTCACATATGTGAAAAAATAGTTTGATGTGAAGATTTCTTTAACTACTTAGGATAATCCAGATCCAGAGAAAGTTTTTGCTTATGATGCTTTCCACCGTAAATGTCACTCTCTAAAATTGATTCAGCCGCCTTGTCTCTTATATATTTATCCAAATGATGGCAACCTCTTTCAAAGCCTATTATTAATGCAGCAGTAGCGAGAGCGTATATTACAGGTTTTTTAAGTTTCATTCCAGACTACCTACTATATTTTATTGTGTAAAAATTTAAATACCTATTACATAACGAATAAAGATATTCCTAGCGCAGTGGCTCTGACTAAAAAATAAAAAAAAAGAGAAAAAATGTTAAAAGGGCTAATTAAATGCGCCCCCTATTAAAAAAACCAAAAGGTTTTATACCACCGCGGGCTTTGCTGCTAGGTTGTAAACAGCCTTAAGGGAAACCACTAATGCTGCTGGTGCAACGAATGCTGCTATGTTGTTGACCATTGCCTGGATTACCGATCCCAGCAATGGGATTATTGTGTCTATGGACGTCAGCTGTGCTATTGTTCCTACTAGTATCAATGCTATTGATGCAAGCAGGAAGTCGTGTATTTCCTTGGCGCCGATGTTAAGGAAGCCAACGATTAATCCCAGTACCACTAGTACCAGAAGTATCCATGGTGAATATCCTACTACCCATCCACCGACCAGACCTGCTATTACTGCTATGACTACACCCAGTATAAAAGCCCATTTTCCAATACTTTCTGCCATTTATAGCCACCTTACTTTATATAATGTCGCTAGCCGCTTATAAATGTTATTCGACAATGAACGATATTTTTTATGAATTTGATTGTGAAGTTATGAAGTTGCCGAATTCAGAGATAGACCTCAACAAAGGCTCCCACAACAATCAGGACTATTGCCAGGGCAAGGAGTTTGAAAGAGTCAAAAAGGATAGTCTTAAGGACAGCGGATCTGTTCTTTCTAAGAACAGCTGCAGAGATGATGGAACCCGCAAGACCGGCGACTATGTATCCACCAATCTCAAGAATCCCGTGCGTCAAAAACAGGCTCCCTGCACCCGGTATGTGCCATACGGTTTCCGATATCCTGGCTATAGCAACCCCCAGTATGGAGGCATTCCATACCAGGATGAAAACCGCACCCGCTCCAAAGAAGAGGGAAAACAAAAACGCAAAGAGCATGACCTGAAAATTGTTTGCGAAGATTCTCTCGAAATCAACAAAGCTCCCCTTAGTCAATGCGCCTGACGCCCCTTGTATCCTGTTTATCACCGTTTCCTGCACCTGGAAGAAATTCGGGTCCAAGAAGAAATGCCAAGCAGCAAACGCAATGGTAACCCCTGCAAAGAATACCAGAAACAGGAGCAGGTGGATGAAATGCTTTTCCCAGAAACTCTTTTTGTGGAAATCCTCTATATCCTTCTCCTCTATCCTCTCCTCCCTCTTGATAAGGACAGTCATCCAATAGGCAGAGGGTATGATCACGAAGAGGACAGAGAATATGCCAGACGTGTCAAAGAGCGTTCCGCCCAGCACAAACCTAACCGAAACCTGGGAGGCTATGAATATGGCTATGCTAGTTATCATCACAGCCCACACAAACATCCAGAGAAACATTCGCTCCGGTCTCTTGTCAAAATCCCTGAACCCCAGAATCGATTCAAACATACTTAATTATTTGCATTCGGACCTTTATTTAATTTTCAGTGGCCGTTTTCAGACCCCTTCGGGAGAATGCATTTAAAACAATTTGCCAACAATAATATTATTATATGGTCAGACTGCAAAGAATTGCGATTCAGGGTTTCAAATCATTCAAGAGAAAGGTTTCTATACCATTCCCTCCTGGTTTTTCTGTGATAACAGGGCCCAATGGCTCGGGCAAGAGCAACCTGAGCGATGCAATATCCTTTGTTCTGGGCAGGACATCCTCCAGGACCCTGAGGGCGAAGAAAACACAGGAGCTTATCTTCCACGGCAGCAAGAAAAAGACAGGCTCTGATTTCGCAAAGGTGACGATCTACTTTGACAACTCAAAAAAGATTCTCCCACTAGAAGACGAATCCGTCTCGATAAGCAGAAGGATCAACAAGAAGGGTGTAAGCACCTACAGGCTCAATGGAAGGGTTATAACAAGGCAGCAGATAATCGATATCTTTTCTCAGGCAGACATTCACCCTGACGGGCACAACATAATACAGCAGGGGGATGTAAACCAGATGGTTGAGATGGATGCAGTGGAGAGAAGGGAAATCATAGATGAGATATCCGGGATAGCGGAGTACGATGATAAGAAGAGAAAGGCAGAGAAGGAACTGGAGCAGATTGATGGAAGGATAAGGGAGGCAGAGATTCTCCTGCAGGAAAAATATCAAGTGATAGAGAAACTCAGAAAAGAGAGGGATGCCGCGCTCAGGTATAAAAAGTTTGATAAGGAGCTCAAGGATGTGAGGGCAGCACTCATATGGAAGGATTTCTCCGGAGCAAAAAAAGGGCTTGGTAACGCCAGTGAGAAACTGGGGGAAAAGGAAAAGCTGATGAAGAAGCTCGAGAAGGACATAAGGGATTATGATGAGAAGATTGCGAAGGAGGAGGAGAGGCTCAATGGCCTGACCAAGCAGGCCCTGAAGGCATCAGAGCAGATAGAAGTGTCAAACAGGATAACAAAGCTCAGGTCAGAGCTTGAGATAAAGCAGAACAAGATAGACTCCAACAGGAGGGAGATAGAGGGGATGCAGAGCCTTATCGAGAGACTGAGCCAGATTGATACGAAGATAAGCCCTGCCTTCAAGTCTGTTGAAAGCCTTCAAGGCGTTTTCGGAACAGTTTTGAACCTGATAAATGTACCGGCAGAGTACCGGGTCGCTGTGGAAGTCGCAGGTGGAGGACATCTTAACGATATAGTGGTTGACACCACAAACAACGTAATCAGATGCGTAAAGCACCTGAAAGTGAATAAGATAGGAAGGGCAAGGTTCCTTCCCCTGGACAGGATAAGGGGCATGAAGAAACCACTGCCACCGGGCGCGATAAAGTGGCTCTCAGACCTTATCAGGTATGAACCCAGGTACGAGCCGGTTATGAGTTATATTTTCGGATCAACGGCCCTGGTGAAGGATACTGACAGGGCAGGAGAGGTCGCAAAGAAACAGAGGGTAAGGATGGTAACCCTTGACGGAGACCTTTTCGAGGCATCAGGCGCAATCACAGGCGGGTTCTACAGGAAAAGGGGAGCAGGAGCCCTGAACGAGGTAAACAAATACCTTGAGGACAAGAAAAAACTGGAGAACGAAATAGATGCTTTGTACGTTCAGATAAAGGACATAAACGATGACCTGGAGATACTGGCTGAAAAGGAGAAGAGGACCAAGACAGCTGACCTGGAAAAGGAGAGGATAAGGCTTGACCAGAGACTGCATGAGTTCAGGGAAAATAGGAAGGAGGCGTATGATACAAGGGTTGAGCTCCAGCAGGACATATCAAAGCTCAACATACAGAAGGCAAAGCTTGAGGCAAAGTCCGATGATCTCAAATTCCAGTGGGATGAGAGAGAGGAGATAGAGGATGAGATTCATGACTACATAAACATGAGCGTTGCAAAACTTAGGGAGCTCGAAACCAATGCGATAGAGGGGATCCAGACACTGGGGCCGGTCAACATGAAGGCGTTGGAGGAATTCGATATGATTAAAACCGAATTTGAGGACTTCAGGGAAAAGGTGGACAAGATAGTTGATGAAAAAAACTCCATAATGGATACTGTGAAAAAGATAGAGAAAAAGAGAAAGGAGACCTTCATGTACACCATGAGCTCCATAGCCAACCATTTCAGGGAGGTTTACCTTGAACTCACTGAAGGGGAAGCTGACCTGGAGTTGGAGGATCCAGAGAATCTCGATTCAGGTCTTTTAATCAAGGCGCAGCCGCCTGGGAAAAAACTCCTGCACATAGATTCCATGTCCGGTGGAGAGAAAACCCTTACAGCCTTTGCATTTGTGTTCGCTGTTCAGAGGCACAAACCCACTCCATTCTACATACTTGACGAGGCTGATTCAACACTTGACAAGGAGAACACGAGGAGGGTTGTAAATCTTATCAAGAAGCAGTCAAATCTTGCGCAGTTCATAGTCATATCCCACAATGACGCCCTGGTGAGGGAGGCAGACCAGATATACGGGGTTTCGATGGAGGACGGGGAATCCAAGATAGTCGGAATAGAGCTACCCCGGGTGGAAAAACAGAAAAATAACTGAGCTCTAAAACAGGAACTCGTTCATATAGTCTTTTTGAGATGCTTGATTTTTATCTCGATCTCTGTGAGCTTCTGCTCGTAATCCTGGGTTATCTTCTCGTAGTTTTCCCTAGATATCTTCTTTTTCAAGAACTTCTTTTCTAACGCGTCTTTTATTTCCTCTATCTCCTTTCTTTTCATTTCCAGGTCATCAACCACGTGCCTCCCAAGCCTCTCCATGCCCCTGAAAACTACAAGAAAAGCGATAGCCAGACCAACGTAAAGGACAACGTATCCAAGAACCGCGAGAACCCCTATGATGGGGGTGAACCAGAATGCAAGGGCGAATATTATGCCTGACATGATGAATGTAACTGCCCAGAGCAACTGCAGCCTGTCCTCTCGTTTGAATACTGGCATATTAATTAATTGTATTCTAGGAATAAAAACCTAAAATCTGCTAAATCTTATTAAACTTAAATTTATACTTTCTAAATATTCTCCATGTCAAATAAGGGAGACGACTTGGACAGATTGGACAAGGTCGTCCAACCAAAAGAATCGAATGACGACTTGGTCAAATCAGATAAAGTCGTTCAACCAAAGGAATGGCCTGTTGCAGAGGGAAGGTACAAAGTGGGAAATAAGGATTCCCCGATTGCAGTGTGTACAATGGCATCTGTTGAGATGAATATGCCCATGGACAAGATCGCAATCATTGGAAAATGTGTGACCGAGAACTTAGGGGTAGAGAAGATAATAAAGAACACGATATCAAACCCGAAAATAAGATACTTGATATTCTGCGGCAAGGAATCGCACGGACATTTCGTGGGCCAGGCTATGAAGTCCCTGAAGGAAAACGGAGTAGACGGGGAGAAGAGAATCATCGGAGCAAAGGGAGGCATGCCTGTTCTAAAGAACCTTGAGATGGAGGAGATAGAGAGGTTCAGGGAACAGGTAGAACCGATTGATATGGCAGACGAGACAGACACTGCAAAGATACTGGCAAAGGTTAATGAGCTGTTTGAAAGGAACCCAGGGCCATTCGAAGGAGGGAGTATGGAGACAGAAGAAGAGGTAAGGGAGACCAGGGCAGAGTTCCACCCTATCGCCGAATGGATGAAGGATCCAGAGGGCTTTTTCACAATATACCCAAATGCGGAGAGAGAGGAGATAGTTGCTGAACACCACGACAACGAAGGCAAGATGAAGAGCAGAATCTTTGGGAAATCAGCAGAAGACATATACCACCATATAATAAAAAACAACCTGGTTTCCAGGTATGACCACGCAGCCTACTTGGGAAGGGAGCTTGCAAAAGCAGAGCTTGCGATGAGAAACCAGCTGGACTATGAACAGGACGCTGATTTAAAAACCATGAAACAGAATAATGAACAAACAGAGCCAACGGTTCCCAGAGAGCCGGAAATTTCCAGACCACTTCCCCCAAAACCAAAAAAACCGAAAGGTAGGTTTCTCACCTACATCAAGGGGGGAAGGGAGATCGCAGTGGAGGACTTTACAAGACAGGACAATGAATTCAGGGCTCTTCTCAGGGAAAGAGGAATGTCAAGAATATTTTAGAGATTTGAATTGGAAATCAAGGGTGGTGAGAATGGAGAATGAGAACAAGGAGAATGCAAGTAAGAATCCTTATCAGCCCCTCATAGTCAGGGGTAAAAATCTAGGTGAGGCATGGGAGAATGCGGTAAGAGCAATGATGCAGAAGGGGTATGACAGGTTCGTGAAGGCACCTGAATACCAGACATGGACAAAGGATTCCCCAATGTTCATAATGGTTTCGGATCCATTTGCAGATCCAAGATTCTCTCCAAAGGCCCCGCTCACGCAGGACATGGCGGATGAGTATGCAAGGAACCTGGTCAACGGGATGCCAAAGGAGAAAGAGAATTCGTTCGATTACACGTATTACTCAAGGCTGAGGCATTACCCGGACTGCCTGATAAGGGCGGGCATGCCTGCTGTCTCGGATGAGCATGAGATCAAGGACTATATAAGAAAGGTTTCAGGAGGCAAGTGCATTGTGCAGAGAATAGACCAGGTGGAGAAAGCGATCGAGATATTCAAGAAGGACCCGACCAGGAGGACAGTGGTAATGCATACTTGGATTCCCATGCGGGACCTGGCAAAGTTCACGCCAGAGAGGAAAGACACATCATCGCCCTGCCTTGTTCTGGCCCATCCGCAACTGGTTGAGGAAAAACTCCACCTCAACGTTGTGATGAAGACCAACGACCTCTATTCAGCCTGGCCTGGCAACGCCTATGCATTCACTGCTCTGCAGAAGTATATGGCAGACAAGATAGGTGTTGGGGTCGGTCACTACACACACTTCTCCATTGCCATGCAGGTGTACCAGGAAGTTTATGAAGCTGCAAAAATGGTTTAGAGGGATGGAATGATTTTACCAGACCACGAGATCAGGAAACTGCTTAAAGAGGGAAGGATAGTCATAGAACCCCTGGACGAAGACGTTCAGATACAGCCTGCAGGTGTTGACCTGAGGCTCGGGAACGAGTTCAGGATTTTCAAGGCAACGTCCCTCCCCTACATAGACACCAGAAAGAAACCAGAGAACTATACCGATACCATAAAGATCAGTGATGACCAACCATTTATCATACACCCTGGAGAGTTCGTTCTTGGAACAGTTATGGAGTACATGAAGATACCCAGCGATCTCATGGGCTCTGTTGACGGAAGGTCATCTCTGGGAAGACTGGGGATAGCCATACATGCAACCTCGGCATCCATAAACCCGGGCTGGGAGGGAAGGTTCGTTCTGGAGATAACCAACATTGGAAGAGCGCCTGTCGCGATATACCCAGGCATGCGTATCGCCAAACTAACCCTCCACAAACTCTCCTCACCAGCAGAGAAACCATACGGCTCCGGAAGAAAGCATAAGTACCAGAAACAGGAAGAAATCTCCCAGAGCAGAATTCATGAAGAAGGAGATTAAGAGTCAATATCCTACATTTTTAAATACTTATTATATTAATTAACCAAATAAAGAAAGGGGATTGCTATGGCATTGAGACCCGCGAAGTGCTACAAAAAACTGGAAAGGCCTTACACAAGGCAGAGCAGGAGAAAACCCAGAAGAGGCTATGTCAAGGGGGTTCCTGATTCAAAGATACGCAAGTTCGAGATGGGGGAAGCGAAAAAGGATTTCTCCTTGAAGGCATTCCTGGTTTCGAATCAGGGAGTCCAGATAAGACACAATGCCCTCGAGGCCGCAAGGGTTACAGCGAACAAGTACCTGGACAACACCATTGGGAAGGAAAATTATTTCCTGAAAATTCTTGTTTATCCCCATCATGTTCTTAGAGAGAATAGGCTTGCAACAGGAGCGGGAGCGGATAGATTCCAGACAGGAATGAGGAAGGCCTTTGGAAAACCGATAGGAACAGCAGCAAGGGTAAGGCCCGGTCAGAACCTTATGGAGGTAAGGCTGGATTCCTCAAAGCAGAAATTCGCAAAGGATGCTCTCAGAAGGGCATCAGCCAAGTTCCCCACAACATGCAGAGTAATCTACGAAAAGATATAGATTCTTAATTCTTTCAGAACCAGCAAAGGGATTAGCCAAAGCTGGGGATGAATCCCATCACAACACCAGTCAGCAAAGGCAGGGCAAAGAATGATATCAGATAGAATATTATCCCAACCGCTATCGCATGCAGAATACTCAGTTCCCCAAAGAACGCCTTGATGAGCAATATCCATATTAGGAGCGGGAGAATCATGAGCAGGTAGGGGACTGGAGCTATGTAGGGTAGCAGAAAGCCCATTATCCCGAGATTGGTTATCAGGTTGACCACAAGAACAGCCAGGAATGCGTTCCCTGGCCTCACGGGTTCCTTGAATTTCTTGCTGAAAATCTCCAGGATTACAATTAGGACTATTCCCCCTATTATGGTTGCCAGGATGAGGTTTATGGCAAGTCCTATCCAGTAGGTGTATGCTTGGGACGTCGCAAGACCATAGATTGCCTCCAAGTCAAAGAAATTCGATGGGAATTCAACCATATTTATTTATTGTCCCTCTTCTCTTTTAAATGGACTTCTACGTTACATCCTTCTTTATTATATCTCCAGGCATGGTATTTTTTCCAGGCCATATCTTTCTTCCCGGATAAATAGATGTGTTTATTCCTGTGCGAACACCATCGCCTATAACAGTCCCGAACTTCTCCCTCTCTGTATCGATTAGCTCATTCTTTACATGGGTTTTTACGCTTTCCCTGTCATGCTTCAGGTTTGCAGCCATGTTCCCTCCCCCAACGTTCACATCAAAACCCAGTATGGAGTCTCCGAAGTAGGAGAGGTGACCTATCTTTGTGTTGTCCATGATGATGCAGTTCTTTATCTCCACAGCGTTCCCTATTCTGCAGTTGTTCCCGATCGAAGTGAAAGGCCTTATGTAGCAGTTCGGTCCAATCGAACAGTTCTCCCCTATCACAACAGGACCCTCGATATAGGATCCGTTCTTTATCACAGTACCCTTCCCGATTGAGACGCTCCCCTTTATGGTTGCATTCGGCTCAACTTCACCTTCGACGTGAGAAACATTCATCTCCTTGAGTAGCTTCTCGTTGACATCCAGAAGGTTCCAGGGGTACCCGATAGGTAGCCATTTCCCATTGGAAACCACGTAATTCACTTCTACTTCCTTTGCAAAGGAATTGACAGCTTCGTTGAACTCATACTCCCCTCTTTCTGATTTCTTGATCTTTTTTATCTCAGCAAATATTCTGTTGTCAACAACGTACAGGCCACAGTTCGCTATATCTGAGATGAACTTCTTTGGTTTCTCAGCAAAATCCTTGATTTTGTTGTCCTCAACAATCCATACACCAAACCTCGAAGGATCCTTCATCTTCTCAACGAGAAGGGAGTAATCATAATCCAGAACATCCTTTATGTTGTCCTTGTGGTATATATCATCCCCGTTCATAACAAGGAACCTGCCCTTTACGTAATCCTCTGCAGGAAGAACAGCATGGCCTGTTCCCAGTTGATCCTTTTGCTCCACATAGGTCATCTTAATACCCTGAAACTTCTTTCCGAAATAATCTTCTATCATCTCTTTCCTGTACCCAACGATGATTATTGCCTCATCGATAAACCCCTTCAGGCTTTCCAGGTTGTGCTGAAGAATTGGCTTGTTGGCAACCGGTAGTAGAACCTTTGGCCTGGTCAAAGTCAAGGGATACGTCCTGGTCGATTTCCCAGCAGCAAGAATTACAGCCTGCATAGAATCCTTTTAACCCCTCCTTATTTAACCGTTACGGATTTCGCAAGGTTCTTCGGATAATCCGGGTTGCATCCCCTGAGGACTGCCAGGTGATAGGCAAGAATCTGAACAGGTATTATGTTAACAATCGGTGAAGCGTCTCCAACGTCAGGGACCCTTATCCAGTAATCAAAAACCTCGTTGTTCTCCGGGGCAACACCTATTATATATCCGCCCCTGGATTTTATCTCCATTGCATTACTTATGACATCATTCTTGACCTCGTCCTCTGCAACCAACGCTATACAGGGGGTTCCCTTGTCTATCAGAGCAAGGGGACCGTGTTTCAGTTCGCCGCCAGCAAAGCCCTGCGCGTGTATGTAGCTGACCTCCTGGATTTTTATCGCAGATTCCAGGGCCATCGGGTAGTTCAGGGACCTCCCTATTATGTATAAATTATCCTTCCTATGGATTTTCTTAGCCAGTCTTCTGATATGCTTTTCATACCTCGGGTTCAGCATATCATTTACCTTTGATGCGGTTTCTATGAGGAGGCGCTTGCCCTCATTAAGCTTCCCTGCGCATGCATATGCAAGGAGTGTAATGAGGGCAAGCTGAGAGGTAGCTGCCTTTGTAGAAGCAACCGCTTTTTCAGGACCGGCATTGATAAGGAACGAGTAGTCTGACTTTCTGTCGAGGGAGGACCCCATCACGTTAACCAGCGAAATAATCTTGACTCCTTTTTTCTTCGCTGACTCTATCGCTTCTAAAACATCAGCGGTCTCCCCTGACTGTGAGACCGCAATGAGCAGGGTCCTGTCTGTCAGAAAGTGATGATAATTAGGGAACTCCGAGGAAACGGTGAAGTTGATGTGCTTACCAGCGACTTTTGAGAAGATATATTCACCTGCCAGGCACACGTTCCCGGCTGTCCCGCATCCGGTGAAGAACGTCCCGAAGGCGTTGTTTATTTCCTTCGCCATGCTCTCGATACTCTTCTCATCCTGGCTGAGTGCCCTCATTATCGTATCCTTCTGCTCCATTATCTCCTTCAGCATGAAATGCTCAAACCCGTTCTTCTCTGCCTGACCGGCTTCCCAGCCAATGTTTATCAACCGCTTCTCAACGTCTTCCTTCCCTTCAAGGTTGTGGAATTTTATACTCCTTTTGTTTTTGTCTATAATAACCATCTCATCATCATCCAGGTACATAACGTTGTTGGTGTGATCCAGGAAAGCAGGTATGTCCGACGCCAAGAAATATTCTCTCTTATCAGAATCCTTTATCCCTACTATAAGTGGCGAACCTCTCCTTACCCCTATCATTTTATCAGAATTCCTACTCAAGGCAACTATCGCGTACCTTCCCTTCAATCTCCCTACTGCTTCCTTGACCGCTTCCTCAAAACCCAGTTCTGCGAACTCCTCGATAAGGTGTGGAATTATCTCTGTGTCGGTATCGGATTTGAAAGTATGACCATTCCTTTTCAGCTCGCTTTTCAGCTCCTGATAGTTCTCTATTATACCATTGTGAACAACCAAGAAGTTTCCCTTACAGTCAAGATGGGGATGGGAGTTTTCTTCAGAAGGGATCCCATGGGTTGCCCATCTGGAATGTCCCACACCCATGAAACCGGGCAACATCTCGGGAAAGGATTCAAAACTCGCATCGCTTATCTTTCCCTTATCCTTTTTTACAAAGAACTCGTTGTTGTGAAGGGTAGCGAATCCGTAGGAATCGTATCCCCTGTACTCTAACCTCTTGAGAGATTCAAATATCACAGGGGCAGCTACTGTGTCACCGATATAGCCAACAATACCGCACATGGATCATCCTGCTGAAGGTTTAACTTCTCCGAGTGTGACTCGCTCTTTCTGTCACCACTCACTGAAGTAGTGTTCACTTAGTTTACTCTTCCCCTGTCCTATATAAACGCTTTATTGAGAATTTCATCAGAAACCTGCATGGGAATTCCCTCAAAGAGGGCATATACTTATAAATATTATTATGAAATTTATTATAATATTAAAATAAAATTAAAATCAAAATCCGGTGAATGCATGGAAAAGGGAAAGGATTTTCTGCTGAGGAGCAATGGGAAGAGACATACCATGGTACCCATAAGGCTTTTCGATAAACCAGAGAACATGAAAGTTTTTTCAAGTCAGCTGGGGTGGAGGATTTTCCAGAAGTTCTCTGAGCCCTCATGTCCAATAGATGTTGCAAGGGAGCTGGGCGTACATGAGCAGAAGGTTTACTACTACATAAACAAGTTCAAAAATGCAAAACTCATAAAGGAAGTCAAGTCAGAGCCCAGGCACGGGACCATCGCAAAATTCTACCAGATAAAGGATTTCGCATTCGGTCTTAGGCTGGATAATATCCCGGCAGAGACCGAGTTGAAGATTCACTCCCCGGTTCATGTGAAGTCCCTGGAACCGTTCATAGTTGACGGGAACCTGAATGCGAAGATTATTGTTGGTTCACCCGATCCCCATGGTCCATGGAAAGCTCGCGCTTCAGATTCCTGCTGTGCGATAGATTTTGCACTCTTTATAGGGGCGTTTACCAGGGGAAAGCAGGTCCCGAACTATAAGCTGGATACTGAGATAAGGGAGAAGGATTTGAAGGGAAACCTCATACTCTTCGGTGGACCTACAGTAAACATGGTGACCAGGAAAATAAACAAGGAACTTCCGATATTCTTTGAGATGAAGAGGGACCTTAGGAGAATAAGATCAGAGCTTTCTGGGAAAATCTACAGTGATGATGAGTGCGGTCTGATTGAGATAGCGGACAATCCGTGGGACAAGAAAGGAAAGGTTTTGATACTGGCAGGGAAGAGGTTCCATGGAACCAGGTCTGCTGTCCTCGCATGGGTAAAGCACATGGAAAAAATCATGAAGGGAAACAAATTCAACCCAAAGGTCATCGCGAAGGTTGTCAGGGGCTATGACATGAACGGTGATGGAATCATAGATGATGTGGAAATATTGGAATAGATGCCCATTTAGTGCCAATTTTACATATTTTTCTATTTTATTATAAAAATTAAAAATAAACTCTAAAAATGATTTTGGAACAATTTAAAAAATAAATAGTATTTTATCTAATATTTCGGTAAGATCTGACATTATAAATATCTGTTCATGAAACTGTTTCACTATAGTTATATATACCAAGAGAGACTAACAATTGTATATCAATCGTCTCGGATGCCTAGGTATGTCCATGGCGTATTCTGGGTATTTGGGATGATGTTTTAAAATTGGAGGAAAAAATGAATATAAGACAAATCTTGGCAGGAGGTTTAGCTGCCATAGCAGCAGGAGCAACAATAGCATTCGGAGCTTTCGGCGCTGGTCTTGGTGACTACGTAGTTACAGATACAGCACAGCTTTTGTCACCAATGATCGTGATCGGTGGAAGTGCAACAGCACCACCAAACGCAGCAGATGTGTTGGGTGGTATTGACGTCGGAGTCGCTGTCGCAGGATACGCAACCAAGCTGGTTACGGTCGCAGGCGCTGCTGGTGTACCTTCAGTGACTGATGGTGGATTAATCACCAGTGATCTGAACAAGACTTACATTGGAAAGACATGGGATCTGGTAAAGTCAACAGTAACAGACACTGAGTTGCCGGTGTTGCTGGCAACAGGTACATTCATTGACGTAAACACATCAGAGATTTCCTACCAGTCGCAGATTGAGCCTGGTTCAGGACTTACCGTATCTTATGGTACAACTGTAGATTTCCAGGAACCATTCCTTTACACCACATTCGGTTCTGGAGGAAAATACAACACAACAGTCCTGTTCCTTGGTGGACTCGATCCAAGTGCGGTGGGCTCTGACTACAGCATAGAGCTTTACGGCAGTGATTTCACTTTCGGACCAACATCAACCCAGGGACTTCAAAAGCTGACCCTGTATTCATCTGTGGGAGCACAGACTGTATCCCTCACTGTGGGCGGTTCGGTAGATGTAACAGTTGAAGGAAGCGCATACACAATAGAGATGTTTGCTTACCAAACATCGCCCGCTGGGGTTGCGCTGAAAATAAATGGAGCCTCAACAACACCAACAGTATGGATAGAGGGCGGAACCTACTCACTACCCGGTTCAACAACAAAGATTCTGGTAAACGATGTGTCAGTGCTTCAGCAGGGTGGTGCACAGGGTGGAATGGTAACAGGATCGTGCCAGTTGTTCATCGGGACTAGCAAGATTGTATTCGAAGACGGAATGCAGATATACAAGAACGATGTCGTCTTGACAAACACAAAGGTATCAATAGAAAACACATCCTCAAAGATAATAAAGCTTGAGGTTGAGATAGGACCTGACATGGATAACAATCTCAAGGACGGTGAGTCGTTCACAGACCCGGTATGGGGAACATTCAAATGGAACTTAGGTGGCATGACACCCGGAATAACAAGCGACGTCAGGGAACAGATAAAGATTGACAGGGACGGTAGCAACAGGGTGAAGTTGACGTTCACCAACAGGGACGGCAACGAGAACGGCGTGGATGTATATTACGGTTCTGGTGCCGCATTCACACAGACAGTTGACGGGACCCATGCATTCCACACAAAACAACTCAACAGTTCAGAGTCAGGTTGGCAAAACATAGCAATAGGTGACTACTTCGTTGTCAACACGGACAAGAGAACAAGGATATTCAAGTACGACACATACTACCCAGCTTTAGGAAAGGAGTACGTGCAGTTCAGTGACATAGGAAGCGGAGTCATTTACAAGGTCTATTACAAGACTGACTCATTCCTTAGGATTGGAACGCAGACACACAACGTGTCCTACGACTCCAGCACACACAGCGTAGCAGTCGATCTTTCCGGTGGTGACCCAACCTGGACTGCAAACGCAACAGTGAGTATGTACACAAGAGAAGAAGCAAGGATAGACCTAGAAAACCCATTCATAAACGTAACAGAATCACCGCTGTACACAATAGGTAACGACCCATTAGGAGAGGTAATATCCTTCCTAGCAAGTTACTCTGCATCAAACGGTGCTTTGTTCACAACAAATACAACAACCCATGACGTTGGAACAACTTTCGAGGACAAGGCATTAACAAGCTACGGTACATTCATTGACTTGCTTGGTGACTCTGTAGGTATAAAGAACGTTGTGGTCTACTACCCAGGAAAGAGACCTGCATACGCTAATGTCGCTGTCGGAGCAAACCCATCAATAACAGTTGGTGAGGCAGCAGGCGGAACCGTTGAACAGGCAGTGAAGATTACCCAGCCGGTTGCAAAGTTCGCATCTGAAATATCAAGCCCATCAGGTATAACATCAGACTTGATCCTGATTGGTGGACCATGCGCGAACTCCTTGGTGGCAACATTGATGAACACCACACTTGCAACCTGTTTCGCTGACTGGCAGGCATACGACGGTGGAATCACAGAAGGTATCATAAAGGAATTCACCGACGCATTCGGTTCTGGTCAGAAGGCACTGGTAGTCGCAGGTACGAACGCTGCAGACACAAGAACTATGGCTGCTAAGGTAATGCAAGGAACACTTAATTACCAGAACTAAAGCCTCTATACGATAGGGATTTATTAAAATCCCTCCCTTTTTTCTTTTTTTAAGCTTTTTACAGGTAAGTATATCGCCAGCTAACTATAAATTTAAAGTGACCTTTAGAAGGGTCTCTGTTCCCTTCTGAGCCTCATGAGACTCGGTGTATTCCCTGCAAAACTGAGGATGTGGGAATAGAAGTTGTTTATTTCATTCTCAGAGAGCTTTGCCACGTTGTCGGCCTCTATCAGGGGAGCGGGCAGACCGTAACCTGAGTGGTGACCGGATATTGCGAGCAGGACAGATGCAATTCGATTTTCATCTTTCCCTCGAAGGAAATCTACCTTTATGGGTCTGTCAAACTTTGCGGTCTTCAGATAGAATGAGAAGATATTCTTCCCCAAATCCCCGAAGTCCCTCAGAACAGGATGCTCCTCTGGCTTCTTTGAATAGGGGAACGTTTTGCTCTTCTCTCCCTTTTCCAGAACCCAGAAAAGAAGGTTGGTATCCCTTGTCTTTTCCAGAATACCCTCCAGTTCCGGGACGAGGTTATGCTTAACCTTCGCAAGGATATCTTCCCTTATCATTCTGCAGAAAGAATTCCCCCTCGAGTCCTCTATTACGCCTAAAAGGCAGACATCGTTATCCTTCGCCCCCATATAGAGTTTTTTGCAATCTGAGATGAGTTCCTTGTAGTTCTCATAAACCGCAGAAGACCTGGATGGTTTGTCTGAGTAATGGGGAACAATGGAACCGTCCATGAGCAGAAAATCCGGCTTGAATTTATCTATGCAATCCAGAGCGGTCTTGACTTCTAGCCTCTGCCTAGATATCGATGTGAAGTATGCCCAATCCATGTCAGACAAAGCCTCGATAATCTCAGGCTTTGGGAGAGGAATCCTTGAGGGAAGATAATCAACCTTCTCAATCTTCCCCTGTTTGTAATGGAAGCATGCCCCGGCTGCCCTTACCAGCATGCAGTCAAAACCATGCAGTGATTTCTTTGCAATCCCACCATCAACTCCAACAACCTTTAAATCCTTCAATGGGTCAGGTTCCAGTCCATGGATAAGTCCAAAATCAGGGCCCATGTTCTTTAAGAAACCAGCAAGCCTCTTTCTCTTCTCCTCAGTTGAATTGATTTTCTGCGCGATTTCCTTTATCTTGGGTATCAGTCTCTCCATGACAAAAGTATTGGGAAGAATATTAATAAATTAATCAGGGATTACTTCTTCCTGAAACCTATCTTAACCTTTTCCTTCTCAAAAGTAAACTTACCCCTTTCGCTTTCCATCCTTCCCAGAGTAAGAGCTACAGACCCGGTTCCCAACATAATATCCTTTTCCCTCTTCCTCAGAGTATCCTCAACAGCTTTTCCAGATTTAACAAACAACTTTATCTTATCCCTTACGTGAAGTTTTTCTTTCTTCCTCAGGACCTGGACATGCCTGCTGAATTCCCTTATCAGTTTCTCATCAGAGAGGACCTTACCTAATGCGAGTTTACCACCATCAAACGCTTTTGTTCTTCCTGATATCCTCTTTACCCAGACAACCCCCTCAACATTGCAGATACCCTTTATCACACCCTCCAGGCTTCGAATCGGCTTCTCAATCCTTATGAACATCTTGTCTATGGGCCACCTTAATTTTATCTTCTTCCCCTGCCTAAGGGAACCCGCAGCCTCAGATATCTTCTTTACGGTTTCCATGTTCCTTTCGAGCGATTTGTTTATTAACTTATTGTCCGGTTTGGGCCAGTCGCAGGCGTGAACGGATTTTCCAGAAAACAGATCCCTGTAAATATGATCCGTTATGAACGGTGATATTGGAGCTAAAGCCCTCAGAAGATTCTCCATAACCTCAAGAAGCGTGTATTGAGCGGATTTTCTATCACTCCCCTCGTAACTGGGAGAAACCCTGTCCCTGACTATCTTTATGTACCATCTGGAGAAATCATTAAGAATAAAATCCTCAATCCCCTTGGCAAACCTGTGTACTCTATATTCCCCCATCTCATTTCCTTTCTCCAAAAGCGTGTTCAGCCTGCTCAGTATCCATCTGTCCTCTATCTTCAGTTCTGGCTTATTCATTTGCTTTTTGGGGACATACGTATCAATGAACTGATAAACATTCCAGAATATGTTGAAGATTCTGCTCGTATCCTTCGTGCCTTCCCAGTTGAAGTAGAAATCGTTCCATATGGCAGAGCTTACCAGGTAGAACCTGAGAACATCCCTTCCGTATTTATCCATAACCTCCTCTGGTGTGACCACGTTCCCCTTTGATTTCGACATCTTCAGTCCCTTGGCATCCAGCACAAAGCCGTGTAGAAGGATGTTCCTGAACGGCGACCTGTTAAAGGTCAGAACAGATGTAATCATCTGGGAGTTCCACCATCCCCTGAACTGGTCTGGCCCCTCGGTCTGGAAATCAGACGGCCACATCTTCTTGAAAAGGTTCTTCTTTCTCGGATAGCCCAGGGATGCCCACGTGCACACGCCGGAATCGAACCAAACGTCCAATACGTCTTTTACCCTTGTCATTTCCTTTCCGCACTTGCATTTTATTTTAACGTTGTCTATCTCTGGTCTGTGGAAATCTATCTCCTTCTTTAAGCCAGATTTTTTCTTCAACTCAGCAAAGGAGCCTATAACCTCTATCTCCCCACACTCACATTCCCATATGGGTAGAGGAATACCCCAGTACCTCTGCCTTGAAACAGGCCAGTCAGAGAGATTTTCAAGCCAGTCCTTGAACCTTTCTCCTGCCCACTTGGGTATCCACTTTACCTTTTTGTTCTCCTGTAGGAGTTTTTTCCTTATCGCGGTTACCCTGAAGAACCACTGTGGAACATTTATCATTAGCAGCGGGGTATCACATCTCCAGCATATTGGATAATCATGGGTGTAAGGATGCTTGTACGCAAGCAGGCCAAGCTCCTCAAGATCCCTTACTATCTCCTGGTCCACCTCCCTTGCCCTCTTGCCTGCGTATTTGCCAGCCTCCTTTGTCATCAGACCGCTTATCTCAACAGGACATACAACAGGAAGGCCATGCTTTGTTCCCTCATCAAAGTCCTCCTTACCATGACCAGGGGCGGTATGGACGAGACCAGTTCCCTCTTCAAGGTTCACATACCTCTCAGAAAGTATGATCCTGTACGCCTTCTTAAGACCCGGAAACTTGATATATTTCTCCAAGGGAGCAGTATACTGGAGGTCTTTCAGCTCCTTGCCTGGAAATTCCCTTAGAACCCTGTATCCAGCCTCTATGGACTCCATGAGTTCTTGGAATCTCTCCTTTGCAATTATCCATATCTCCCCGTTACCGAGCTGCACCTCCACGTACTTGAACTTGGGATGTACCATCACACCTGTATTTCCCGGAAGAGTCCATGGTGTCGTTGTCCATATTACAAGGAACTTGTTTTTCTCTCCCTTGACAGGGAATTTTACGTATATTGATGTATCCGTAAGCTTGGTGTAATCAACCTCGTTATACGCAACAACGGTTTCACATCTCGGACAAACATGAACAGGATAACCACCCTTGTACAGGAAACCCCTTCCATGCGCTTTCTTGAATGTAAACCATACACCTTCGATGTAATCGTTTTTCAGGGTTAGGTAGGGGTTTTTCCAGTCCATCCACACCCCAAGATCAGCGAACTGATTAGACATCACGTCTATGTACTTGGTGGCGAACTGTCTGCACTTCTGAATGAATCTGGAAATTCCGTAGTTCTCAATATCCTTCTTGTTCTTGAATTTCAATTCTTTCTCAACCTGCAGCTCTATCGGGGTCCCATGCGTATCGTAACCCGGCTGGTCCCATACATTGAATCCCCACATCCTCCAGAACCTGATGTAAACATCCTTTATTATCTTGTTCCATGCGGTTCCCATGTGGATAGAACCCGTCGCATACGGCGGACCATCAATGAAATAAAAAGGCTTCCTCCCCTTTCTAAGCTTCCTTACCTTCTCATAAATATTCTTATTTTTCCAGAATCTTATGACCTCTTCTTCTATCCTTTTCGGATCGTACGGTTCCATGCTCACCCCTATTCTATTATTTGGCCTCCATTATATATCAAATTTCTAACAGAAAACAGAACAAAGCAAGGGCTACGGAAATCATTTTCAGGCCCAGATCCGGTGTCCACCCTTCATCTAAATCACTTAGGTTATTATTAGAACAATCCTATTTAAATTTTTATCCCAACTGATCTTCTGGAATGAATTCCTTTTTTACAGGATATTTTCCATTAAAGCATGCCTTACAGGTGTCAGTAAGACCTATCGCCTTGTCAAGGTCTTCCTCTGTCGGGTATAAGACAAAATCCAGACCCAGATCCTTGGCCACTTTCTTGCCTATCTCCTCAGCAGATCCCCTTAAGCCCAGGGCAGCAAATGTTTTGCCTCCAGGATCTTTGACGCATGCATGACTAAGCGGGGGACAGGATATTATTGCACCAAAGGTTTTCGCCCCTAATCTCTTTGCCTTGGGTGCCATGCCATACTTGAAAACACTTCCCCTCACGATGCTGTCATCACCTGCACCGGATTTTTTACCCTTCAAAACATGCTCATTGAAATAAAATTTGGTCCGTGATGCTATTTCTCTAAGTATGGGTTCCTCTATCTGGAAGGTTCTTGGGGCAGTTGGGTTTTTTTCAACAGCTTCTTCAAAAGGAACAAACGCATCCTGCAGATCGGATTCCAGGTATTTTATAATTTCCTTCTTGTTTTTCATTCCCCTTGAGTTTTCTATAATATCTTGAAGTCTCCTACGGGTCAGGGCCTGCTGAAACCCAGTTGCAACACCCCTTCCTGAATCAGGGGAACATATTACCTGATCTGTGTCAACATCAGGGTATCTTTTTGCTAAGAACTCTCCAAGTTTTTTCCTGACCAGATAGACGTTCTTCCCCTCTATATCAGACACAGGACTTGCAAAGTAGACCCATTCAAATGCGCAGTGGGCATGGTCTTGTCTCACCAAGACCCTATCCTTCATTCCCTTCTTGGAAATCACTATCATCTCTCCTGGCTCCACATCCCTTACAAAATCAGCATCTATGTTCTGGAATATCTTACTCTCGGATGCTATAATATATTTATTTTCCCTGCTTCCTATGCATAGCGGCTTAATACCTTTCGGGTCCCTGAAAGCAATGAGGTAATACTCACCATCTCTGTAATCCCTTATATTTACAACAACGTTGTAGGGTCCTCTACCATCAAATTCTTCCATTATAAGCTCCCCTGCCTTAAAGAAGTCATCTGCTTCTGATAACGATTTAGAAACTATGGCCCTCATAACCACTTCATCTCTTGCAGGATATCCGAGAAGAACACCATCCATTGCAACCATCATGTCATATCCTTTAATGTTCCATGTACCCCTTGGTTGAAGTCCCCCTGTTTTTTCATAAAGGGTATGACCTATTCCTACTGTTGGTTTTCTTTCAGATAATTCCTTTATCTTTTCCGGATTATTCTGAACCATATCATAAAAAACAAGACCCTTCCCGCTTTCATGCAGGAACCAGTTCTTTGGATCAGAATCCTGATTATCAACACAAAAACCAAAACCCCTGTCTCCCCTGTGTTGGAGGGCTATCAGACCATAGGATAACTCTTCGAATATATTATTACCATCAACCGAGTAAACACCAATTATCCCAGACATTTAAATCACAAAAAACTCTTTATTCTTAATACTAAATCTTAAATTCATGAAATGCAAAGTGGGAATTGGGGAGATTAATATGATCTGCCTGGGAATCGAATCAACAGCGCACACGTTCGGTGTGGGAATAGTTAACGAAAAAGGTAAGATTCTTGCCAACGTTATGGACAGCTACAAGCCCCCAAAGGGCTGGGGAATGAAACCCATTGACGTGGCAGAGCATCACAAGAAGGTCAAAGAAGACGTTTTAAAAAAAGCCCTGAAAGAGGCAAAACTGAAAATGGACGACATCGATGTAATCACCTTTTCACAGGGTCCTGGCCTGCCTCCATGCCTTCGCGTCGGGATGGATTTTGCCAGGGATCTCGCGAGAAAACACAGGAAACCCCTGATAGGAGCTAACCACTGCATTGCTCACATAGAAATAGGCAGGCTCTTCTCCAAGGCAAGGGACCCCGTTACCCTATTCGTTTCAGGCGGCAACACCCAGATACTCTCCTACATGGAGGGTAGATATAGGTGTTTCGGAGAGACCATGGATATCAGTATCGGAAACGCTCTGGACAAGCTCGGCAGGGAACTTGATCTGGATTTTCCTGGCGGACCCAAGATAGAGAAGCTTGCGAAGAAGGGGAAGTATATAGAACTCCCATACGTTGTGAAGGGTATGGACCTCTCTTTCTCCGGGCTCGTCACAGAGGCTGCAAAGAGATTCAGGTCAGGACAGAAGATAGAGGATGTTTGTTTCTCCTTTCAGGAAATCGCCTTCGCGATGCTTACTGAGGTAACTGAAAGAGCATTGGCTCATGTGAAAAGGAACGAGGTGATTCTGACTGGCGGAGTTGCTGCCAACCTTCGATTTCGAAAGATGCTCGAAACCATGTGTAGGGAGAGGAGAGCGAAGTTCTACACCTGCCCAATCGAGCTTAGTGGCGACAACGGGGCAATGATTGCCTGGCTGGGAGTACTGATGAAGAAAGCCGGCTACAAAACCGAAAAAGAAATAGACATAAAACCAAGGCAGAGAACGGACGAAGTTGAGGTTACGTGGCTGTAAATATCCATTACTTTCTCATTGAAGTTTTGGAGAGTGGATATATTATCTTTTTTGTGAACGAATAATTATATTGCTTATTCAGAATATTAACAGGGTCTCTAAATTTTATTCTCTTTAAAACCTTTTTATATCCCCTATTACCCAGCTTTTCAAACAAAAACCGATTCACAAGTGACGCTTTGAGCTGATGCCCTAATCTTTCCTGAATAATCTTGTTGTAACTTTTATTCTCGATGATACTTCTTGCAGCCAGATACCCGGAGATTACTGCATATCTCATACCAAAACCCAATAGAAAATCCTGCAAACCAGCGGCTTCACCAACTATTAGATTCCCGTCTCTCTCATAATTATCCTGTAAAGAGAAATTACCATAACCACTAAAATATTTCTCATTATTCATCCCAAATTCAATGTTTCCCCGAAAGATGCGTATTGCTTTCTTGATGTAGGAATCTGCATTTTCGATATCCTTCAGCACAACAACAGCAATAGTTCCTGTACCACCTTCAATTAACAAGTAAGAATAACCTTTGGGTGATATGTCATCATTTAGCACAACAACAGCTGTTTTTTCTGATTTTGTCTTAAAGGTTATCCCTTTTACAACACCGCTTACATGTTTTGGCCCAGTGGCTATTATATCAGCATCACTTTCATTCACTGTCTTTTTGAATTCTATATCAACTCCTGTATTTTCTGCCTGTTTCTTCAGTTCCATGTCAAAACAGCCTCTAGAACTTCCACGCCTAACAAGGTAAAATATGGGCTTATTCGAAACAACATCTTTCTTTTTCATATCCGGATCATAGAAACTCATTTTGCGGAACGGTTCACGGTAGAAATTGGCATCTATGTTCATGGATTTCAGGTCATCCAGAACATCTGTCTCTGATGTCCAGTTTTCCAACCCCTGGAAATCGCCATCAAATCTCTTACCACAATCACTATTTTTTTCAAATACTTTTACTTTATAACCCTCTTTTGCTAAATTAATTGCTGCTGTTAATCCAGATAAGCCAGCACCCAGTATTTTGATTTTCTCCATAGAACTGACTTATTCTGTGATTTTAAAAACCTGATCTCCTTCCCTTACCCTGTCATCAATCTTGATTCCAATCGAGTCTCCCTTCTTTGCGACTTCAACGTCCTTGTTGTGAATCTGCATTGATTTAACATCCTGCTGGAAATTCGTTGTTGATCCCTCTATCGATATCCTGTCTCCAACCTTGAGTTCACCTTCAAGGTCAATAACACCAACCCCTATGTTGGTGAAGTAGTGCGTGATCTTTCCAACAAGCTTTTTCTCAACCATTCAACCAACCTCCCCCATATGAATCAATAAACTAGTTTTGATTTTAAGATATATAAATTCCTCTGAGAAACTTACATTATGGGTGTCTCCTTGTCTGAACTCGTTCCTGTGAAGCAGATAGAGTTTGAGTATCTGCAGGGAAAAACCATAGCAATAGATGCCTACAACGTTCTCTACCAGTTTCTGACCACCATACGCGACAGGTTTACAGGGGAACCTTTAAGGGATTCTAAGGGAAGGACAACCTCCCACCTCTCTGGTCTCTTTTACAGAACTGCAAAACTCATAGAGAACAGAATGGAGATTGTTTATGTTTTTGATGGCGAGCCACCAGAGTTCAAAAAAGAGACGGTTGAGCAGAGGGCTGGGATAAGAAAGGAGGCGAAGGTCAAGTGGAAGGAAGCTCTGGAAAGAGGCGATACCGAAGCCGTCCGAAGGTATTCCCAGGCGTCTGCAAGGCTCACTGACGAAATGGTTGCGGAGTCCAAGAGGCTCCTGAATTACATGGGGGTTCCCTGGATACAGGCTCTGTCAGAAGGGGAGGCGCAGGTTGCTTACCTTGTAAGGAAGGGAAGGGTATGGGCAGGGGGCTCGCAGGACTGGGATTCCCTGCTTTTCGGGGCTTCCAGACTTGTCAGGAACCTCACAATCTCAGGAAGGAGAAAGCTTCCGGGAAAGGAGAAATACATCACAGTAAAACCAGAGATAGTGGAGCTTGATAAAGTTCTTTCTAGCTTGGGAATAAACCATGACCAACTGATAACCTTGGGAATACTCGTGGGAACGGATTACAATCCAGGTGGCATAAAGGGAGTAGGCCCAAAGACTGCTTTGAAAATCGTGAAGGAGAAGAAAATCCCTTCCAATGCTTTTAAGGATATTGAGTGGGGATTCAAGACCAAGCCAGAGGAGATATTTGATTTTTTCAAGAACCCCCCTGTCCAGGAAACGGGCATAGAGAAGAAGGATCTCCAACCCGAGAAGCTTCTGGAGATGCTCTGCGAGGAGCATAGTTTCTCCCATGAGAGAATAAACTCTGTCGTGGAGAAGCTGAGAGAAGGAAAAGAAAAAGAGAAACAATCAAGACTGGGGAGGTTTTTGGGTTAGTATGGATTTTGTGAAGGCGCAGTTCTTCTTAACAAGGAGATGTAATCTATCCTGCTCCTATTGTAACATCATAAAAAAGAGATTTGAAAGGGAGCTGAATATCAATGAATGGAAAGAAGCTGTTTCGATACTTGATAATCTCGGGATAAAGTACCTCAAGATAATGGGAGGAGAACCAACTATTGTAAAGGGATTGAATGAACTGATCAGATTCATAGATAGAAAAACAGATATTGATGTTGCGATCTTTTCCAACTCCATAATAAGCGAAAAGAAGCTTTCTGATTTGATTAATGCAGGTATGGAAAACTATATCACGAGCATTGAAATGATTAAACCAAAGTTACGGCTATCTGGAGATATTTTAAAAAAATCAAACAAGGGATTGGAAACGCTGATGTTTTTGAAAAAAATGAATCTGAAATCATTAAGTGCAAACATCGTTGTTGGTAGGCATAATATTAAAGAGGTCCCTGAAACAATAGATTTTCTTTCGAAAATGGGCGTATACTCCACATTAAGCCCGATACATACTGGTAAAGAAGGTTTCTGGGAATTCAGATCTAAGGAAAGTGAATTCAGGCTTACAAATAAGGACATACGATTGGTAGAGGAAATGTCCGAAAGGTTGTTAGATATGAAGAGGGAAGGATTGTTAATCTCAAATTCCTATTCTTTCCTAAAAAGCTGGCCAAAGCATACAATAAATCTTGATTGGAATTGCATAAATCCGCCTGTGCTCTGGGTGGATTCAGATGGGAAGATGATGTGTTGTTGCGATATCAGGGGGGATACCTCAAGGATGTCTATATTTGATTTAATGAATAAAGAAAATCATGAAAAACTCGTAGAATCTTTGAAAGAGGATGCAAGAAAATGCCCTGGTTGTTTCTATAATTGTCAGTTCGATGGAAAGATGTTTGTATAAATTAGCTAATTTATTTAGCTTCAGATCAAAATATTTAGTATGGTTGAGGCTCCACTGTCTGTGATATTTGAAATGGTGGTAACGATTCTGCAGAACGCAGTATCCACGCTTTCCGCTCTCTTCGGTCTCCTTATGGACCTTTTCCAGTCCCTGAGTTTTGTGGGCAGTATGGGAAGCCTAGGATTTGTTCTGGCTGTTGTAGTCCTGGTTGTTGTTCTCTTCTTCTTGGGAAAATTCATACTAAAATCAGGCAAGATGATAATAATACTCTTTGTAATAGGTCTGGTGTTGTTGCTGGTCCTGTTTGCTAGTGTCTGATCTCAAAGTCCCGGAAACCGCTTGTGGATTTTTCCCATTTAACCTCAATGTTGTTTACATTTGCTCCGGCAGGACCCTCTTTACAAAACTCCAGAAGTTCCTCTATCTCATCCTTGTTTCCCTCAAACAAAGCCTCAACCCGGCCATCAGGAAGGTTTTTGACCCATCCCCTTATCTCCCTAAGCATGGCCTGGGATCTGACGTTTGACCTAAAGAAAACTCCCTGAACCTCTCCAGAGATCCAGACATGGGCTCGGGCTTTCATAAACTATCCTATGTAGCTTTCCTGCTCTCCCTTTGGTCTTACTCTCGGCAACTGGATCGGTGGAGGGAGCTGCAGATCATCCGCAAGATTTGATATCTTCAGTAGACACTGCCTGAACAAATGGTTCAGAACCTCAACGTTCATTTTTTCAGGAAGGACCTTCTTACTCTTCCATTTCTTGAGAATCTGCGCATTCTTGTCAGTAAGATACAATACCTCACCGCTTATCTTTATCTCCCCTATTCCCGGCTCGTAGTTGGTAAGGAACTCGAAACCCAAACTTAAGGCCTTCTTCTTTAGGGTCGGGATGTTAATCTCCTTTACCGAGGTTATCTTGGGTGTTGAGTTGATCTTTATCTCCCCACCAGCTGCTACCTTGTTCCTCTTTGCTTCCATTGACTCAAACTTGAAACCGACTATTGGCATTTTTCATCTCCTCTGTCTATTTTTTACGAAATTTTATAAGTGTTGGCTGACATATTATTTATAGGAAAGGTATATAAAAAGATTCGGTCCATATGAACATCTTGATACCACTTACAGACGGTTTTGAAGAGATAGAGGCAATGGTACCTGTAGATATTCTGAGGAGAGCGGGATTCAATGTTGTGACAGCCGGAATCCCCGCGACAATGATAACAGGAGCGAACGGAACGAAAATAGTGACAGACAAGAAGCTTGAGGATGTCAACCCAGAGGAATTCGATGCAATAGTTCTGGTCGGGGGACCCGGTTACAAGAACCTGGGAAACTCCAACAAGGTTCTCGCTACCCTTAGGGATTTCGACTCCAAGAACAAGACTATTGCCGCGATATGCATGGCACCGAGCATACTCGCGAAGGCAGGGATAATAAACGACAAAAAGGCAACCATATACCCCGGACAGGAAAGAGAGATACCGAGACCGAGGGGGGAGAGGGTTGTGGTTGATGGTAACATAATAACCTCCCAGGCCCCTGGGACAGCAATGGAGTTTTCACTGAAGATAGTTGAGAAGCTCGGGGGCAAGGAAAAGGTGAATAAACTGAAGAGGGATTTGGTATGTTGAGTGATGTGGAAAAAAGAGTACTGGAACTTCTCTCAAGGCAACTCCTGATAACAAAGGGAGAACTGATTGTTCAGCTCAACAGTGAGAAACACAATGGAAGCGATATAAGCATACACAGACTGCGAGAGATGGGTTACATAGACAAGATTGAGTCCCTGGGAACATGCATTGTTATCACGCAGAAGGGTATGAGAGCCCTGAAGGAGATATAACCCCTTTAACAGATTTAAAAAACGCAGCTAATTCTTTAGCACGGAAAATCGATAGACGACTTGAAAAGTTGGATTGACGGATTGTTTATATTGGTTCAATCCGTCGAATGAGGATTGGTTAAAGTCGTCGTTCGAAGAGATAGCCCTGTAGTCTAGTGGCCAAGGATACCGGTCTTTGGATCATCTAAAGATTCGATTCGCCATTTGTTAACCTGATGGCGAAAGTGAGAGAAGAAAACCGGAGACGGCGGTTCGAATGTGGAAACCACCAGCGGGTTCCCACCCCTCCTGCAACCACACGAAAATCCGCCCAGGGCTACTTTTTCTTTTAAGCTGCTGCTTCAGCAGATCCACAAATAGTCGGCCAGAGTCACTTTGCTATGCCTTCAGAGTCTTCCAAGAATGGTTTGTTTTTTATAGGTTTGACCTTGACCCCCACTCCCTCAAGATCGGCCTTGAAATTCTCCAGTGCTATATGAATGTCCTCAACCCTTCTCGCTCCGGTGCAGATGATCTTTCCCGATCCGAACAGCAGGAAAGCTGCCTTGGGATTCCTTATCCTGTAGACAAGGCCAGGAAACGATTCTGGCTCGTATTCAGAATTTTCCAGTTCGAAAGCTAGTCTCTCCAGGTTCAGTTTGTTCTTGGTATATATCTCTGTAGATGCAACTATGTTCTCGATCCTTATATTGAACTTGTTGGGAAGGTCAATCCCAGTCTCCCTTATACTATCAACGACCTTATGCGTGGCCTCCTTGGCCAGCTTGATGCTCCTCGCACCTGTACATACTATCTTGCCGGAAGAGAATATGAGCGCAGCTGCCCTTGGGTCCTTTATCCTGTAAACAGCACCAGGGAACCGCTCTGGGTTGTACTCCACACCATTGAGCTTTTCAATAAGCTTTGCGAGTGAGATGTCCTTCCCAAGAACAGCAAAAGCAACAACGTTCTCAACCTTAATATCGAATACTGACATCAAAACCACCATGTGATCGGATGCGTGAACAGATTCCACCAGCAAGGTCACAGCATCCCATGTACTTGATCACTTGGTTAATGTTAGTCTTGCATCAATAAATACTCCAAATGACAAAGATGAGAAAAAAACCAGTCAAGTGTGATATGAGAAACCAAGAACGGAAAGTTTTCTTTAACAGGACCAAACTTATTTAGTCCTTTCGTCAAATAATTAAAGTGATACCATGAATCCTGGCGAGAAGTTCAGGAGAGATGTCGTAAGGATGGTTTCGAGGAAGGCCAGAGTTTCAAAAGACAAACTGGAGAAGCTCCTGGAGAGACCGCCTGAGGAGATTGGAGCAGACCTTGCCCTGCCCTGCTTTACCCTTGACAAGAAGGACCCTGTTAAGTTTGCCAAAAACCTCGCTGAGAAGATAAAGCCATCCGGTCTTGTTAGAGAGGTTAATTTCTACGGCCCTTATGTTAATTTCTACGCTGACTGGGGAAAGCTCGGTGACGCTGTTCTCAAGCAGATACTGAAGGAGAAGGATAAGTATGGATCTGGAAAGAAAACTGGGAAGAGAATTCTGGTGGAACATACTTCTGCAAATCCTGACGGGCCCTTGCACCTAGGACACTTCAGGAATTCTGTTATAGGGGATTCCCTGGCAAGGATATTTGAATTCTCCGGTAATAAAGTAAGGACTGATTTTCTGGTTAACGACACCGGGAGACAGATAGCCATAGCTGCGATGGAATACATGAGAAAAAAACCAAAGGTGAAGGGAAAACCAGACTGGTGGATTCTTGATTTGTATGTTAAGGGAAACAGAAAGGTGAAAAAGAAAAAGAAACTCGAGGAAGAGTTAAAGGATATGTTGCAGAGGTTTGAGGCTGGGGATAAGGAGCTGAGAAAGCATTTCAGATTCATAACCCAGAAATGCCTTGAAGGACATAAAGAAACCCTTGGAAGGCTGGGCATAAAGATAGACAAGTTTTCGCCTGAAAGCGAATACATCTTCAACGGAGAGGTGTGGAAAATACTCCAGAGGATAAAGAAATGCAAGGAAACGAAGGTTGATGGAAACAGGGTCTGGATGAACCTGAAGAAATTCGGAATAGAAAGGGAGTTCAACCTTACAAGGTCTGACGGAACCTCCATGTACACACTGAGAGACTTGGCCTATCACAAATACAAGCTATCCAGTGCTGATTTTAACCTGAACGTTATGGGAACAGACCAGAGGCTTTACTTCAAGCAGATAGTCTCGACTTTGAAACTCATAATGCCGAGGGAGGCGGAAAAATATCACATAGTTTTCTATGAGTTTCTCACACTACCCGGGGGTTCCATGTCCACGAGGGAAGGGAAATTCGTTTCAATGGATGATTTAATTGAAAAGGCAGTCAAGGCTGCAGAGAAGACAGCAAGTAAGAAGATGCCTAGTTACAGCAAGGGATTGAAGTCCAGGATTGCAGAGCAGGTGGGTATTGGAGCTCTCAAGTATGCAATGATAAGGGTCTCTCCTGAAAAAACCTATGCCTTCAGCGTGAAGGATTGCCTGAGCTTTGAGGGTGACACAGCTCCCTACATACAGTACTCCCACGCAAGGGCATGCTCTATTCTGAGAAAAGCGAAAAAATCGTTAGGAAGTTTTGATTCAAAACTGCTCGAGAAAAAAGAGGAGAAGAATCTGATAAAGCATTTAATGGAGTTTTCTGGAACTGTTTCAAACGCTACAAGGGACTACAAACCCCATTACATTGCAAACTATGCCTACAAGCTGGCGACTCTATTCAATGATTTCTACCAGTCCCTTCCTGTCCTCAAGGCCGACCCGAAGACCAAATCAGCAAGACTCGCCCTGGTAAAAGCAGTCCAGATCACACTCAAGAATTCTCTTGGACTGCTAGGGATTGAAGCATCGGAGAGGATGTAATTCAAAGCAAATAAATAATCAATCCAAATATTCAGTATGGGAATACTTGATTTCTTGAGGAGACCTAGGATATCTAGAAAACCGAAAATCCCGTTCAAGGATATAGAGGTTTCGGAAGCCAAGAGGGGGAATTACGATAAGTTCAGGAAAAAGCTCATAGATTCGAGCCTGATAATGCTCATAACAGGAAAAAGAGGTTCTGGTAAAACGTCACTGGGAATGAAGCTCCTGGAGATTTTCAAGAACAAAAGCCCAAGGGAATGCTATATAGTCAACTACAAGGAGGCAAGGCTTCCCAGGTGGATGCATAAAATAGATAGTGTGGAGGAGGCTCCTAACAACTCGGTTGTTCTCATAGATGAGGGGGCAATAGGGTACTTCTCCAGAGAGAGCATGAAGGAGGCGAACAGAATCCTTAGCAAGATAATGACCCTAGCGAGGCATAAGAACCTCACCCTTATAATCATCACACAGAATTCCGCAATGATAGACCTGAATGTTGTGAGGCTTGCCGATACCCTCGTTTTCAAGGAGCCGAGCCTGCTCCAGGCAAGGTTCGAGAGAAGGGCGTTAAAGGATATGTTTGACAAGGTTACCCCCTTCTTCAAGAGATGCGAGGAGCCCAACAAGAACTTCTACGTATGGGACGATGACTTCGAGGGTATGCTCCTCTATGATCTCCCGGGCTTCTGGACAGAGAGCATAAGCACCAGCTTCAGAGACTTCGGCAAGAAGCGCTAATCCTCCCTCTGACACTTCTCCATATACCTTTAAATTGACAAAGAATAAAATAAGAGCGTGAAAAGGGAAAAATGCCCCTACTGCGGAAGCCTGAAGACCGTATGGAGAGGATATAGGTACAACGAGAGGACCAAGAAGAGAATGAGGCTCTGCAAGGGATGTGGGAGGAAGTTCACGGCAAGGGACAGGTTCTGGAGGATGCGCTTCTCAGAGGAGGAGATTCTGGAAGCGGTTTCCCTCTACAACAAGGGTTATTCCACCTCAGAGGTGGTCATCCATATGAAGAGGAAACATGGAATAAAAATCTCCAGGTGGACTGTTATCTGCTGGACCAGGAGGTTCTCCTAGGCCAGATTTTTTATTCTTTATTTCATATCCCTTTAACTTGACAATACAAAAGAAAAGGGAGAGGAGGAAATTGACATTTTCATCCAATGCACTATCTAAATCCAAGGAGTGCCCTCTCCCAAATCACCCCTCAGGATTTTTCTCTAGGGGAAGGGAACAAATCCTAACCTATGTTGCATCCCCCAAAATTTCACGGGAGGTGGGGTAAAGTAGTTCCCTTCCCCTTAATCCAATTAAGGAGGTAAGAATAAATGAACCTCAAAAAATTGCTGGGGAGAGAGCTTCTTAGCACACTGGGGAAATGAAGAATCCATTTCCAATTGCCCTCTCCCTGAGAATGAAAATAAACAAAGGAGTTAAAATGAAATTAATATGAAAGTATTATTGCTGGGGCCTTTTGCTACATTGGCCCCCTTTTTGTCCCTCCTGTACTCTGGGAGTGACGGGTCATGATAATGACCTCTTGGATGAAAGGTAATCACATCTCTTTAGACACCATTAATGGTTCTCGTCGCACAATCTCTTGTGCATAAACCTCCGATATGGTATTGACCAATGCCCTAGGTCTCACCTCATTGGGATTAGGCGAAACCTAACTATCCCCTTAAATTTAGGCTATTCTATGGACACCTCCTTTTGCATTATTCGGGTAAATCCCCATATTATTACCACAGTACGCATATTAATGGGGTCTCACAGAGCAAGAATTCCAAGACCGCGGAACTTGGATTCTAACTTGAAAGGTTTAAGCTCTGGTCCCATGTCTGTATTTCTACAGACTATACAAAAGACAGCTAATCTCTTGAGAAAAGACGAATAGCTTTTGGAAAGAGCTAGTACTCCAGCTAAAAAAGTGAGACCCCCTATTTATCTTGGTTTTCTCGAGGGTTTTTTATTTCTTATGAACCAAATTCTCTAGACAAATTGGGATATTTTCAATAACCCAATCGATAGGTTCAATTAATTTGTATTTTTTAGCAAAGGAACATCAACAATTACTATTTACATGCAAATCCTTATAAAATTTGGCTGAAATTTCCCACTTTTACGCTCATTTGTGCTCAAAACGCAAAAAAATGAATAGGGGGAGGAAAGGGGACCCAGACGATCAGGGTCCCCTGTTGTTTGGATTCCCAGGTTTCATTAGATTTCACCTTTAACAGCCAGGAGACGAATCTGTTCGATGGACATTCCTTTAATCCCTAACTTCTCAACTGTTCTCCCGGTTTTCCAGAAATCCTTACCCCTCATTACAGAAGCGATCCGTATTATGGATTTTATGTAGGGTGTAGGAACTTTCAGCATGTCTCCGATAGAAGCTATAGGAACCAAACTCATGGGGACATCTTCATCGATATAACGATGATTAAGTCTGTCAGGAGCCTTTATATTCTCATAACCTGGATTTGCAAGAATAGCCTCGTGTAGATTTTTTCCTGTAGCAGAATAAGCAGTATAGAGCCATATACGGGCACTCATAGCCCGAAAACCCAAAGCACCAGCAACACTCACCCTTTCTTTATCCAACACCTCCAACACTTTGGTTATAGACGGACTGGCACCTTCAATGTAGTAATCAAAATTACCATGAGTTTGTTCAATCCATGCAGCATTTAGTACTGTGAGTGCAGGATGGAAAATGGCTCCAATGTTGTTAAAGCTTGTCTTGAAGACGTTATCACCAGGAGCGAATTGGGGAAAAATCCGATTAATGACTTTGACTACGCCAGGAATCCAATGAGCTGGTATAGTTGCCAGAGGAACAGCATTCTTGACTGCGAAAATCTTTGCATGAGCAGGGCCTAATTTCCTAGAAGCGTAAAGAAATGTCTGGGCTTCTGCAATGAACGGAAGTTCTTCCACTTCCGTTTTCTGGAGGGTTCGTAAGAACTCCAAAGCTCCTCCTGTACGGCCCGGGTTGAGCACAACTATCTGTTCCTCTCTGATATAAGGTGCACAAGCTCTTGCAACCCATTCGTGACCGTTGGCTGGAACAACAACCATGATAATATCCACACCCTTGATGGCTTCCTTTATGTCGTTGGTGGCTAATTTGATTTTGCCAAAGCCTTCAACCTTCCCCTCGACCTTAATTTTTCTTTCGCCTTTTAGGAGAGCTTTGATGTGTCCCTTAGTCCTGTTAAAGAGGTTTACCGAAAATCCTTTTATGGCCAGGTGAGCAGCCATGGCTAAGCCACCATGTCCAGCACCAATAATACAGATTCTCAACTCGTCTTTCTTCTTTTTCAGGAGAGCTTTGATGATTTTCTTTTTCCGTTCAGATTTATTATTCATTTTTTCCTCCTTAAAATTGGTTCTTCAACCTATCTATATCAACTGACAAGATGTCAGGATTGTTTTCGTGGTTGGTGGAGGTGCCCCGAAATTCGTATCGAGACAATTTGGCAGGTACCAGATTTGGTAGGTACGGGACACCTCCGTGTTTTTTCATTTATGTTTTGGGTTCCCTCTGGGGTGGTTAAGTAGTCCTTTATCCTTTGAGTGATTGTTTCTAATCCTCTCCCTTTTCTTCTCTTTATTCCTTCCCATGTCTTCAAGAAGGATGTTATCAAATCCGATAAAAAGGCTGTCGTCTTTCATTTTGACCCCCTTGTTAAAAGTTACGAGATACCTGGAATTGAAAACCCGGTATTTCATTTCGAAGATTGATGTAGGTGAACAGGAAGAAATCCCACTTTTCTCTCGAGAATGAGAAGCTTGGACCGATTCGAATTACAGCTCTATTACCACTCTCCTTATAGTTTATGTTGCCTATACCAACCCTGAATGATTTGCTAAAGGGATAATCTGCAATACAGACTATGAATGTTTTCTCCACATCACCATTAACAGGGAATATGTGTCGAACGAAAGGAAGAGTAAATTTCAGTTTTTTCACCTCGAATATCATCCTTAGGTTTATTCCCCACCAAACCTCCCCTGAGTCGTTCACAGAAACCATGGGCATGGGAGTCAGTTTAAAGAATTTCTTGTCCACTATGGTCTTTCCAAATAGCGATTCAAATGTATCCGAACCTGGTTCATTGAACATCTGGAATTCCAGTAACCATTTTTTCGGAAACGATAAAGCTACTCTAGAATATCCCAGTTCAAGGGGTTTATTCTTTGCAGCTACCTGAACCAACTCTGCAATGCTTACTTTGAGCTTTTCCTCCTCATCCTTTTTCTTGCTCTGTGCATGGGATTTCACAGCACCTCCACCCAAAAAGGCAAGGATAAGACTGATCAGGGCAGCAACTCTGGATTGTTTTTCAACAGTTTCTACTGTTTTGTCAAACACTTCTACCCTCTTTCTGCTAGAGTCTTCGAACCTATCATACAATTCCTTTACCACATTCTCAGGACTTTTTCTTATGTATATATCTGCATCGAATTCATCATTCTCCCGTTTACATCTCTTAGCCCATCTGTTTAGTTTTGAATAGCGTTTACGAGAAATAGCCGGCTCCGGGTTAATGAAAATCATAATAGTATAAGGAAAAACCCACCAGAAAAAGAACATGGCTATGTAATGGGAAGGATGGATCAGTAGTTCTTCTTTCAACCCGGTTTTCCAGGATTTGTCTTGGTAGTGATAGCATTCGCTTATTGTTCTCCAGAGCAATGCCACGAGGAGTATAAACCCAATGATGAGATAAAGTTTCCAGAAGATTAAGTCAAAAGTAGACATGATAAACCTCCTTTTCAAAATTTTAATTGTTATCTTCAATGGGTTTCCCGAATAACATGCCTAATTGTGCCGGATTCGTCTTCCAGTTCTATGGCCTCCTCCAGCGGCAGCTCGGCAAGTGCCATCACTTCTTTAAGGGACTCTGTCGGTGAACCCTTAATATCGAATTTCCTGAAATTATACTCACTTTGATATTTCCTATACCAGAAGCGAGTTTCTTCGATATCATCCTTGAAATTGCGACAGCTGAGCTTTTCCATGAGAGACATGTGGGAAATCCCTCTTAATATAGATCCGAATTCTAATACAGGGCTATTACTCATATAACCGATTAATCTGTCACCACCATGATTCACGAACAGGATGTGCATTTGTAAGATGGTAGAAAATATTGAACCAGTATTTGCAATTCTCCTTTCATAGTAAAGCACAAAGAAGTAACCATCTGTTGTTAACTGTGGACCGGGTACATCGACTCCAGGATACACATCCAAGAGGGAAACAATATCCAGTTTTTGGCTTTCCTGGTCTGGGTTTTTTGGTTTTTCCCATTTCTCCAAAGAGAAGGTTGTCTTCAGCGAATCTTGGATCATGAAATCCAACCGGTTTAATTCTCTTTCAGTCTGTCTCTGGCATGCAGGAAAGACCAAACCAAAGATTAAAAGAACCAACAGAAATCTTTTCATTTCAAACCTCCTTTTGTTTGCGGGAAGGGCAGTCGCCTAGATGGTAGTCTTTAGGGGATAAAAGGTGGGAGCAACCACCCCTCCCTGTTTAAACCATTACTCAAAAACCCAAAACTCAGAAACTCACCTGGGCCTTGGCGAGAAGCTTGTTACCAAGGTTTGAGAATACGTAATTGAGCTGTAGTTTCAAATCCCCAACGAAATGATTGATGCCCAGTGTCAGGCTTTTCTGTTTGTTCTGGGGTTCTCTAAACCTGTCATATTGGCAGACAAATTCAAACGATTCCCAAGGTTTCCAAATTCCCAACGCATACCACCCCCGCTTTACAACACCATCCATTTTTTCATACATGTACTCGGACAGGAATTTCAGATTAAGTTCCGGGATGTCAACTTTGATGTGACTGCCAAACTTTTCCCTCATACCTTCAGGCTGCCTCCCTTCCTGGTAGGCGGTTCCGATGGAAAATTTCTCGAGGGGTTTGAATGCGAGATTGAAATAAACATCCTTGTCCCTGTTGTTATCGCTAGACTCTGCTCCGTTTCCGTTCAGAATACCAATATAGTATTTGATGGGACCAACATCACCATCTGCCACTACACCAACTCCGTAAATAGTTGCTAGAGAAACTGGTTTTGGGTACTCAATCAGGTACCATTTGTCGGGAGGCGATGCTGCAGTGAAGCACGCAAACCATTTACCTGTCTTAATCTTCAACCAGTCATCAAACGCAAAATATAACCAGAGATCTCTCATCTTTTTATTTACAACATCAGCTTCTAACTTCCAGCTTATGTTTTCGGTCAAGTCTCCTTTCAAACTGACAACAACCATAGGAACGGAAAATGTGTCCTTCCCTTGAGAATTCTCATACTTAAACTGAAGGAAACCGCTAAAATCCAATTTCTCTTCCTTCACAACTTTGGTAGCTGCCTTCTCCTCTTTCACTTCCCCTGCCATTAGCAATCCTTTCTGGTGGAGCGGGGAAAGAACCCAGATGATGAGTGTGGAAACGTATGCCATTGTTCTTGAATAGGCAAAGGCCTTTGCAACCCCGAGATCGAATTTCTCAATCCTGCCTTTTGCATGCTGCCAAAGCATCTGTTCTTCCTCTTTAGTCAGTTTGTATTTCCACTCTCTTTCAGAAATATATTTCTCTCTCAACTTGTGATATTTCCATACAACTCCTACCGTTCCGTCGGGATAATCGAATCCTAATCCTACAGGCCAGAATACCATGTAAGCAAAGAAACTCCATGGTTGTACCAATATCAACTCCTTAAAAGACTCACCTCTTTCTTGGCAGCGGTAGTAGTAAATAAGCGGAACAAGAATAAAGACAATGAACCCAAACTTGAGCAACCATAAAAGGACCTTCTTTACGTTTTCTGTAGTAAAAACATTAGGTGCTGCTCCCTTAAAACCAACCTCCTTCCAAGCTTCTATCTGCGCCTGAGACATTACAAATCCAGGAGACTGTCCCTGCTTTATAATTTTACGCTCCAGTGATTTGTAGTAGGGAGCTAAATTCATGGTTAGTCTTAAGAGTGTCGGAGGGGCATTCCAGTATTTACCTACCCCTCTTTCAATATTGTAGAGAGAATGCTGGTATAGGAAGAAATCTTTGGGTGTTAGATTCTTCCCTTTTTCCTTTACAGCGCTAAAAATTTTCTCTGCTTCTTCGAAGTATTGCGCTTTCTGTTGCTCTGTGAGGGCGGGTTTTGGTGGCTGATGCAGACATCTGTTTACAAACTTTCCGACCCCCAACCAGGTAAAGGTGAGAGTAAGAAAAAGAACCCAGAAAACCCATAAAGCTATTCTTTCTTTTTTCATTTTAGTCCTCCTCTCATGTGTCGGATAGGATAAGTATGAGATAGATCCTTACGACACCAAAGCTTTTTTCATGAGTCCATTTCCTGAAGTAGGTGAGCGAGACCAGGAAGTTCTTGCTGAATACTATTCCAGCGTTCGGTCCGATTGAGAAGTAATTATTTTCCTTCTCACCAAAGGATACCATGTCGTTCTCAATACCTACCCAGAAAACATTTCCCAATAAGTGCCTGACCTGGGTGATGCGCCACATACTTTCCTTGTTGATTTGCCAATCGACCTGGGTGCAGATGAGCCATTTCTTGCCGGGTCTGGTCTCAAGAACCAACGTAGCTGTGTGGTTATCCTCCTCCTCGAACATCTTTCCAGCCATCAGGGCAAGGCTGAGCTTGTCGCTGAACTTGTACTCAATTCCTGCGTAGACAAGCAGGTTGCGGCCCCAATCTTGAACTAGGTTCGGGAAAACGTTCTGCATCCGCACATACCAGTTACTTCCCAAGGATTTCTTGGCAAGGGTGAATATCCTTGCCTGGCTTTCTGTTTCACCTCCACGAACCAGAACCGGACCCACCAACACCAACAGAACAATAACCAATGTTGCTATTCTTTTCATTTTAGTCCCCCTTTCAGCAGTTTGAAAGTATCCACATTATAATCAGCAGAACGATCAAAGCAGGTATCCAGTTCTTGAGTGACCATCTATGGGAAGACCTCTGATCAGCGTTAGCTGAGGAAGCCCATCCCCTTGTCGAATGGCCTATCACTACGACTATTACAATCAGAGCTAAGAGAAAAACCAGTGAGAGCATAAAGGGTGAGCGCATGTTTGTGAAATAGAATTCCAGGGATACTGCTATAGAAATGATACCTACCATGAGGGCAATCCTGCCTACTGTCTGGATGTATTGCTGCGGAATCCAGAAATTTGTCAGAAAATTAGGATGTCTGTGCAGGTAGATTAAACCCAAACCCAATGCCAAAAATAATACAAAGTATTCCATTTTAACCCTCCTTTCCGAGTATTTGTAAATCAATGTTTATACCAACCATTATTCTGTTGATAATGCCCTTTGCATAGAACCAGTTAATGAACAACTCTGTCATGAAAGGTCCGAATATCTTGAGTTCCTTCAACAAAACATCAGCGGTAAAGATAAAACCCTTTTGGTCCCTGAAGAAATGGTGGTTGTAGATCAGACCTCTCCTGGACTCTACAACACAAACCTTTTTACCTTTATACCTTATTGTTCCAATACGTCCACCAAAATCCAACCTTATGGAGCTACCACTTAGATCTTCTCTGTCGATTATATTGCCGAATGCATACACAACTCTAGGATTCAAAAATATGTTGAATTCCAGCTCTCCAAACAGAACAAATCCCCGGTTCCATTTACCTTCTTCTTCCCAGCCAAAAAATAGTGACTTAGCTGTCAAGTCAAAAATATCTATGATGTTCTTTTTTACTCCAATGAGCAGACCCCCCTCTACATAGTCGCTGGGTTTTACTGTTTTGAAGTATGTGTACGGATTGGCAAATAACTTAATCCCACTACTTTCCCATTCAGCATTCAATTCAAAATGGGTTATCCAATAATTGTTGAACATTGCACCTTCGACTATGTTAATATTCGAAGTTTTGTATCTCGCTCCCAGGCTGAAATCACTACCGTTGACCTGACCTGAAAACACAATAAGGGATATGGGCAAAAACAACATAACACATAAAGAAAGTTTTCTCATTCTTGCCTCCTTTCTTTTAAAATTTTAATTTATGCAAAAATGCAAACTGGCTTTTGCCAAGTTGTTTCCAAAGCCATGGGGAGGATTAATAAATTAACCCTCCCGTTCTTCCAGAGCGAACATTTTTAATACTTTACCAGGGCAATATGAGTAGCAACTAAGCTCGCAGGGTCTATTCTTTTTACCACAACATTACCATTATTGATCATGTTATTGACCGCAGTCCCGAGTCCCCCATCGAAATATTTTACCTTCCTTTTTCCTAATTCACTTTTTAGCTTGCGAATCTCCATTACGTGACCGATCTCACCAAATTGTTTAAAAATGTCTACTATTTCTTCTTCAAGACTTAGTTCTTTTATCGCCATTACATCTTTTACCATCGTTTTTACCTCCTTCTTAAATTGGATTTTTATCGATTTTAGCGAAAGACCATCAAAAGTCGAATTAGAATAAGTCAAAAGACGAATAGAATTTAATCCGAGAGATAGCTTCCGCTAAGTTTGTCTAAGGCTCTGAACCCACTTCAGGGAGCGCATCCCTATCGGGTTTTGGGTTTTCAGTGAAACCCTAAGGGCCTTATTTTCTTTTGCCTTTGCATCCATTTGGATTTCTGAGTTAGTTTTACAGACCAATTCAGTGCCCAAAGGCGTAAAGTTTTGAATTTTTTGAACATGATTAATCGAATTCGATCTTCTCGAATTCTCCCTTATCCTCGAAACCCTTTATTGTGGATATGAACAATGTCAAGGTCTTTCCTATCTTGGCTCTCTTCGCAGCCTCCTGAACAACCATGTTCTTTATCTGGTCAGATGCGCAGAGGAAGTACCTGTTCCTGCCAAGATCAGAGAAAATCTTTTCCCTGTCCTGGGTATTTGCGATAATTATGTTTGCCTTTTTCTTCCCAATGTTCAGCTCAATCTTGTCACCCTTCGCTTCGAAAGTCCACCCAGCCATCTTGAACATCTCAAGGACATTATCAACCCTAACATCCAATACGTTTTCCTCAGGTCCGTACCTTGTAGCAAAGACATCCATGCCCAGTTCAGTCAGGTAGTAGTAGTTCAGCCTGTTCTTCTTTATCTTTGCCTTTCTCATTGCAACCAGGTTCAGGTCTATCAGCTTCTCAACCCTCCTGTTGAAAACGCTCCCGGAGATTCTCAGGGTTCTGTATATCTCTGACGAGAAAGCACCATCCCCGTTTCCTATAACCTCTATTACATTCCAGTCATTCTCGTTTATTTCCTGTATCTTATCCATCGGAACCTTTTTAGGGGTTCTCTTAGCTTCAGGTTTCTTTTCAACATGCTCTGGTTCCAGCATCTTGTGTCTGCCTTCCATAGGTTTCTCTACCTTTATCTTTCCCCTCATGAATTCTGCAATATCACTGTCAGTGACTGAACCCTTCTGGAAATCGAACTCATCGAATGCCACAAGGAAGGAGTTCGGGAATTCGGAATTCCTGCAAAGCATGAATCCATGACCAACAGGAAGCTTCCTTATGTATCCACCCTGTTCCTCATAATCCAGTCCAAGCATGTTTGATGCATCAAGGATATCTGAGCTGTGTTTGGTATCCAGGCCCAGGTTCATGTATATATGGGTTGAGGTGTTACCTAGGGCAGGATACGAGACGAGTGAAGGGTGCTGGTCAATGTATATCATTCCAAGACCGAGCTCCCTGACCTCCCTGAAAATCAGATCTATGACGGTTTCAGAACCTATCTTCTTTGACTTCTCCCTGTTAAGAACATGGTGAGCTTCCTCCAGTATCACAGTACCAACAAGCTCTTCTCTCTTACCCCTGATAACCATCCAGTCCCTCACCCACTGCAGGATTATCTCAATGAAGAAGGTTTTGTCATTAATATCAAGGGAATCCAGTTCCAGTATCGTGATCTTTCCAGGCTCGAAGAAATCAGAAGGCCTTACCCCCTCATCACACTCAAAAACATCACCAAGCTCCTTGAAGCAAAGGGATTCCAGAGGCCTCTCTGCTGTTGCCAGCCAGTTCCTCTCCCTGCTCGGCATCTTGGCTGACGTTGCATACTCGCTCAGCCATTCCTTCACATCCTTCAGCCTTGGCTTATCATTTTCAGAGTAAACGTTGTCCAACGCTTTCAGAATAATATGCCTGCCACCACCAAGCAGCCAGTAGGCGTGGTCGAATATGCTGGAGAACTCCTTCATCCACTGAGAAAGCTGTACCCCTTCAGGGGGTTTCAGGGGATTGAACCTGAAGGGAGAAACGTCCCTTCCTACTGTAAATATCTCTACTCTGTCCCTGATCTCTGTTGAGAGCAGGTCCTTGTAGTTCCTCTTTGAGAAGTCAAAGACCAGAACAGGGATCCCGTTATCAGACAACTCTTTTATCATACACAACGCTATGTTGGTCTTTCCGTAACCAGAGGAACCAAATATCCCCACATGGGTCAAAAGGAACTTTCTTTCCAGGGATACAGGATACAGCTTTTTCCTACCATAAAGAACACTACCAAATCTCAGATCCCCTCTGGATGCAATGTTGCTTGGGGGCGGCTCCATAAGGATTGTATCCCTTAATTCCTTTCTTGAGAAGACAGCTGCTTTTACAGTATCAATCATCTCGAATATTCTTTTCTTTGTCTCCTCATCCCCGAGCAGGTAGGCCTTGCTAAGCCTCCTGGCTCTCTCCTTCCCCAGAACAGGGACGAGCTTTTTTATTTCACTTTCTATTAACTTTTCATCCCGGCTGATCATTCCTCACCACCCAAGTCCTCAAATATCTTCAATATCTTTGTCTCAGTCTGGTAATTCTCAAGAAGTTCCCTCAACTCTGTCCTAAGCTCAAAGATATCCTTCCAGAACCTCACTTTCTCGCTCCTCTTCTCCCTCCTGAGGATTGAGATATCCATCTTGATGTTTCTCTTTTCATCCATGTTCGATAGCTGGTTTTCTATCCTGCTCTTTTCCTCTATGTCAGAATCTATGTCCGTTATTATATCGTTGTGTATACTCTCTCTCAACTCCATTGCCTTTTTGGTTTCATCTATTCTCTCCTTGAGGAAAGTGACCCTGTCAAAAAGGTTGCCTGTTATATCAGGGCTTACTCTCTTCAGGGGTTCAATGGGTTCCTCATCGAGCCTTGGAATTGCCTGCTTGGAGACGAGCCTTACCTTCTCAACAAACTCCTCTTTTGGAATTTCCTCACGGAACGGACGAAAGACAGTTTCCGAGTCGATATTATCCTCTGTGTATTTGTCATCCTTGTATTTTTTATCTATTTTATAATCCTCCATTAAATCACCAAATATAGTTATTACTTCGATGTAGTTATTAGTTATATAGTGACCGAAAGCTTTATAAGTCTTTCGTTCATCGTAAAACCAGTAATTTAAGCTATTGATATCGGTTTTAGCTAAATCTTAAGGGAAGACAAACACACTGTCTTGCGTTAGAATTCGTAACGAAAGACTATTTTTTTCTGGCATACTT